>CALNEX010000042.1 GCA_939791845.1 uncultured Mediterranea sp. | reverse complement strand
GGAATACCGCGAGACCTTTGCCCGGCAGCGCGACCTCACCCTGCTCCGCAAGGCACTGGACGGGGGAGAAATCAGCATGATAGAATACTTCGTGGAAGTGTCCGTGGTCTACCAGAGCCAGAGTAACCTGCTGCAACTGGAGAACCAGTACCAGAAGGCGATGGCAAGGTTGTACAAAAGCCTACTCTGATGCAAGAAAAACCGGGCCTTCGGCAACCATCTCCGAAGGCCCGGTAGCATTATAAAGAAGAATAAAGTAGAGAGAATTTACACTTGCGGCAATCCTTCAACCCTGCCTCCTGGAACTCCACATACTTGTCCGCATCCTCGTCATACGACCAACCATTGAATGCTCAATAATTCTGCGTCAGGGACGAATTGTGCAAGACGGCATTCTGCGGGAAGGGGAACACCCACAGCGGCGAATCCGGACGGAGCGAAACCTGGCCGCCATACTCCGGACCAAGGTCGCGGACGATGGTCTCGGCATAATCGGCCTCGCTGTTCCAACGCTTGCGGTCGCAGAAGTTCTCGAACGTATTGAAGAACTCCACGCGCTTGGAGTCTTGCAACAGCTTCATGGCCTCCTTCTCCGTCAGCGACGCAGCTTGGTCCGCAAAAGGCTGGTAATCCTCGATGCGAAGGGCACGCACGCGGTCCACCTGTGCCAGTCCTTCCCGGATTTCCCCCGAACGAATCATGCACTCGGCAGCCAGGTAATACATGGACTCGGCACGGAGGCCAAAGACATTCCAGTGGATGTCCCACACCTGGCATTGCAGGCAACCGTCCGGCAAGGTAGGATAAGGGGCAGCCCAAGCCGGGGCGCCATCCTGATAATAATACTTATACACATAGTCGTTGGGGTCGATGAGCCGGGCCAGGTCCGCACTGATGCACAAGCCGCCCAAATCGCCCATGTTGCCCGTCTTGGCCCAGATGAGGTAATAATTGTTCTGCGCGGTCTCGTCCAATATCCAGTTGGCCGTGGCCTTTACCGTGGTGCGGTCTTCGATGCGGGCGTTCACCCCCAAGGCCAGGTTGGCATAACGCAGGGCCTCGTCATAGTGCTTCATCTGGAACAAGGCCTTGGCACGCACCCCGTAGCCAAAATCCAGGCCGAAACGGCACGGAGTGGAAACGTGGTCTTGCACCAGGTCGGCCAACACCTCGTCGCTGCAGTCCTGCAAAATGCGTTCATACACCTGTGCCAATGTCAGCTTGGTCTTCTGTTCGCCCACATGGGTGTTGTCCACATAGGCTATGCCTCCCAGCTCGCCGGCCGTCGCGTCGTCATACTGCTTGGCAAACATATTGACCAGCAGATAATGGTACCAGGCGCGCAACACACGGGCCTCGGCCACAATCTGGCGGCGTTTGGCGTCATCGCCGGACACTTCGGGCGCTTTGGAGATGACCACGTTCATATAATTGATATTGCTGTACAAATCCTCGTACAAGCTGTTCGAAGTGGTCAGGTTGGCCCGGTCCACCGACTCGTCATAAGTGACCAACGCATAGATGATGCTGTTCGGATTGGCGAGGAAGTCCGGCAATCCATCGTAGTCGGTATAGGTATTGTTGCATAATATCTCGAAATGGTTCTCCAACTGATACAGCAAGGGTTCTTGGTTCAGCAGGGTTTCCAGTTCATCCACCGTGGTAAGGGTGGTCTCGCCCAAAGGCACAATGTCCAATTTGTCCTCACACGCCGTACAGCCCAGCGCGGCGACCATTCCCAGGATTTGGAATATCTTTTTCATTGTCAGCATTGTTTTCAGTTAAATCATAAATTAAAGAACAAACTCATGGTATAGCTGCGCGGCACACGGTTGTAGTGCGCGCCGGTCACGGGATTCACGGCCTCGGGATCCAAGCCCTTGCTGTTGCGTGCCCAAGTACAAAGGTTGTTGACCTGGAAGCGCAGGCGCAAATCGTTCAGGCCGATAAACTTGCACACCCGTTCACTGAAGTCATAGCCGATGACCAAGTTGCGCAACTTGACGTATCCGGCATGTTCGATGTTGGTATGGCGGTAGCGGCCATAACTCATGTCCGTGTATTTGCTGGCCATATATCCGTTGGCGGGCACGTCGCTGTCCCCTTGCCAATAGCGCAGGTAGTCTTTCGAGATGGCACCATTGCCGAAAGTGGCCTTGTAACCGCCCGTGCCGCCAATGGTGGACCCCCAGACATCATTGTCCGTGCGCATGTAATGGCCTCCATAGAAATTGAACATCGCCGAGAGGCTGAAGCCGTTCCAAGTCACTTCGGGCGTGATGGCGCCACTGACAGTCGGCGTGTATGTGCCGGAGAACACGGCATCTTCCACCTCAAAAGCACCGCTGGCCACCGACTCGGTATGCACATTGCCTTCCTTGTCTTTCCAGCCCAACAAATAAGCGCCTCCCTCTTCGATGATGCCCGCATAGTCAATGGAGAACAGGGAATTGAGCGGATATCCCTCATGCAAGGAAGTACGGAGGTACTCTTCGCCGGACTCCGGCTTGTGGGGAACCTTCGTCACCTTGTTTTTATTGTAGGCCAAGTTGAATCCCAGGTTAATCCCGACATCCTGACGTTTACGGGCGGGCAGGATGCGGCCGTTCAGTTGCAGTTCCACACCCGTGTTGTTCATTTCACCGTTATTGATGGTCAACGAGGTCCAGCCCGTTGTCGGGTCCAGGTCGGTACTGGTCAGCAAGTCGCTGCCTTTCTTGCGGTAAACATCCAGCGAACCGTTCAAACGGTAATTCCACAGGGAGAAATCAAAGCCGGCATTCCACGTGGCTGTCTTCTCCCAACGCAACTGGTCGTTGGGCGGCGTCTGCAGGTAGCCCACCAATTGGCCATTATACTGGTTGGTGCCCATGCTGGCTGTCAGGTAGGAGGAGACAGAGGAATCAATGTTGCCCGTCAGGCCAAAGCTGGCACGAAGTTTCAATACGTCAATCCACTCAATGGGCTTCAAAAACTCCTCGTTGTGCAAATTCCAGCTGGCACCCACGGACCACAAGGGACGCCCCCGAAACTTGGGATCGGTGCCGAACAGGTCGGTACGGTCCACTCGGTACGAACCAAACAGGCTATAACGGCTGTCGTACACATAGTTTGCCGTGAAATAATATGAATAGTACCGATGCAGCACATCGCTGGTGTCAAAGTCCTGCGGCGCTCCCATCACCCCATAGTTGCTGCCAAGCACGCCCGTATAGGGATTGTTGATGAAAGCCCAGTCCGTCAGCAGGTTCTGGTTGGTCTGCGTCTGATGGTCGTAGCCGTATTTCAAATCGCTGTCCATCGACGTATGGGTCTGGCGATACTCGAAACCGGCCAAGACATCGATGGCGTGCACACCAAACGTACGATTGTATTGCGTCTGCGCACGGAAGGTGTAAAACTGGCTGGACGTGTTCTGCGTTTGCAGTAAGTCACCGTCCGGTATGGCGTGGTTCACCTCCAGGCGGGTTTCCTCTTTCATCCCCAAATGGGGGTCGGTCCAGTCCAGGTTCGGGTCGAACCAGTCAAAGTCGGGGTCAAGCACCCACTCCGTGATGGTCTGGGCCGTGGTGTACAGGTTGTAAAGGCTGCGCATGAAATGCGATTCCTTGTTATAGCGGGTCTGTGAACGGCTGTTGATGTCTTCGTATTGGAACTGTGCCTGTGCCGTCCATCCCTCCACCGGAAGCCGGAACAAAGTCTTCACATGGGTACGCACATTGGTATAACGGTACTTGTTGAAGTTATATCCCATCTCCTCCTGGAAGTTGTAGGTAGGATCCTTCAGCGCGTAGTCCGCCACGCCGAAAGCCGCTTCTCCCGGATAGACATCGGCCTCCATGCGGGCCAACGTGCCGTCGTCGTTGTACATGCTTTCGTAGGCCATGAAGGAATTGATGTAATCGTAAGAGCCGGTGGCATGATACTTCGCACGATTGTTAAGCACATTGACTCCAAACGACATGTCCCACCAGCGGTTCACCTTCAGGTCCCCGTTGTAGCTGAACGACAAGGAACTTTCATTTTCCCTCTGGGCACCCCGGTTGTCGCCCATGTAGTTCACGACGATGCTTGAACTGAGGTGCTTCCCCTTGGCACGTATGCCCAGGTTGTACTGGTGGCTGATGTGCGTGCGGTCGTGGGCATCCCGCCATTCGCTGCGGTAATCGTTGCGGCTCCAGCGGCTCAACGTGGCGTCCAGGTCCGCATCGCTCAGCAAGCCTTGGTAGTTCTGAAGCAGCAGACGCATGACGTGCGACTGGGTAAAAATCCGTCCCCCGGCAGCCGCTTCTATCTGGTCCTGTATCAGATTGGGGTCAGCCTGCAGCATGGCATTGAAGTTATATTTCTCCAGCGCGATGATGTCTGCGGCCGATGCCCAGTTATAGTTGCTGTAGTCCTGCCGCTCGCTGATGACCAAGTCGGCATTGAAATCAATGGAGAGTCGGTCTTCCTTGGCACGCTTGGTCGAGATGACAATCACGCCGTTCGAGGCACGGGCGCCGTAAATGGCGGCCGCAGCCGCGTCTTTCAGCACGGTGATGTTGTCAATGTCATAGGGATTGACGCTCTCGATGCCACCCTCGATGGGCAGTCCGTCCACCACGATCAACGGACTGGTGCGGGCATTGAAGGTGCCCGTGCCGCGGATGGTGATGGCATCCTCGCCGGTGATGTTGGGATTGTCCGTCACCGTCACCAGGCCGGGAATCTTGCCCTCCAGGTTGGCGGTGATGTCGCCCGTATATCGCTTGTCCATGTCTTTCGACGTCAGGCTTTGGAAAGCACCCGTCGCATTCTCGCGCTTGATGTTCTGGTAGCCCGTCACGATGACTTCGTCCATCAGATTGGCATCGGCCTGCAGCGTGATGCGCACGTATTTGGCATCCGGCGTCAGGGGAGTCCGGTTGGTCTTCATGCCGATGTAGGATATGACCAGTACCGGATTGCTTTTCTCCACCAGAATGGAGAAATTGCCATCCATGTCCGTGATGACACCCATTTCCGTGTCTTCAATGCGCACGGAAGCGCCAGGCAACGGTTCCCCGTTCTCATCGAGCACGGTGCCCACCAAAGTTTTTTTCTCGATATCCTGCACCACTTGCTGCACCGGAATCCCGGTGTCCTTCTGTTGAGCCGCAAGCGGAAGGCATCCTGCAACGGCTGAAAAGCCGAACAGGAAATAAGCGAATGTTTTCTTCATGATGTAATCAAGTATGAGTTCGTATTTAGGTAATTGAGGAGACAAGCTCAACGGGCAAGGGCGGCGTCCAATGCGGCCACCACCTCCTTGTCCGACGGACGGACGGCATCCACGGAAATGATGCGCCCATCGCGTCCCACGATGATGAACCGGGGAATGGCATTGATGCCCATTGCCTCCAGGAATTGCCTGCCGGTGATCTTGTCGAAGATATAGTTGGGCCATTGCGGATGGTCAGCATCCATTTTCTTCTCCCAGGCCTTGGCATTGTCGTCTTGGGATACACTCACAAAAACGATTTGGTCATTGTCCTTGTATTGCTGCCACACTTTCTCAAAATAAGGAATCTCTCGGCAACAGGGGGCACACCACGTGGCCCAGAAGTCTATGTATGCCACCTTGCCCCGGATGACCTCTGAAAGGGTGGTGCGGCTACCGTCACGGGCAATGAGGATGGGGTCGGACGGCAAGGCATCGCTGTCTTTGATTTGCTTGGAGCGTTCGGCCAGCATTTGTTCGATGTTCTGGACGATGCGCGGCGCCTTGGCCAGCTGGGGAGCAATGCCCTGACGAAAGACTGTGATGGCACTGTCCGAAGGCTGGTACATGAAGAACAAGTTGCAAAGGGTGTTCGTCAGGCTTTTCTTGTTCCCCTCATTGGTCAGCACGGAGTCTATGGCATGGATTTGGCCGATGAAATAAGAAGTCAGGTCGGGCGTGCTTCCCGCCGTGCGGTGCAGTTCGGAGTCGTTGTACCAATAATTGATGAGCCCGCTCAGTCGGCTCTCGTCCGCATTGGGGTCGATGGAGGCCACCAAGGAGTCCACCTGCGTGGCGTGGTCGGCCTGGTTCATCATCTGATCCAGCGACAGCGTCTGCAAGAGATAGTATTTGCAGACGGCATCGGCCAGACACTGATAGCGTGCGCGTGCTTCGGCATCCCCGATGGCATCAATGGCTTTCCCCGTCTCCGTGCGCCCTTGTTCGAGCTTGGCTGTCCACTCGGCCAAATCGAAAGGATGGTCAGGGGTAGGCTTGAAAGCCCATGGGGAGAAGGCGTGGTAAAGGACATTGTTGAACACGCAACGGTCGGCATGGTCGCCGGTGAAGGTCGCTTCGGTGCCCCGGATGTCCATGCGGACGGTACTGCCCTTCCGCACATAAGCTCCATAAAGGTCTTGCCCGACATAGACAATAAGGTCGGCCTCCTCTCCTGCCAATTCGGGATTATAGGTGAACGCACCGGTGGAGTCGGTGGTCAGTTCTTCCACATAATTGTCGCCTTCGTGGTCATAGACAATGGCCACTTCGGTGGGTTCGGTCACGTCCAACTTGCCCTCCAGCAGAGGAGCATCCGCCTTGGAAGAACAAGCTTGGAAAACCAATGCCGACCATACTAAAAGGAGGGCCGGACTTAGGCAAAAAACAAAGATTCTGTGCATACGCAATTGTTTTTAAGAGATTATTTTTTCCGCACAAAGGAAAAGAAAAATCCCGCAAAATCAATTGCTTGTCTTTTCTTGATTCGTCAATTTGTCGGATATGGAAAAGATAAACGCCTCACAACCCCTTCAGCTGCGAACGATAACGGGCCGGAGTCATGCCTGTGATGGATTGGAAGGTGGCATAGAAGGTGGAGAGGGAGCTGAATCCCACCTCGGCGGCAATCTGCTTCAAGGGCTTGTCGGCGGAAAGGTCGGAGATTTCCGAAATGGCCTGCCGGATGCGGTATTCGTTCACCAACTGCGTGAAGGTCTTCCCCGTGTTTTCATTGATGGCTTTGGACAAATACGTACGATTGGTGTCCAAGCGTTCGGCCATGGAGGAAACGGTCAGGGTGGAATCCGTGAACGCCTTTTCCTCCATCATCAAGGTGGTGAAGCGCGTCATCAGGTCTTGCAACTTGTCCGTGGCAACAGGCGAAGGCGAAGCGGTTTTCCGCAGTTGCCCTATCTGATCCAGCAACAACTGCTCGCGCTGCATGTATTCCCGATTTTGGGACACAATGGCATGATACAAGCGATTCTTTTTCCGATAGAACACATAGATGAGCACCACGGCCACGGCCAGCACCAGCATGAGCCCTGTCAGCACGGCTATCTTGTAGCGGTTGCCCAGGATTTCCACCTGCTGCTCGCTGATTTGCTGTTCGCGGGCATAAATGTCGTGCTTGATGCGCGCCTCCTGGGTGGCACGCTCGCGCACTTCGTCGAACAGGCGGTCCTGATATTCCATATATTCAAGGGTACACTCCAGCGCCTTGCCCGTTTGTCCGGCTTCGCTGTAACTCAAGGCCAGCTCCTTCAGCAGACGAGCTTTGTGGATGGGCACGCCGCTGCTGTCAATATGCTCCAACCCATGCTCCAACACCCGGATGGCGGAGGCTGCCCGATGGTCGGTGCGGAGAAGTTTGGCGTATTCTATATAGACCATCGTGATGGTAGACGCCGACGCGGAGGGAAAATTCTCCATGGCTTGGGCAAAATACCGATAAGCCCCGTCCGTCTCGCCCCGCCTGGCATGAAGCTGTGCCCGAAGCAGACAGAGGTCTGACTCGGTGCCGAACCCATAGGCTTCGTGCATCTGCCCCAGCGCGTCAATGGCCACGCCCGCCTGAGGAAGCAGGCTGTCGGCAGCCAGGCAATAGAGCGCCCTGTTCATCGTGGCATAGAACAAGGGCACCGGTTCTTCCTCTTCACGGGCAATGCGTATCGCCTCGTCGGCATAACGAAGACCGGAGAAGTCGCCACGCATGAAGTAAGCACCGGAAATGTTGGAAAGGACCATGGCATACAGGCGGCGGTTGTCCACCCGCTTCCCTTCCTCCAAGGCCTGGAAATAATAAGAAAGGGCCGTATAGACATCGTTATTGTCGAACATCGAATAGTTGCCGAAACCATTCAGGACCATCATCAAGGCTTCATAATCCCGATGACGCTCGGCCCCTGCACGCGCCGTCTCCAGATGGACATAGCAGGCGGAATCAGACCCGGACTCCGTGTTTGCCAACCCCAGCAACAAGTGGCCATACAAGGCAGCCGGATACCGCTCCCCCTTCGGCCCTTCCAGTTGCAGGAGACGTTCTCCGCATTGCCGGGCCAGGGAAAGGTCACCTTGGTTGAGGGAACGGATGCCGGCCTCGCGCAAGCCTTCGTAATCAGACGGCAAGGCAGGCTGCTCCTCCGCACGGGCAGATGCCGGCCACAGCGTCCACATCCACACGCATACCGCAAGGCAAATCTTCAAAAGAGACAAAAATCCCATACAACCATTTCGTTAAATCGGAAGCGAAGTAACGCAATTTATTTGAATCGGCCAAACACCTGCGGGATTTTGAGGCGGAAAGCCTGCAAACCTACCGCCTGAGTACCGATAAAAAAAGGACTAAAGGCGGAGAAAAAAACTGGAAACACCGATAAAAAACCGTCAATACAGCCTAAGAACTCCATTTCCAGCCTAAAAATGTATATTTCCAACCTAAAAATGTACATTTCCAGCCTGGAAATATACATATCCAGCCTAAATATACAGTTTATAAGCGGCATTGGAAAACTTTTCTGGGGGATTCGGAAGATTATATAGGCACTTCTGTCTTTTTTTACGAGCATGGATGAGGCAAATTTGACGGGCAAACCTTATCTTTGCATCGTCAATCGTGAAACCAATTAATATATCGACAGAATATGGCAACACCTTACAAACGCATCCTCCTCAAGCTCAGCGGCGAGAGCCTGAAGGGAGACCAGCCGGGCATCTTCGACGACCAGCGGCTGGTGCAATACGCCGAACAAATCAAGGAAATACGCGACATGGGCGTGCAAGTGGGCATCGTCATCGGCGGAGGCAACATCTTCCGCGGGCTGAAGGGCGCCATGAAGGGCTTCGACCGCGTCAAAGGCGACCAGATGGGCATGCTGGCCACGGTCATCAACAGCCTGGCCCTCAGCTCGGCACTCACCGCACAGGGCGTCAAGGCCCGCGTGCTGACCGCCGTGCGCATGGAGCCCATCGGCGAGTTCTACAACAAGTGGCGCGCCATCGAGTGCCTGGAGGCGGGCGAGGTGGTCATCATGTCCGCCGGGACGGGCAACCCCTTCTTCACCACGGACACCGGCTCCTCGCTGCGCGGCATCGAGATCGAGGCGGACGTCATGCTGAAGGGCACCCGCGTGGACGGCGTCTACACCGCCGACCCGGAGAAGGACCCCACGGCCACGAAGTTCGACGACATCACCTACGACGAAGTCCTCAGCCGCAACCTGCGCGTCATGGACCTCACCGCCACCTGCATGTGCAAGGAGAACAACCTGCCCATCATCGTCTTCGACATGGACACGCCGGGAAACCTGAAGAAAGTCATCAGCGGCGAGAAAATCGGGACGGTGGTGCACAATTAAATGCAGCAGGAAGCACAAAGAATCAAGAATTTCCGTTATATTTGCACCTCAACAACGTAAACTAAACAACATAACCCTGATATGAAAGACGTAAAAGACATCCTGGGCGAAGCCCAAGAGAAAATGGACATGGCCGTCATGTACCTGGAAGAGACATTGGCACACATCCGCGCCGGCAAGGCCGACGTGCGCCTGCTGGACGGCATCCGCGTGGATTCCTACGGCTCGATGGTGCCCATTAATAATGTGGCCGCCGTCACCACGCCCGATGCAAGGAGCATCGCCATCAAGCCTTGGGACAAGAGCATGTTCCGCATCATCGAGAAGGCCATCATCGACTCCTCGCTGGGCATCATGCCGGAGAACAACGGCGAAATCATCCGCATCGGCATCCCGCCCCTCACCGAAGAACGCCGCAAGCAGCTGGCCAAGCAGTGCAAGGGCGAAGGCGAAACCGCCAAGGTGAGCGTGCGCAACGCCCGCCGCGACGCCATCGACGCACTGAAGAAGGCCGTGAAGGAAGGCTTGCCCGAAGACGCACAGAAGGGCGGCGAAGAGAAACTCCAGAAGACGCACGACAAGTACATCAAGCAGATTGATGACATGCTGGCGGCGAAGGACAAGGAGATAATGACGGTATAATGAAGAACTGGAAATGAAGAATGAAGAATTTGCCGCTTCCAACGAAGATTCTTCATTCTTCATTCATCATTCTTCATTAAAAAAGCATTATGACAGGCCTCGTAATCAAGAATACCGGCAGCTGGTACCTCGTGCGCACGGACGAGGGACGTGACGTGGAGTGCAAGGTGAAAGGCAACTTCCGCCTGAAGGGCATCCGCAGCACCAACCCCGTGGCTGTGGGCGACCGCGTGCACATCATCGAGAACCGCGAAGGCACGGCCTTCATCACCGAGATTGAGGACCGCAAGAATTACATCATCCGCCGCGCCTCCAACCTATCGAAGCAATCGCACATCATCGCGGCCAACCTCGACCAGTGCATGCTGGTGGCCACGGTCAACTATCCGGAGACCTCGACAACCTTCATCGACCGTTTCCTGGCCACAGCTGAAGCCTACCGCATCCCCACCCTGATACTTTTCAACAAGGCAGACCTGTATGACGAGGACGACATGCGCTATCTGGACGACCTCATCCACCTCTACACCACCATCGGTTATCCCTGCCTCAAAGTCTCGGCCAAGGACGGCCAGGGCCTCGGGGAAGTAAAAGCAAAGCTTCGCGGAGCCGTCACCCTCTTTTCGGGCAATTCGGGCGTGGGAAAGTCGACTTTGCTCAACGCCCTCCTGCCCGGCACGGACGCCCGGACGGGAGAAATATCGCAGGCACACAACAAGGGGATGCACACGACGACTTTCTCTGAAATGTATCCCGTGGACGATGCCGGGGGCTACATCATCGACACGCCGGGCATCAAGGGCTTCGGCACCTTCGACATGGAGGTGGAGGAAATCGGGCACTACTTCCCGGAGATATTCGAAGCCTCGGCCGACTGCCGCTATGGCAACTGCACCCATCGCCACGAACCCGGCTGTGCCGTGCTCCGCGCCGTGGAGGAACAACGCATCAGCCAGTCGCGCTACGCCTCCTACCTCAGCATGCTGGACGACAAGGAGGAGAGCAAATACCGGGAGGCTTACTGACAAGACACAAACAATGCCACAAGACCTACATGAACAAGAGACTCAAAACCGGACTCATCATCCTCATCGGCACCGGGCTCGCCGGATGGGGCCTCTACACACAAATGCCCAAGCCCAATGAAGAACTGGCCGAGGCCGACAAAATCATGACCCGGCAAAGCCCGGTCAAGAAGATATTGAACGTAAACGCCACCATCGTGCGCCCCCAGATGCTGGTGGACGAGATTCCCATCATCGGCAGCCTCCTGCCCGATGAGGAGGTGGACCTCTCGTTCGAGACTTCGGGCAAAATCACCGACATCAACTTCGAGGAAGGCACGCACGTGACGAAAGGCCAGCTGCTGGCCAAGGTGAACGACCGTCCCCTGCAAGCCCAGCTGCAACGACTTGTGTCGCAGCTGAAACTGGCCGAAGACCGCGTATTCCGCCAAGACGCCCTGCTGAAACGTGACGCCGTCAGCAAGGAAGCCTACGAACAGGTGAAGACCGAACTGGCCACCCTGAACGCCGACATCGAACTGGTGCGTGCACAGATAGAACAGACGGAACTGCGCGCACCGTTCGATGGCATCATCGGTCTGCGGCAAGTCAGCGTGGGCACGTATGCATCGCCCTCGACCATCGTGGCCAAACTGACCAAGACCGTTCCCCTGAAACTGGAGTTCTCCGTGCCCGAAAGCTATGCCAAGGACGTACGGGTGGGCACCTCGCTCAATTTCACCCTGACCGGCTCGCTCAGCAAATACGAAGCCCAGGTCTACGCCCGCGAATCCAGCCTCGACCCGGAGACACGCACGCTCACCATCCGTGCCCTCTATCCCAACCCGTCGGGCATCATGCCGGGACGCTATGCCTCCATCACCCTCCGCAAGCAGGAACATGAGAATGCGCTGGCCATCCCCTCCGAAGCCATCGTGCCGGAGATGGGCAAGGACAAGGTGTTCCTCTACAAGAACGGCAAGGCTGAGCCCGTGGACATCGTGACAGGCATCCGCACCGAAGCCTTGGTGCAGGCCGTGGCGGGATTGAACGAGGGAGACACGGTCATCATCTCGGGCACCCAGCAACTCCGCACCGGCATGACGGTGACCATTGACCACATCTATTAATGCCCGCACCGCCATGAACATTTCCGAATTAAGCATACGCCGCCCCGTGCTCTCCACGGTGCTGACCATCATCATCCTGCTCTTCGGCTTCATCGGATACAACTACCTGGGCGTACGTGAATATCCGTCGGTGGACAACCCCATCATCTCCGTACAATGCTCGTACACGGGAGCCAACGCCGACGTCATCGAGAACCAGATTACCGAACCCCTGGAGCAAAACATCAACGGCATCCCGGGCATCCGCTCGCTGACCAGCGTCAGCCAGCAGGGACAGAGCCGCATCACGGTGGAGTTCGAGTTGTCCGTGGACCTGGAGACCGCCGCCAACGACGTGCGCGACAAGGTATCACGTGCCCAGCGCTACCTGCCCCGTGACTGCGACCCGCCCACGGTTTCCAAAGCCGATGCCGATGCAACGCCCATCCTGATGGTGGCCCTGCAGAGCAACAAACGCTCCCTGCTGGAGCTGAGCGAGATAGCCGACCTGACCGTGAAGGAGCAACTGCAGACCATCTCCAATGTGAGCAGCGTCAGCATCTGGGGCGAGAAAAAATACTCCATGCGCCTTTGGCTGGATCCCACCAAGATGTCGGGTTACGGCATCACGCCCATCGACGTAAAGAACGCCATTGATGCGGAAAACGTGGAACTTCCATCGGGCAGCATCGAGGGGAACACCACCGAACTGACCATCCGCACCCTGGGCTTGATGCACACGCCCGAAGAGTTCAACAACCTCATCCTTAAGACAGACGGCAAGCGCATCATCCGCTTCAGCGACATCGGCCGGGCAGAACTGGAAGCCGCCGACCTGAAGAGTTACATGAAGATGAACGGCGTGCCCATGGTGGGCGTGGTGGTCATCCCACAGCCCGGTGCCAACCATATCGAGATTGCCGATGCGGTGTATGACCGCATGGAACGCATGAAGAAAGACTTGCCGGAAGACGTCAGCTACACCTACGGCTTCGACAACACACGCTTCATCCGCGCCTCCATCAGCGAGGTGGAGCACACGGTGTACGAGGCGTTCATCCTGGTCATCATTATCATCTTCCTCTTCCTGCGCGACTGGCGCGTGACGCTGGTGCCATGCATCGTGATACCGGTGTCGCTCATCGGTGCCTTCTTCGTGATGTACGTGGCGGGCTTCTCCATCAACGTGCTCACCATGCTGGCCGTGGTGCTGGCGGTGGGACTGGTGGTGGATGACGCCATCGTGATGACGGAGAACATCTACGTGCGCATCGAGCAGGGAATGCCACCCTTACAAGCGGGCATTGAGGGAGCCAAGGAAATCTTCTTCGCCGTCATCTCCACCACCATCACGCTGGTGGCCGTGTTCTTCCCCATCGTCTTCATGGAGGGCACCACGGGACGCCTTTTCCGCGAATTCAGTTTCGTCATCTCCGGCTCCATCCTCATCTCGGCCTTTGCGGCCCTGACCTTCACCCCGATGCTGGCCACCAAGCTCCTGAAGCAGGAGAAGAAAAAGAACTGGTTCTACCGGGTGACGGAACCTTTCTTCGAAGGAATGAACCGATTGTACAGCCGCTCGCTGGCCGCCTTCCTGCGGAAACGATGGATAGCCCTGATTGTCACCCTGCTGACCTTCGGACTCATCTTCTTCCTGTGGACGCATATCCCCGCCGAGATGGCTCCGCTGGAAGACCGCTCCCAAATCACCGTCAACACCAGCGGTGCCGAAGGCGTCAGCTATGAATACATCCGCGACTATACGGAGCGCATCAACGACGTGGTGGACTCCATTATCCCCGACGCCGAGGCTGTGACGGCCCGTGTATCCAGCGGAAGCGGCAACATCCGCATCACACTGAAGGACCTGCGCGAACGCGACTATACCCAGATGGAGGCTGCCGAACGCCTCTCCCGCGCCGTGCAGAAGGAGACCAAGGCACGCGCCTTCGTGCAGCAGCAATCCTCGTTCGGCGGACGCAGGAGCAGCATGCCGGTGCAATACGTCCTGCAGGCCACCAACATCGAGAAGCTGCAGGAAGTGCTGCCCAAGTTCATGGAGCGCGTCTACGAGAATCCCACCTTCCAAATGGCAGATGTGGATCTGAAGTTCAGCGACCCCGAAGCCCGCATCCAGATAGACCGCGACAAGGCGGGAACGATGGGCATCAGTACGCGCAACATCGCCCAGACCCTGCAATATGGCTTGAGCGGACAACGCATGGGCTATTTCTATATGAACGGCAAGCAATACGAGATACTGGGCGAAATCAACCGACAGCAACGCAACAAGCCCTCGGACCTCGTGGGACTGTACATCCGGAGCGAGAACGGGGAAATGGTGCAGCTGGACAACCTCGTGGAGATTGCCTACGGCACGGCGCCCCCCAAACTCTACCGCTACAACCGCTTCGTGTCCGCCACCGTCTCCACCGGCCTGGCCGAAGGCAAGACCATCGGACAAGGCATCGAGGAGATGGACAAGATAGCCAAGGAAGTATTGGACGACACTTTCCGCACGGCCCTCTCCGGTGACTCGAAGGACTATAGCGAGAGTGCCTCCAGCCTGATGTTTGCCTTCATTTTGGCCATCGGGCTGATATACCTCATCCTGGCCGCGCAGTTCGAGAGTTTCAAGGACCCGCTGGTCATCATGCTCACCGTGCCGCTGGCCA
>CALNEX010000041.1 GCA_939791845.1 uncultured Mediterranea sp. | reverse complement strand
ATTGAATTTCAATAATTTCAAAGAGCTCCTATGATTTTTTAGTGGACACTAATGAGATGATATATATGAAGAAAATGCTCTTGTTCGCCCTATTGCTATATGGTGGCCATATAGCGGCCCAGGTACAGGCCGACTCTGTCAAGGTCTACTACCGGGTGGAGAAAGCGCAGCTGGACCCTTCTTTCCACGGGAATGGCGCCACCATGGAGCGCTTCCTCGACCGGCTGAAAAGCATCATTGCCGATGAACGCTACCAGCGGTTCAACTTCCGCATCAAGTCGTATGCCTCCCTGGAAGGACCGCTCTCCCTGAACCAACAGTTATACGAAGAACGCACGCGCGGGTTCCTGGACTATGTCCGCCGCCACGGCGTCCGCCTGCCCGGCCAGATTAATGTGTGGCAGGACAACTGCTACAACTGGGAGGAACTGGAGCAGCGCGTGCTACAATCCCAAATCCCCTATCAGGCCGAAGTGCTCGACATCCTCCGCAACACCCCCGAATGGTCCTATGACCGGAACGGGAAAAAGACGGAATACCGCAAGCAGAAGCTGATGGCCCTGCACGGAGGCATACCCTTCCGCTACATGAAGCAGCATTTCTTCCCCGAGATGCGCTATTCCGCCGTGTGGCTCACCTGCGAGTTTGCCGAGCTGGAAGCCCCCCACCCCGCACCTCCACACGCCCAAATCCAGTATGACACCATCCATATCACCCGGCGGGACACCGTCTACAGGGAGCGTCCCCTGCCTTCCCGCAAGCCTTTCTACATGGCGGTGAAGACCAACCTGCTGTACGATGCCGCACTGATTCCGAACATCGGGGTGGAATTCCACCTGAAGAACAACTGGAGCCTCAGCGCCGGCTGGATGTACGGCTGGTGGAAGAAAGACCGCATCCACTGGTACTGGCGTGCCTACGGGGGAGACATCGCCGTGCGGAAGTGGCTGGGCAAGAAGGCTCAAGAAAAGCCTTTGCAGGGGCATCACCTCGGCATCTACGGCCAGGTGCTGACCTATGACTTCGAGACCGGCGGCCGCGGCTACATGGGCGGCGAGCCGGGCGGGACGCTCTTCGACCGCGCCAACTTTGCCGGAGGCGTGGAATACGGCTACTCGCTGCCCATACGCCGGAGGCTGAACCTCGACTTCACCCTCGGCATCGGCTACCTGGGCGGGAAATACTACGAATACAAGCCCATAGATGACTGCTACGTGTGGCAGGCCACCAAGCAACGCCACTACTTCGGCCCCACCAAGCTGGAGGTCTCGCTGGTGTGGCTCCTAGGACACGGCAACATCAACCAAGGGAAAGGAGGCAAACGATGAAACGATTGGCTTATTTGATGATAATGGCCCTGGCCTTCACGGCCTGCGAGCACAAGGAACTCTGCTATCTGCACCCGCACACCGCCCGGCTGCTGGTGGAGTTCGACTGGAGCTATGCGCCCTATGCCGAACAGGACAACCTGGTGGAAGGCATGTGCCTGTGGTTCTACCCGGTGGACGAGGAAGGCACGCAGACGGGCGAACCGCTGCGCTACGACCTGGCAGGCATGAAGGGCGGCACGGTGGAAATCCCCGTGGGACGCTACCAGATACTGTATTACAACAATGACTACGAGGTGGTGCAGTTCCGCAACGCGGGCGACTTCTGGCAGAAGGAATGCTACACCCGCGAGGGAAACCTCTTCGAGCCCATCTACGGCAACACGGCCAGCTATGCGCCCCGCGCCGAAGGGACGGAAGAGGAACGGGTGGTCATCACGCCGGAGATGATGTGGGGAGACCACGCCATGAACCTCGACATCCGCGACCGGGGACTGAGCTACTGGTTCGTGCGCGACGGCGAGACCGAGCGCACCACCATCGAGCGCGACGAACACCGCCTGACGCTGATGCCCCACGAGCAAATCTGCTACTACACCTACGAGATCCGCAACGTGGAGAACATGGAGGGCATCACGCAGATGTGCGCCTCGCTGTCGGGCATGTCCGGCTCGGTGTTCTGCGCGGTGGAACAGGTGAGGCGTGAGTATGTGACGCTGCCCTTCGAGGCATCGGCGGGCAACGAGACCACCATCGAAGGAGAATTCCACACCTTCGGCCACTACGACGCGGACACGGACGTGACCCGGGCCGGGGGCGATGCGGAGGCCCCGCACAAGCTGGTGCTCTACGTCTGGCTGAAAGACGGCTCGAAGTATTACTACACCTTCGACGTGACGGACCAGGTGGACGAAGCGCCGGAGAAACGCCGGGTACACATCGTTGTCGACGGGCTGACCCTGCCCGAACCCATCACGGGCGGCGACATGGACGTGGCAGTGGACGACTGGATTGTGGTGAACGAGGATATCACCATGTAGGTAAATGCTGATGGTTGGTTTATACTATAAATAGGAATTTAGTTTAGGCGCGGATTACGCGGATGAACGCGGATTTATTATTTGTATAATCAATGGAATCAGTCGTTTACAGTGAAAAGATTATCCGTGGAATCCGCGTAATCCGCGCCAAAAGACGCCGATAAATTATCATTTACTAAAAACAGACCCATTTATATTATATGTTTCACTTAATTCTTAAACAACAATGAAAAGTAAGTATTTAGCAGTAGCGTTGTCGGCTGTCGCATTGGTGGCCTGCAACAATGAAGACGTGTTGGAAGTGAACCAAGGACGTGGCATCAGCTTCCAAGTGGCAACAGAGGCGTCGACCCGTGCAGAGGCAACGACGACGAACACTATTAGCGAATTCAATGTATGGGGGTTCACCGATGCAAATGAAACTCTGATGAACGATGTAAAAGTGACCGGTTCCCATGAAAGTGGTTGGACTTACAACAATGGCAATGATGTATTCTGGCCCAATAGCGGAACGGTAGATTTCTATGCAATGTCTCCCAAAGAATGCGGTGGTACGGTGAGCATTACAAGCGAAGCACAGGCCATTACTAATTTTACAGTAAACACAGATGTGACCAAACAGGTAGATCTGCTTTATGCCTTAGAAACCAATCAATCAAAAGCAGACCATGAGGATGGTTCTAAAGTAGAACTGAACTTCCGCCACGCCTTGTCACAAATCGTGTTCAAGGCCAAGACCACAAACAGCAACCTGTCTGTAGACATTGATGGTGTACGCGTAGCAAAAGTGACTACCGGCGGTGATTTCACCTTCCCGACTGTTACAACTTCCACGCAACTGACCACTACTCCGGGCAATTCAGACACAGAAACGGATGATTCTTGGGGTGAATGGACGTTAGGCAGCGACAAAGGTTTCTATGCAGCCGGTATCAAAACAACAACAGACATCACTCCTGATAAGAATGTTGTAGACCTGACCAAAGATAATGGTGCGTTGCTGTTGATGCCGCAACCCATCACTGGCTGGGACATTTCTGGCGAGAATGGTCAATCCGGTGCAGAAGACCGTGGTGCCTACTTCTTGGTAAGCTGCAAAATCTACAACGTATCGGGCAACGATGAAGTGCTCCTGTGGCCTAAAAAAGAGGAATACCGCGAAGTAGCCATCCCGGTAGCTGACATCACTTGGAAGCAAGGCAAGAAGTATGTTTATACCTTCATCTTCGGTGAAGGTGGCGGTTACGTTCCTCCCGTTGACCCAGAAGACCCGGATCCGGAAAAGCCAGACCCAGATGATCCGGATCCCGAAGACCCAGGTGATCCCGTATTGGTTCCCATCAGCTTCACAGTCACTGTAGATGATTTCCAAAATGGAGGTGAATTTGACGTTGTCATGATTGAAACCGGGAAAGAAGGCGAATAACCTCTAATGCCTCCTTTCAGGCATGACACCAGCCGGGCGGGGTTGAATGTTCCCTTCCCGGCTACCAATTGACCAAACAAAACTTTCATGAAAAGAAGTGGAATTATGAATACACGAAATCTGTTTCAGGAAATAGGGCTGCTGGCAGCAATAGGGCTTGCCGCGGCATCGTGCTCGAAAGACGACCTTACGGGCAATCGGGGGTTGAATGGCAACGCCGTGAAGTTTGGCGTTATCACCTCCTCTTCTACCGACGACTCGCCGGAAACACGTGCCTTGAATGCCGATGACACTCCGGTCGTGCTGCTTGCCCCGGGAGGACAAGACACCCTCTATCTGCACCCGTGGGTGACGGAGAACCATTCCGCACCCTCCACCCAAGAAGAAAAGGGAATGACACGAGGCGTGCCGGTGGACAGCGAAACTGACTTCGAGGAGGTATGCGAAAATTTCCACGTAACCGCCTATACCGATGACGGCAAACTGTTCATGGACAACGAAGAGATAAGCAAATCTGGCAACGTATGGTCATCCGAGGAAACTTTTTTTTGGCCTGCCAAAGGAGAGTTGGATTTTTATGCCTATGCCCAGTATAGCACCCCTACAATAAATAGTGGGGATAAGGAAATCACATTCGATTATACCGTACCCAAGGCAGCCGCCGAACAGCCCGACATTATGTTTGCCCACACCACGCGCAGCAAGGATACAGGCAGTCCGGTAGAGCTGGATTTCAATCACGCGCTTGCCGCAGTGAAGTTCGTGGCAAAAGACGTGACCAATTGCACCGTCAAGAGCATCACCCTGAAGAATCTGTATGGGGAAGGCTCGTGTACCTACGACACGAAAACAAAAACTTTCAAATGGACATCGGACGGAGAAGAGAAAAAAGACTTCAGTCAAGAGTTCAATGATGTAGAATTGACGGACAATGACGGAGAAGAAAACACCCAACCCATCACGAATGAAGCAACCACCTTCATGCTGATCCCGCAATTGTTGAACGATGTAACGGTGGAAGTGGTGGTGGAGACCAACGAGGGGACATCCACTTTGACCGGATCGCTGACCGGTGAATGGCAACCGGGCCAAATTTATACCTACGCCATCTCCACCGAGTCCATCAACTGGGAATATGTGTTTGAGGTGACACCAAAATCAGGAGAATCAGGAGAACCAGAAATTACACTCGCACTTGGTGAAACGCAGGCACAGTACACCGTGACGAGCTACCGGTATCGGAAAGGAAATCCCGATGTGAAGGAGGCGGTGGCGTGGAGCGCGGACTATCAGAAAGGAACAGAAACCAACATGTTGAATAATAACTCTGAAGATATCACCGACGGATATACACCTGTTTTCACTTCAACAGGCCAGGGCGGCAACCAACCTTCATCGTATGATTTCGTAGTAGAAGGTGCCACCCTGCATACGGATTATGACAACGATGAACAAAAATTAAAGGGTAACACTCCCAAAGGCACCGCAGACGCTCCGTATAATTTGGCAACGGATAACGGCAGCGACGGCGCAATGACCACGGCAAATTGTTATGTAGTGAATGCCGCCGGCACCTACAAACTCCCGCTGGTGTATGGAAATGCCTTAAAGGACGGAAGGTATAACGAATCTGCTGTCAACGACGATTTTAGGGATTACCAGAATAATAAGATTACCCAGGAATGGATTAATGACGCCTATGACGCCACCCTCGTATGGAGCGATGGTTTCTATATGTTCAAGGACATCAAGCTCAGCGATGACAAGAAATATCTCATCTTCACCATCGACCCCAAATACCTGCAACAGGCCAACGCGGTACTGGCGGCACGGGATGAAAATGGTGTCATCATGTGGAGTTGGCACATCTGGGTGACCGAGCACGATGTATTGGACGATACATACACGGTACACGGTTATGGCAACGACAACAGCACGTACGGGCTGATGAAATGGAACCTGGGATGGGTGGACAACAAGCAAGTGTATTACAACCAACGGGAATTTAAAATCAAGTTTACACAAGAACGAAGCGGAAACACCGAAGATTTAACGGTTACCCAAGTAGGTACAGTGTTCGACTACAAGGACGTAGGCTCCACCTATTACCAATGGGGACGCAAAGACCCGCTGGTGGCATTAAAAAACTGGAATTGGATAGGAACGGAGGACTACAGGCCTCACCAAGTGGGAGACGGTGATTATGGATATCAGATTGCGGAGGAACGGGTTACCATCGGTAAATCTATTCAGCACCCGAATGTCTTTTACGTCCGTGATGGCACCGCGAATTGGAACGAAGCCCCCGTGTGGACTCTATGGAACAACCAAAATAACGGAGGAAGTATAGACGATGTATCGTCTACAAAGACGATTTATGACCCATCTCCCAAAGGGTTCAAAGTCCCTGTGCCCAAAACATTCGCCGTGTTTGTCAACGGTTGTTCGACTAGTCCCGGAGATAAAATCCCCAATGTAGGCACATTGAATGGAAACGCCAATGTGGGTGATGAACATAATAATCAATATGAGGTTTGGACACAATCCAATAAAGGAGGAGAAAAGATAACCTTGACCGGTACGGGACAAAGAGCCGACCTAGACATGAGTCTTCCTGCCTATACCGAAGGGAATAAAGACGCCCAATTAGGAGGATTATGGGCCATGTATGGAGTTTACTTCATGACTTGTGTTCCCGTCAAGAATAATGATGCACAGGCATATACCTTGGTTATACGCAGGGATGTAGACGCACCGGATAAATGTACTGTTTACACGTATGGATTTATAGGTAATATGACCATGGCACGCCCCGTACGTCCCGTAAAAGAAACCAATTAGTGAATAAAAACCTATATGTTTAACCCGTCTTTTTGTCAATATTCATTCAAACGCCTCCCGGCCCGCCGACCCGCCGTTTTCCCCTCGGGGACACACGGTTTCCTCGTGGGGGACAAACGAGGCCCTCGTCGGGGACACAAGAGGCCCTCGTCGGGGACACACGGGACCCTCGTGGGGGACACACGACAACGCATTGTCATTCAGCATGTTGCGAGAGTGTTTGAGGAAGAAGGGCAAAAGACACAAAAAAGTAGAATTGTATGATTTTTTGGAAAAGAGTACAACAAGCCATCAACAAGCTGTGGTACCCCCGCAGCGTCACCTTGGGCAAGCCTGTGGAGACGCAGGAACTGGCCAACCGCATTGCCCGTGAGTCCACCGTGTCGCCCGCCGACACCCACGCCGTGCTCCGCGCCCTGCCCCTCATCATGGCCGACTTCATGAAGGAAAGCCGCGCCGTGCACTTCGAGGGACTGGGCTGGTTCCGCTACACCATCACCTCGGCCGGCAAGGGCGTGGCCACCCAGGAGGAGGTGAGCAGCGACCAAATCACCGGCCTGCGCGTGCAGTTCACGCCCGACCGCGTCCGCAACATGAGCGGCGGCTACACCCGCGCCCTCATAGCCGACGAGGGCATCACCTTCATGGAGTGGCTGGGCAAGGAAAGCGATGAGACCCAGGTGCCCGACGACGAGGAGGAAGGCACCGGCGGCAATGGACCCGCGGAAGGCGAGGAAGGCTCCTTCGGCTAACCCGCGACACCACTTGGAGGATTTCCGCCCTCTCCCCGGACGGGAGCGCCCTGCCGGGGCGTGGAAACCCTCCCTTTCCGCCGCGAGGCGGACTGTCTTCCTTCTTGCAAGGAAGCTACCGTTTGTTTGTTTTGTTTGTCCCTATCTGTGCGTGTGTGCGGATAGGGATTTTTTTGGGGGGAACGGGTATCACAATGATAAATCCGTTTACAAATGACATAATAACTTCCCATTGGAAGGTTTTTCATCAAAAAGCATTATATTTGCAAATGTCAACGGTTGCCCGTTCTTTGTCAAAAGAAGCTTATCAGACAACTGACAAATCGGACATACCAAGTTCATCATTTATATAGAGTTGATATGTCGGACATAAAAAAGAAGCTATACACATTAGTCCAAAATGGCGAATCGTCAGAAGTGGAATTCAAGTCGGCCCGCGGAGGTTTCCCCGGTAGCTTTTGGGAAAGCTATTCAGCTTTTGCCAATACAAACGGAGGTACAATCATCCTGGGAGTACAGGAAAAAGACAATAAGTTCCTGCTGGATGGCCTGACTGAAGACATCGCCTGCAAATACCAGAAAATTTTTTGGGACTGCGCACACAACCGTGGCAAAGTGAGCGTGTGCCTGCCCCGTGAATCGGACGTGAATGTGGTGGAAGTAGAAGGAGCTTACCTGCTTGCATGTTACATTCCGCGTGCCGATTACAGCATGCGCCCTGTTCACCTTACCACCAATCCTCTTGGAAACACTTACCGCAGAAACCATGAGGGAGATTACCTCTGTACAGACGCAGAAATACGAAGGATGTTTGCAGATGCAGAGCACGAAAGTCACCCGCAGGATGCCATCATCCGCAAAGGATTCACCATAGAAAAAGACATAGACTTGGCTTCGTTGCACCAATACAGACAAGTGTTCGTCAGCCTGCATCCAGCCCATCCCTGGGGAAAAATCACTGACGACCAACAATTTATGGAAAAAATCGGGGCCTACCAAAACAATGTGGCTACAGGTGAACACGGGATTACCCGCGCAGGACTTCTGATGTTCGGAAAGTCGGACATGATAACCAACCCTGCCGGTGAACCTTATTACTTCGTAGATTATCAGGAACGGTTGTACACAGATGACATCCGGGTACGTTGGACAGACCGTATTTATCCGGACGGCACTTGGGAAGCCAACCTGTTCCAGTTTTACATACGTGCCTATAACAAACTCATCCAGGTGTTGCCCAAGCCCTTCAAATTGGTAGGTGATGTCCGACAGGAAGAAACAGCCGCCCACGATGCCGTGCGTGAAGCCCTGATAAACTGCATTATCCATCAAGACCTGAATGCAACCGGCAACATTGTCATACGGCGCACTGAAAACGAACTGACATTTTCCAATCCGGGCATGATGCTGGTATCCAAGCAACAATACTTCAAAGGAGGCAGAAGCATTTGCCGTAACCCGAATTTGCAAAAAATGTTCATGTTGCTGGGCAAGGCGGAAAAAGCAGGAAGCGGCGTAGACAAGATTTTAGCCGGGTGGAAAGAATTAGACTGGGACGCCCCGGTATTGTCGGAAGAAGTGCAACCCGATTATGTCGTGTTAACCCTGCCCATAGGCAAAGCCCATCAAGAAAACCCATCAAGAAAACCCATCAAGAAAGAGCAAAACCCATCAAGTAAGAGCAAAACCCATCAAGAAAATCCACAAAGGAAACCTGACAAGATAGAAACCAGGAAAGGGCAAATCGCGGAGTTTTGCAATAGAGCAAGAACATTGGGCGAAATAATGGATTTATTAGGGTTGAAGGACAGGGTGAGTTTCAAAAAGGTATACATTGACCCCATGATTGCAGAAGGATTGTTAGTCATGACTGAACCGGATAATCCGACAAGCAAGAATCAACAATATGTATCAACCAAGTAGTTGCTTTTTCATCTTCGCAACGTGGAATTGCAAGCCCCTCTTCATCTCAAATAGTATCCATGGCAGGAGTCCAATCCCGCCATTTTTACAAAAAAAACGCGAATCACGCGGCTTGCACCATATATTCCGTGCAATCCGCGTAATCCGCGCCCAGACCGGCCGGCAAGCCATTTTATTTCATGCTGCCGCCGATGATGTCCAGCAGTTCATTGGTGATGCTCTGCTGGCGGGTCTTGTTGTACTGTATCGTCAGTTCCTGGATCAAGTCGTCGGCATTGTCCGTGGCCGCCTGCATGGCCAGCATACGGGCGGCATGTTCGGACGTCACGGAGTCCAGCAGCATCGTGTATATCTTCTGGCACAGCACCATGGGCAACAGCTCGGCCAGCACCTTCCCGACAGAAGGTTCCACGATATAGTCGTTGTTGAATCCGCGGGAGGCCTCCTTCTTTCCGTCCCCGGTGGCCTCGGTCATCTTGGAGAGGTCAATCGGCAGGTAATCCTCGCGCGTCAATATCTGCGAACCCATGGACTTGAAATGATGGTAGATCAATTCCACCCGGTCCACCTTGTTCTCCGCAAAGCTGGCCATCAACTCCTCCGCCAACCGGTAGGCGTCCGCATAGGCGGGCACGTCCACCAACTTCTGATAGGAACCTTGCTTGACACAGCCCAGCTTCTTGACAGCCTCCTCAATCTTCTTGCCCACGGGATAGACCAGGATGTTCTCCTTGCCCAGGTGGCTGTAGCCCGCCAAGGTCTTCTCGAGCAAGCGTGCCACATTCGAGTTGTAGGCGCCGCACAGCGAACTGTTGGACGAGCAGACCACAATGGCCACGCGCGTCACCTCCCGCTTCGCCGTATAGACCGACTCGAACGAAGTCTCCGTCCGCAGGAAGTTCGTCAGAATCTCGTTCAGCTTCCGCTGGTAAGGCAACATGCTCGTAATCCGGCCCTGCGCCTTGTGCAGCTTCGCCGAGGCCACCATCTTCATGGCCGACGTGATCTGACGCGTGCTCTTGACGGAACTGATTCTATTTTTAACCTCTTTCAGTGAAGCCATGTCTTACTCCCTTTATTACATGAATTGTTTTGCTATCATGGCGGCCGCCTTCTCAATCTTCTGGCAGACCTCGTCGTTGATGACGCCCTTCTTCAGCACGTCCAGCACCTCCTCCTTCTGGTTGGCCTCCAAGTAGTCCAGGAAGCTGCGCTCGAAGTCGCTCACCTTGTCCAGGGGGATGTCATGCAGCAGGCCGTGCGTGCCGCAATAGAGGATGGCAATCTGCTTCTCCACGGGCATCGGGCTGTACTGCGGCTGCACCAGCAGGCGGGTGTTCTTTTGGCCCTTGTCGATGGTCAGGGCGGTCACGGCGTCCATGTCGCCGCTGAACTTCGTGAAGGCTTCCAGCTCGCGATACTGGGACTGGTCGATCTTCAGCGTGCCGGCCACCTTCTTCATGGCCTTCACCTGGGCGTTGCCACCCACACGGCTCACGGAGATACCCACGTCGATGGCCGGGCGGTTGCCTTGGTTGAAGAGGTCCGTCACCAGGTAGATCTGTCCGTCGGTGATGGAAATCACGTTCGTCGGGATGTAGGCGGACACGTCGCCGGCCTGCGTCTCGATGATGGGCAGCGCGGTCAGCGAACCGCCGCCTTTCACCTTGCCCTTCAGGCTGTCCGGCAGGTCGTTCATCTGGCAGGCCACTTCCTGCTGGTTGATGATCTTCGCGGCACGCTCCAGCAGACGGGAGTGCAGGTAGAAGATGTCGCCCGGATAGGCCTCACGTCCGGAGGGACGGCGCAGTATCAGGGATACTTCACGGTAGGCCACGGCCTGCTTGGACAAGTCGTCATAGACCACCAAGGCGTGGCGGCCGGTGTCGCGGAAGTACTCGCCGATGGCAGCACCCGCAAACGGGGCATAATACTGCAGGGCGGCAGGGTCGGCAGCCGTGGCGGACACCACGATGGTGTAGTCCATGGCCCCGTGCTGGCGCAGGGTGTTCACGATGCTGGCCACGGTGGAGCCTTTCTGGCCGATGGCCACGTAGATGCAATACACCGGGTCGCCTGCCTCGTAATTGCTGCGCTGGTTGATGATGGTGTCGATGGCGATGGCGGTCTTGCCCGTCTGGCGGTCGCCGATGATCAATTCACGCTGTCCGCGGCCGATGGGAATCATGGCGTCCACGGCCTTCAGTCCCGTCTGAAGGGGCTGGTTCACCGGCTGGCGGTAGATGACACCCGGCGCCTTGCGGTCCAACGGCATCTCGCACAACTCGCCGCCAATGAGTCCCTTGCCGTCAAGGGGCACACCCAGCGGGTCGATGACACGTCCCAGCATGCTCTCGCCCACCATGATGGAGGCGATGCGCTTGGTGCGCTTCACTGTGAATCCTTCCTTGATTTTGTCCGTCGGTCCCAGCAAGACGGCACCCACGTTGTCTTCCTCAAGGTTCATGACGATGCCCATGATGCCGTTCTCGAATTCCACCAACTCACTGGCCTCGGCATTGCGCAAACCATAGATACGCGCCACGCCGTCGCTCACCTGGAGCACGGTGCCTATCTCGTCCAAAGAGACCTGGGTATCTATGCCTTCCAATTGTTTGCGGAGGACATCAGAAACTTCGCTTACTTTTATATTTTCAGATAGCATATTCTTGGTAATTTGTTATACGATTCTTCTGTTCTTGTCAATAAACTGTTGTTTCACTCTCTTCAACTGGGTGGCAATACTGGCATCCAACCTATAGTCATTTATGTCAAAAATGAAACCGCCTTCCAACGCCGGATTCACTTCCGTCTGCAGCTCCATCCGGGCGTGCAACATGGAAGAGGCGCTATTTCGGATGCGATCGGCCACCTTCTGGCTCACGGGCACGGCCGTTATCAGCCTGGCCACGCCAATATGTTTGCTCTGACGGTACAAATCCATGAATGAAAGGCACATGTATTGCAAGATTTTCTCGCGTCGGTTCTTCAGCACCAACTTGACAAAGTCGGCAAAGGTCTTGTCCACCTTCCCGTCGCCCACGGCAGCCGCACACACCAACGCAAACTTCTCCTTGGCGGGCAGCACCGGATTCTCCAAGGCGGCACGGAAACCGGGGCATTTGCTGAAAGTTTCCGAAAGGCCCTTGCACTGCTTGTACAAGATGTCTTCCGTGCCTTTCTCTTTCGCAAATCCCATCAACGCCTTTGCGTATCGCATCGAAATAATTCCTATATCCATTTTCTCCAAACGATTACGACTCAACGATTGGTCATCAAGCCTTCGGTCCTTTAATTATTCTTGCTTGCAGGGAGAACCTCGTCCAGCATCCGGTCTATCATGTCCATCTGCTCACGCTCTTCGTCCAGGTTCTTGCGAATCACTTTCTCGGCGATGTCCACGGACAGCACGGCCACCTGACGACGGATGTCACGGATGGCTTCTTCCTTCTCCTGCTGTATTTGTTTCCGCACTTCTTCCAGTTCTTTCTGGGCAACTGTCTCTGCCTGCTTGCGCGCATCGGCTATGATCTTCTCGCGCTCTTGCATGGCTTCCCTCACAATACGCCCTTGTTCCTTGTTGGCCGTGGCTATCAAGGCTTCCGTCTCCTCCTTTATCTTGGAGAACTTCTCGTTGGCCTCGCGCGCCACTTCCATCGAGTGGTCAATGTAGGCCTTGCGTTCTTCCACCATCTTGACGATGACCGGAAATCCGTATTTGGCAAGTACTACAAACACCACCAAGAACGACAGGAGCATCCAAAAGAGCAAACCACTCTCGGGTAATAACAATGACATACTTGAAAACTCGATTAAAGCAACCTGCCCATCCAGCAGTGCCGAAACACTGCTGGATCACAAGTCGCAAATTTATAAAATACTACATCAGGAAGGTCAACAGACATACTACGACTGCCAGCAAGGCAACACCTTCAATCAAGGCAGCAGCAATAATCATGTTGTTACGGATGTCGCCCGAAGCTTCAGGCTGACGGGCAATGGCTTCCATGGCCGATCCGCCGATTTTACCAATGCCGATACCTGCACCGATAGCAGCCAAACCGGCACCAATTGCCGCACCCATTTTCGTAATACCTACACCTGCAGCAGCAGCTTGCAATAATACAGACAGTAACATAACTTTCTAATTTTTTAAATGGTTATTTAATGATTTACTAATTGTTTCTCACTTGGTTCATACGGGGGTTCACTCCGCCTTCTCCACCTTGTGCTCCTGTGCCAGGCCGATGAACACGGCAGACAGCATCGTGAACACGTAGGCCTGGATGAAGGCCACCAGCAACTCCAATGCGTTCATAAAGATGTTGAACAGCACCGAGGCCACCGTCAACGAACCGTTCAGGGCCGGTCCCATGCTGGCCGAGATGAACACCAGGCACGTCAGGATCAACATGGCCATGTGTCCTGCCAGCATGTTGGCAAAGAGACGGATCATCAAGGCAAACGGCTTGGTGAATATGCCGAACAGCTCAATGAAAGGCATCATGGGCACGGGCACTTTCAGCCACCAAGGCACATCGGGCCAGAAGATGTCCTTCCAATAATGCTTGGTGCCGAAGAGGTTGACGGCCAAGAACGTGCACAATGCCAAGACAAACGTCACCGCGATGTTGCCAGTCACACTGGCTCCGCCGGGGAAGATGGGGATCAAGCCCATCAGGTTGTTGATGAAGATGAAGAAGAATGCAGTCAGCAGGTAGGGGGCGAACTTGCGGTAGTTGGGTCCCACGCAACCTTTGATCACATCATCGTTCACCATCATGATGAACATTTCCATGAATCCCACGAAACCGCCGGGAGCGGCACTCTCCTTCGGATGCTTCCGGTACCAACGGGCCACGCCCAGCACGATGAGCACCAGCAGCAGGCTGTTGATGAACAAGGACAGCGTCACCTTGGTGATGGAGATGTCAAAAGGACGCACCTCATTGCCGGCCGCATCATGCTCCACCAGCTTGCCTTCGTAGGGGCTGCCCGCCGGGGCGATGGAGAAGCCCTCATACGTCCCGCCGTTTTCCTCCAGCCGCGAGGACAGGAAGGCGTGCCATCCCGTCGTGCTGCTGTACACGATGATGGGCAGGTGTATGGTGACGTGCGTGTCTCCGATGTCCGTGATGTGCCACTCATAGCCGTCACCGATGTGTCCGAAGACAATCCCCTTCACATCCACCGGATTGGACTCTTCCGTGGCCTCTGGCGCCGGAGCGGAACCTGTACCGGCATTGGCGGGCACGCCTTGCAGCACACCGGCCACGGCCAGCAATGTTCCTATCAATAATGTCCGTAATCGTTTCATATTTCTTTATTTACTGTTTTCCGGCTTTTTCCCATGCGGGAGAAAAACCACGAATCATACATCAGATAGACAAAATAGTTAATGACAAATGCAGCCACCACTACCGTCACTTCCGTTTGGACAGCCAGACAGAAGACGACGACCGCAATCACGGAAACGAACAACTTCACCATGCGTGCCAGCAGGTAGGCTTGCAGCAGCCGCTTCATGTTTCCTGTCCTGCCGCCTGCGGTCACGCCCGCCATCAGCAGAGCGCCCACGATGAAGAAATAGACAGGCATCCAAATATAGTCGGACAGGAACAAGGAAGGCCGCACGGCATGGAAAACCCACATTCCGATGCCTCCCGTCAGCAGCGTCAGCAACGCCGTCCCCACCAGGTATTTCCGTATCTCCACATTCATCCTTGCACGAAACGTTTCAGCTTACACAGACGGAGACCCGGTTGCCGTTCATCTCGACAAAGCCTCCATGAACCTCCTCCGAATGCTCACCGTCCTTCGTCACATACGACAGGGTGCCTGCCTGCAAGGACGAAATGATGGGGGCATGTTGCGGCAAGATGGTGAACGACCCCATCGTTCCCGGCAGGGTGACGTGCTCCACTTCTCCGCTGAAGATTTCCTTTTCAGGCGAATAGATTTCCAAATGCAACAAACCTTCCATACGCCTTTATGCTTTCTCTGCCTGTGC
>CALNEX010000040.1 GCA_939791845.1 uncultured Mediterranea sp. | reverse complement strand
AACATAACGAATAAATCAGGTTTTAAAAGTTAGTAATATGAGTTTGTTTTTAATTGTGGTGCAAATGTAACCATTTTGTCCGACTATCCAACAAATAACTCGCAAACTTCTGCCTTTACCTCCCGAATTAGGTCTTGCGGGGCGATTTTCAGTTGCAAACCGCGCATCCCGGCACTGACGTAGATGTAGGGGAAGTCGAGGCACGTGCGGTGGATATAAGTTGGAAACAGCTTCTTCATGCCGACGGGCGAACAGCCGCCCCGGATGTAGCCGGTGAGGGGCAGCAACTCCTTGACGGGGATGAGGTCGCACTTCTTGTTGCCGCTCACCTTGGCGGCCAGCTTCAGGTCTACTTCATGCTCGCCGGGGATGACGCAGACGAAGTGCCCCGTCTTGTCGCCGTGCAGCACGAGCGTCTTGAACACGCAATTGATGTCTTCGCCCAACTGTGCGGCCACGTGGGGCGCGCTGAGGTCGTTCTCGTCCACCTCGTAGGGGATGAGTTCGTAGGCCACCTTGGCTTTGTCCAGCAGGCGGGCGGCGTTGGTCTTGTTTATCTTGGTTTTCATATAATTGATAATTTATCGGTTTTTTTAGGCGCGGATTACGCGGATTTCACGGATTAAGCTTTATCATAGAACTATGAATGCCAATGGTTTCACGAATAATTTATCCGTGAAATCCGCGTAATCCGCGCCTAAACTAAATTCTCACTTCACAGTCCCAACTCTTCCCGGAGGAAGCGGGGCGTATATCCTTTGTCGCTCATTGCCACCTCTTCGGGCGTGCCGCAGGAGAGGAGCTCTCCCCCGCCCCTTCCGCCTTCAGGGCCCATGTCTATGATATAGTCCGCCATCTTGATGACGTCCAGGTTGTGCTCGATGACGATGACCGTGTTTCCCTTGTCCACCAAGCGGTTCAAGACGTTCAGCAGGACGCGGATGTCCTCGAAGTGCAGTCCCGTGGTAGGCTCGTCCAGGATGTAGAGAGTCTTGCCCGTGTCGCGCTTGGCCAATTCGGTGGCCAGCTTGACGCGCTGGCTCTCGCCTCCCGACAGGGTGGTGCAGGACTGCCCCAGCTTGATGTAGCCCAAACCCACGTCTTGCAGCACCTTTATCTTATTCAATATGGAAGGCACATTCTCGAAGAACTCCACGGCCAGGTTGATGGTCAGGTCGAGCACGTCGGCAATGGACTTGCCCTTGTAGCGCACCTCCAGCGTCTCGCGGTTGTATCGCTTGCCGTGGCACACCTCGCAAGGGACGTACACATCGGGCAGGAAGTTCATCTCGATGGTCTTGTAGCCGTTGCCTTGGCAGGCCTCGCACCGTCCCCCGCTGACGTTGAACGAGAAGCGTCCCGGCTTGTAGCCACGCATCTTGGCCTCGGGCAGGCCGACGAAGAGGTTGCGGATGTCGGAGAACACGCCCGTGTAGGTGGCAGGGTTCGACCTCGGCGTGCGCCCCAGCGGGGATTGGTCGACATTGACCACCTTGTCTATATACTCCAAGCCCTCGATGCTGTCGTAGGGCAAGGGGTCTTGCAGGGAGCGGTAGAAGCGTTGCGATAGGATGGGTTGCAGCGTTTCGTTGATGAGGGTGGACTTGCCGCTTCCCGATACGCCCGTGACACAAATGAGGGTGCCCAGAGGAAAGTCCACGTCCACGCTTTTCAGGTTGTTGCCCCGTGCTCCCTTCAGCGAAAGATTGTGGCCGTTTCCGCGCCTGCGAGTGGACGGCAATGTAATGGATTGTTCCCCGTTGAGGTATTGCGAGGTCAGGGTGTGCGTACGCATCATCTCCTGGGGCATGCCTGCAAAGACCACCTCGCCCCCCAGGCGTCCGGCCTTGGGGCCCATGTCCACCACGTAGTCCGCGGACAGCATCATGTCCTTGTCGTGCTCCACGACAATGACCGAATTGCCGATGTCGCGCAGCTCCTGAAGCGAATGGATGAGCCGTTCATTGTCCCGCTGGTGCAATCCGATGCTGGGTTCGTCCAAGATATACAACACATTGACCAACTGGGAGCCTATCTGGGTGGCCAGGCGGATGCGCTGGCTCTCGCCTCCGGAGAGGGTCATTGATGCACGATCCAGGGAGAGGTAGTCCAAGCCCACGTCCAACAGGAATTTGAGCCGGGTGCGTATCTCTTTGAGAATTTCCACCGCAATCTGGCGTTGCTTGGAGGAGAGATGTTCGTCCACGTGCATCAGCCAGTCGTACAGCTCGCTGATGTCCATCGTGGCCAGCTGGTGGATGTTTTTGTCGTGGATGCGGAAGGAGAGAGCCTCGCGGTTGAGTCGGGCGCCGTGGCACTCCGGACAGACATCGGTCTTGGCGAACTGCTCGGCCCACTTGCGGGCGGTGGCCGTGGCGTCCGCTTCCTTCAGGTCCTGGATGTACTTCACCAAACCTTCATAGCGGGCGTAGTAATCGGACGAGGTTCCCACCAGCGACGCCTTGATGCGCAACCGATCGTCCGAGCCGTAAAGAATCTCTTCCAGCACCTCGTCCGGCAAGTCGCGTACAGGGGTCTTGAGCGTGGCCTCATACTTCTCCAGCAGGGAAGCAATCTGCCAGAATATCATGCTGTTCTTGTACTTGCCCAAGGGGATGAAGGCTCCCTCGGCAATGGACAGGGAACGGTCGGGGATGACTTTGTCGAGGTCTATCCGATTGATCACGCCCAAGCCCTTGCACCGGGGGCAGGCTCCCTGCGGGGAGTTGAACGAGAAATTGTGCGGGGCAGGCTCGCGATAGGAAAGGCCGGTGACGGGACACATCAGGCGCTTGCTATAGTGGCGCACATCGCCCGTGTCCGTGTCCAGAATCATCAGAAGGCCATCGCCTTGCTTCATGGCCGTGGCCACGGAGTTTTTCAGACGGGTGTCATCCTTGTCTTGGGGAACAAGCTTGTCGATGACCACCTCCACACTATGATTCTTGTAGCGATCCAGTTTCATGCCGGGCAGGGCCTCGCGCACCTCCCCGTCCACACGGACATAGAGATAGCCTTTCTTGCGCACCTGCTCGAAGAGTTCCTTGTAATGGCCCTTGCGGTTGCGCACCAAGGGGGCGAGGATATAAGTGCGCTTGCCCTTGTAGTCCCGCAGGATCAGCTCCAATATCTGCTCTTCGGTGTACTTCACCATCTTCTCGCCGGACAGGTAGGAATAAGCCTCTCCCGCCCGGGCATAAAGCAGGCGGAGGAAGTCGTAAATCTCGGTGGTGGTGCCCACGGTGGAGCGGGGATTCTTGTTCGTGGTCTTCTGCTCAATGGAGATGACGGGGCTCAGGCCCGTAATCTTGTCCACGTCCGGACGCTCCAGGTTGCCCAGGAAATTGCGGGCATAGGCAGAGAAAGTCTCGATGTACCTGCGCTGCCCCTCGGCAAAAAGGGTGTCGAAGGCCAATGAGGATTTGCCGCTGCCGCTCAACCCGGTGATGACCGTGAGGCTGTCGCGGGGAATGCGTACGTCTATATTCTTGAGGTTGTGCACGCGGGCACCATATACTTCGATGTATTCTTTCGGGTCTTGCATAGTTTTCTTGTCCATAGAACGTGCAAAAATAAAGTTTTCCCTCCGAATATGCGTCCTGCAGGCCGTTTTTTTCCGAAGAAAATGCGCGATATTATTTCTTAACGCTATCATTTGGCGCGTATGGCATAATATGATTATCTTTGCAACTAATTTTTGTGGATAATGAAAATGGGAATTTAGATTTAGGCGCGGATTACGCGGATTTCACGGATTTATTCTTTGTACAATCAATGAAATCCTGCGTTTTATAATAAAATTTATCCGTGAAATCCGCGTAATCCGCGCCTAAAAACACCCCGATAAATTATCATTTAATAAAACGACATGCAATGAAACAAATGAAGCATTTAGTCTGCACCCTGCTCCTGGCGGGAGCGATGAGCCTCACGGCCTGGGCCCAGGAGAACCGGACCTACTTCATACACACCATCGAGAAGGGGCAGAGCCTCTACTCCATAGCCAGTATGTATGGCATCAGCCAAGGAGACATTCTGCGCCTGAATCCCGGAAGCGATGAGAAAATCTACGCCGGACAGGCCTTGCGCATCCCACTGAGTTCGGACAATAGTCAGGGGCCCACCTTTCACACCATCGCCCCGGACGAAACCCTCTACGGGCTGACTCGCCAATACCACACCACAGCCCAAGCCATCTGTGAGGCCAATCCGGGACTGAGTGCGGCCAACTTCCGCTCCGGACAAGTCATCCGCATACCCCGTGCCCAGACGTCCGACACGGCACAAACGACTCAGTCACAAGTACAAGCAGATTCCATCCCCGGTCCCGTGGAGTCCCGGTGCAAAGAAATGCACAAGGTGAAGCGCCGCGAGACCGTATTCAGCATCAGCCGGAAATATGGCATCACGGAAGAGGAACTGGTGCAGGCCAATCCCGAAATCAAAGACAAGGAAAAACTGAAACGGGGCACCCTCCTTTGCATCCCCTACCCCAAGGCACAGGAAGCGGAACAGAAGGAGCCGGAGCGCATTCCCACCGACACCGAACTTTTCCAAGCCAGCCGCGAGAAGCCCCAGGCCATCAAGACCATCCGGGCCGCCATCGTCCTGCCTTTCTACAATGTGGCGCGAAGCGAATCCGCCCGCATGGTGGAGTATTACGAAGGTTTCCTGATGGCCGTGGACAGCCTGAAGCGCACGGGCACGTCCGTGGACCTGTACACCTATAATTCTGGCCCCGAAACGGCTTCGCTGGACGCCCTTTTGGCCAAGCCTGAAATGAAACAGATGGACATCATCTTCGGCCCCCTTTATCAACGGCATATCAAACCTTTGGCCGACTTTGCACGGCGCGAGGACATCCGGCTGGTCATCCCTTTCACCTCGAAGGACAACACCGTCTTTAGCAATCCTCAAGTCTATCAGGTCAATACGCCCCAGTCCTATCTGTACTCCGAGGTCTATGACCACTTCACACGCCAGTTTCCCCGCGCCAACGTCATCTTCATTGAGGCGACCCAAGGCACACGCGAAAAGGCTGACTTCATCAAGGGACTCAAGGAGGAACTGAAAGCCAAGGGCATACCCACCCGCAGCCTCAAGGAAAGTGCCACAGCCGCCTCCTTGGGTGCCGTGTTGGACAAGGAGCGGGAAAACATCTTCATCCCCACCTCGGGCAGCAACCTGACCCTCATCAACCTCCTGCCCCAGCTTTCGCTGACAGTGCGCGAACATCCTGAGCACCGCATCCACCTCTTCGGCTATCCCGAGTGGCAAACCTACACCAAGGACCACCTGGAGGCCTTCTTTGAGCTGGACACCTATTTCTATTCTTCTTTCTACACCAACAACCTCCTGCCGGCCGCCATCGGCTTCACCCGCAGCTACCAGCAGTGGTATGGCAAGGATATGGACGAGCGTTATCCCAAATTCGGGATGCTGGGCTTCGACACGGGATTCTTCTTCCTGAAGGGATTGTCCAGCTACGGCTCGGAATTGGAAAAGGACATCCAGCAACTGGACCTCGTACCCATACAGACAGGATTCAAGTTCCAACGTGTCAACAATTGGGGCGGATTCATCAACCGCAAGGTCTTCTTCGTGCATTTCACGAAGAACTTCGAATTGGTGAAACTGGATTTTGATTAAGAACTGCCACGTACTGACAATTATGAATATAAGACATCTGACACTGCTCTGTCTTCTCACCCTGGGCACGGCTCTCCGTGCACAAGTGGGCGAGCAACGCTATAATCTTGCCCTAGGCGTCAACGGGGGCATCAACATGAACAAAGTCAGTTTCGTGCCCAAGGTGAACCAGAAAAACCTGATGGGCATCAACGCCGGCCTGACCGCCCGCTATATCTCCGAGAAATATTTCGGCATGATTTGTGGCGCGCAACTGGAGCTGAATTTCTCGCAACGCGGCTGGGATGAATATTACGAAGACTACCCCGATGTACACTACACCCGCACGATGAATTATGTCGAAGTCCCCCTCCTGGCCCACCTGGCTTTCGGCAAGGAAAGCGGTTTTCAGGTATTCCTCAACCTGGGCCCGCAGGTGGGTTTCCTGTTGGGAGACTCGCGCAAGGCCTCGGGCGACATGGAAGGGATGCTGAACGAAAGCCTCTATGTCGAGACGGAACAACACGACAAGGCCATAGACAACAAGTTTGACTATGGCATCACCGGCGGCCTAGGTGTGGAGCTTCACACCAAACTCGGTCATTTCTTGGTGGAAGGACGCTATTACTTCGGCTTGGCGGATATCTTCGCCAGTTCAAAGAAAGACTACTTCGACCGTTCGGCCAATGGGAGTATCATCGTAAAGGCCACGTATCTCTTTGACCTCACGAAGTAGAGATTCTGCTTCTACCTGTTTGAGGTTTCAACAAGATTGCGTATCTTTGTCGGCATCATCAACCAATGAAAGCAAAATACCGACATTGAACCCATAGGAATGAAACTGATAGTAGTCACCACCCCCACGTTCTTTGTGGAAGAGGACCAGATCATCAATGCCCTCTTCGAGGAAGGGCTCGACATCCTGCACCTGAGGAAGCCGGAGACACCGGCCATGTACGCCGAACGTCTCCTCTCGCTCATCCCCGAAAAATACCACAGGCAGATAGTCACCCACGAGCACTTCTACCTCCAGGAGGAATGCGGACTGATGGGCATCCACCTGAACAAGCGGAACCCCAATATCCCCGAAGACTACTCCGGGCACATCAGCTGCACATGCCGCACGCTTACCGAGCTGGAGGTGAAGAAGCGCGTCTATGACTATGTATTCCTCAGCCCCGTATTCGACTCCATCACCCATCCCCGGCCCGGTGCCTTCACCTTGGAGGACCTGTACCGGGCCGCTGATACACACCAGATAGACAGCAAGGTAATGGCTTTGGGAGGAGTACGTTTGGAGAATATCCCCTTGATACACGACCTGCACTTCGGGGGAGCCGTGGTGATGGGCGACCTTTGGAACAAGTTCAACGCCTGCACCGACCGGGACTACCGTGGCATCATTGAATACTTCAAACGCCTGCGCGAGGCCGCAGGCTGACCTTATACACACATCATGGAACTACTCGTCTACAAGGCATCGGCCGGGTCGGGCAAGACGTTCACCCTGGCCGTGGAGTACATCAAGCACCTCATAGCCGATCCTCACGCCTACCGGCGCATATTGGCTGTGACTTTCACCAACAAGGCCACGGCCGAAATGAAGGAACGCATAGTGCAGACCCTTTACGGACTATGGAAGGGAGACCCCGCCTCGGATGCCTACCTGCACCGCCTGCAAGAAGAACTGCCAGCCTTGGGCGTCCCCACCGACAGCGATGAGGTGCGCCGCCGCGCCGGACAAGCCTTGCTGGCCCTGCTGCACGACTATGGACGCTTCAGGGTGGAAACCATTGACTCCTTCTTCCAGTCCGTGATGCGCAACCTGGCCCGTGAGCTGGAGCTGAGTCCCAACCTCAATATCGAGCTGGACAGTGACAAGGTGCTCTCCGAAGCCGTGGACAGCCTTATAGAAGGACTCACCCCCGATTCTCCCGTACTGGCCCTTCTCTTGGACTACATTGGCGAACGCATAGCCGAGGACAAGCGTTGGAACGTGTCAGACGAGGTAAAGTCCTTTGCCCGCAACATCTTCAATGAGAGTTATGTGGAGCGCGGGGCACTGTTGCGTGCCAAGATGCGCGCCCCCCAAGCCGTGACTCTCTACCGGGAAGTGTTGCGCGAGATGGCTGCCCGTGCCCAAGCCGGGATGGAGGCACTGGCCCGCCGCTTCGACGAGGCGCTCGAAAGCCATCACTTGGCCTCCGAAGACCTCAAGGGAGGCAAAAACAGCTTGGGCGGATACTTCCGCAAACTCAGGGCCGGCAAGCTGTCCGCCAAGGACCTGCCCAAAGCCGTGGAGCGGGAAGATTACAAGAAACCCGAAAACTGGGCTGCCCGCCAATCGGCCCGGAAGGAAGACATCCTTGCCTTGGCACGCGACGTGCTCATCCCCTTGCTGGACGAAGCTGAACGCCAAAGACCCAAAGCGGAATATACCGTGAACAGCTGCACCCTCTCCCTGCGCCATTTGGACAAGCTACGGTTGCTGAACCACATCGACGAGGAGGTGCGCCGTCTCAATCATGAGGCCAACCGCTTCCTGCTGACCGACACCAACGCCCTCCTGCACAACCTGATGGCCGAAGGAGACAGTTCCTTCATCTACGAGAAACTGGGCACCACCGTCAACCACGTGATGATAGACGAGTTTCAGGACACCAGCCGGATGCAGTGGGACAACTTTCGTCTCCTCCTGTCCGAAGGGCTGGCACAAGGTTACGACAGCCTCATTGTGGGAGACGTGAAGCAATCCATCTACCGGTGGCGCAACGGAGACTGGTCCATATTGAACGCCTTGAAACCCGGCGACGGTCCCCTGACCCGTTATGTACGGGTAAAGTCCCTCACCACCAACCGCCGCAGCGAGACACGCATCATAGACTTCAACAACCACTTCTTCACCCATGCCGTGGACTTTTTCAACGACCTTCATTTGGCCGAACTGAAAGAGACGTGCCTGCCCCTGCAGGAGGCATACGCGGATGTGGCGCAAGCATCACCCAAGGAGACGTGCCGCGGCTATGTGCAAGTACGTTTCCTGGATTCCGACACCGCCGAGGATTATGCCGACCAGACCCTGGAGGCCTTGGGCACGGAGGTACGCCATCTCCTGGACGAAGGCATACGCCTGAACGACATCGCCATCCTGGTGCGCAAGAACAAGAACATCCCTCCCATTGCCGACTACTTCGACCGGGAGCTGGGCCTGACCGTGGTGTCCGACGAGGCCTTCCGGCTGGATGCCTCTACCGCCGTATGCACGCTCATCGATGCCCTGCGAGTGCTGGCTGCGCCGGACGACCTTGTGGCACATGCCACCCTGGCCCTTGACCTGGGCCTGCAAGTGGACGAGGCTCTGCCCGATGCATTTCTGCAACGCCAGGACGACCTGACCCTGATGCCCCTCTATGAGCTGCTGGAAGAACTGTACGCCCTGCTTCATTTGGAACAGACAGAGGGACAGGATGCCTACCTCTTCGCTTTCTTCGATGCTGTGTCCGCCTACCTGCAAGACCACTCCTCAGATTTGGGAGACTTCCTCAGGTACTGGGACGACACTTTGGGGGCGAAAACCATCCCTGGCGGGGAACTGGAAGGCATACGCATCTTCTCCATACACAAATCCAAGGGGTTGGAGTTCCACACGGTACTCATACCCTACTGCGACTGGAAATTGGAAAACGAGACCAACAACCAGTTGGTGTGGTGCGCCCCCACGGAGAAGCCTTACAACGGATTGGACCTGGTGCCTGTCACTTATACCCCCGCCATGGCTGCCTCTACCTACCGGGCCGACTACCTGCAGGAACGGCTCCAGCTTTGGGTAGACAACCTCAACCTGCTCTACGTGGCCTTCACGCGGGCGGGCACCAACCTGGTGTGCTGGGCACGCGCCGGACAAAAGTCCACCGTATCCGAATTGTTGGCTTCCGTCCTGCCCCGCTTGGCCGGGAGTGGCATCGGCTGTTGGAACGCCGGGGAAGGACTGTATGAATATGGCAGCCCCGAAGCGGCCGTTGCCCGCTATCAGCCCGCAGGCGAGGCCGGGTGTGCCAACCGCCTGCTTTGCCAACCGGATGCCATGCCCGTGCGGATGATATCTGCCCGTCCCGCCGTCACTTTCCGCCAGTCCAACCGCTCGGCGGACTTTCTGGCGGGCATTGGCGAGGGAGAAGCGTCGCCCCGGCGGATGATAGACCGCGGCCGCCTGCTGCATACCCTCTTTGCGGGCATCAGAACCTTGAATGACATCGGCCCCGCCATAGACCGTTTGGTGGCGGAAGGCATCATGGCCGGGCTCGATACGGAAGCGGACATACGTTCTTTGGTAAATCATGCCTTCACCTTGCCCCAGGTACAGGACTGGTACTCAGGCAGCTGGCGACTCTTTACGGAATGCGACATCATCTGGCAAGAAGACGGCACCCTCCACACCCGCAGGCCGGACCGCGTGATGATGCGCGACGACGAAGTGGTGGTGCTGGACTTCAAGTTCGGCAAGCCCGACCGGAAATATGCCCGCCAGGTACAAGGCTACCTCGACCTCCTGACCCGTATGGGGATGCCCCCTGCCACGATTCACGGATACTTGTGGTACGTGGACGAAGGACGGGTGGAAGAAGTGCCCCGTCACACTAACCCCTAACACGAATCATCGTATGCAAACTTTCCTCCAACAAGTCGCTTGCGACCTATATGCCAAATACGGTGCAGACCTGTCCCGCACCGCCATCGTTTTCCCCAACAAGCGTGCGGGGCTGTTCTTCAACGAGGCCTTGGCGGCACAGGCCGATCGTCCCATGTGGGCACCCGCCTATCTCAGCATCAGTGACCTCTTCTGCAGCCTGTCTCCCTGGCAGGCGGGTGACTCCATCCGCCTGGTGTGCGAGCTGTACAAGGTCTTTGTCCGCGTCACTGGGTCCAAGGAACCGCTGGACGACTTCTATTTCTGGGGAGAACTGCTCATCAGCGATTTCGATGACCTGGACAAGAACCAGGTGCCAGCCGACCGCCTCTTCGGCAACTTGCAGGACCTGAAAGACCTGGCGGACGACCCCACTTTCCTCAGCACCGGACAGGGCGAAGCCATACGCCGGTTCTTCCTCAACTTCTCCCCGGAGCGGCGCACGGAACTGAAGGAGCGGTTCCTCTCCCTGTGGGACAAGCTGGGGGACATTTACCGCGCCTACCGTGAAATCTTGCAGGGATTGGGTATTGCCTACGAGGGCATGCTGCAACGGGATGCCTTGGAACGTCTGGACCCGCAGGCACTGCCTTTCGACCGCTACGTCTTTGTGGGTTTCAATGTGTTGAACCGGGTGGAGCATGCCCTGTTTGCCCGCCTCCATGAAGCCGGACGTGCCCTCTTCTACTGGGACTATGACCTGTCCTATGTCCGTCCCGATGGCCAAGACGTGCCCTTCACCCATGAGGCGGGAGAGTTCATCCGCCGCAACTTGCGCGACTTTCCCAATGAATTGCCCGAATCCTGCTTCCACAACCTCAACGGAACAGCCAAGCACATCTGCCTGCTGTCCTCGCCCACCGAGAATGCCCAGGCACGCTTCCTGTCCCAATGGATAGGACAGGTACATCCGGACGGAGGCCCCGTGGGCAAGGAAAGTGCCGTGGTGTTGTGCAATGAATCCCTGTTGCTGCCCGTCCTCCACTCCATTCCGGCCGAAGTGCGCAATGTCAATGTCACCATGGGCTTTCCCTTGGTGCAAACCCCGGCCTACGGCCTGGTAAATGCCCTGCTGGAATTGCAAACCGTCGGCTACAGCTCCCGCACGGGACGTTATGCCGCAGACCAGGTGCTGGCTGTCCTGCGCCATCCCTACATACGGCGTTTGTCCGTGGCGGCGGCAGCCATTGAGCGCGGCCTGGTGGCAGACAACCGATTCTATCCCCTGCCCGCGGAACTGACGGCGGACAGACTGCTGAGGACAGTCTTCAGTCCTTGCAACGGTGCAGAGTCTTTGTGCCGCTACCTGGCAGACTGCCTTTCCGCCGTCACTGCGCTCTACCGCCCCCAAGCGGAAGGAAACAATCCCCAAGGGACAGATGACATCTTCACCCAGCTCTACCGCGAATCCCTCTTCCGGGCCTATACTCTCGTCAATCGTCTGTTGGGCCTTATGTCCGATGGCCACCTGACGGCCCTGCGCCCCGACACACTGAAACGCCTGCTGAATCGCCTGCTCACCTCGGCCACCATTCCCTTTCACGGCGAACCGGCCATCGGCATGCAAGTGATGGGCGTGCTGGAGACGCGCAACCTGGACTTCCGTCACCTGCTTCTCCTCTCCGTCAACGAAGGCCAGCTGCCCAAGACCGGCAGCGAAGCGTCCTTCATCCCCTACAACCTGCGCCGTGCCTTCGGCATGACCACCCCCGAACACCGCAACGCCGTTTATGCCTACTACTTCTACCGCCTGTTGCAGCGGGCGGAAACCGTCACCCTCCTGTACAACCCCTCCACCGACGGGCTGAACCGCGGGGAGATGTCCCGCTTTGCCCTTCAGTTCCTGGTGGAATATCCCAACCCCATCCGGCGTTACTACCTGGAAGCCGGACAGATGCCGCGGCGGGTACAGCCCATCACGGTGCAAAAAAAACCGGAACTGCTGAAGCGCCTCTGCCGGGCCTACGATGCCACTGTGTCCAAGCGCAGCGTGTTGTCTCCATCGGCTCTCAATACCTATCTGGGCTGTCCCCTTGCCTTCTACTATCGCTACGTGGCCGGACTGCGCGCCCCCGATGAGGTCACGGCCGAGATTGATTCCGCCTTGTTCGGCACCCTCTTCCACCGTTCCGCCGAGTTGGTCTACACCGACCTCACCGGGCACGGCAAGGACATCCGCAAAGAAGACCTGGAACGCTTGCTCAAGGACGATGCGCGCATACAGTCCTATGTGGACCAGGCTTTCCGCGAAGAGTTCTTCCACGTTGGGCCGGAGGACCGTCCGGAGTACAACGGCACCCAGCTCATCCACGCCCGCGTCATTGCCTCCTACCTGCGCCAGTTGCTCCGTCATGATTTGGCCTACGCTCCCTTCCGGATGGAGGGGATGGAGCTGCGTGTGCGCGAGACCGTGGAAGTACGTACCGCTCTCGGCCGCCTGCGCATCAACCTGGGCGGCACCATCGACCGCCTGGACCGCAAGGGCGACACGCTCCGCATCGTGGATTACAAGACGGGCGGCACCCCGAAGTCACCGGAAGACATCGCGCAGCTCTTCACCCCTGCCCCCAACCGGCCGGACTACATCCTGCAGACCTTCCTCTATGCCTCCATCATCTGCCGCAGCCACAAGTACCAGGCACACGTGGCTCCCGCCCTGCTCTATATCCACAAGGCCGCATCGGCGGACTACTCTCCCGTCATTGAGATGGGACCACCTCGCAGCAAGGCTCCCGTCACGGACTTCGCCGCCTACGAGGAGGAGTTCCGTGCCCGCCTCCGCAGCCTGTTGGAGGAGATATTCAGTGCGGATATCCCCTTCACACAGACTGAAGATGAAAAGCGGTGTGCCTTCTGCGACTATCGGGGGCTGTGCCGGAGGTGAGAAATCCCCGAAGCGTCCTCCGGATTAACCGAAGGTACCCTCTTCGCCTTCCCCGTCTTCCCCGGTACCACCGGGCGTGCTGCCGGTGCCGCCTTCCGTGGTGACGCCGCCGGATGTGCCGTCCGGACGGATGAAGATGTTGTCGGTAGAGCCGCCGTAGGAATTGGTGGCTACGGACAGCATCTGCGTGGTGCCGTGCTCTTCCAGCAGGTCATTGTCCACGATGAGCCGTTGCGAGCTGACGCGCGTCTTGCCATCCACCTTGCGACTGTGTATCCACGCCACGCCTTCCCCGGACAGGGCGGCATCCGCCCCCAACATGCCGCTGACCGTGCTGAACCCGTCGGTCGGGGCCATGTCACGCAGTTTGCCGATGTTTGCCGGGTCCAGGTTAATGCGGACGGCGGACACGCTGATGTACGGATGCCCGTCCTGGCTATCCTCTTCCTGCCGGAGCTTGAAGAAAGAAATCTGGTCCCCGTAGCGATAACCTTCGTTGTGCTGCACCACCGCCTGCGCGAACTCGCTCACCGTGGTGTCACTGCCGATGGTCAGCGTACCCAGTGCAATGTCGGTGGCCGGTGTGTCCCCGCTCACCTGGATGGACGGCAACGACCCCTGCGAGAGGACGTAAGGCGCCACGACAGCGGCCCCCAGACGGGCAGCCCCCTTCTCCAGATACACCGGACGGGAGTTGAGATTGACGCTCATAAAGCGATTATAGTCACTCTGTCCGGCGGACTTGGTTTCAAAGCAGTCCTTCATGTAGGGCTGCAACGTTCTGTACACGGCCAATACGTTCGGCCACTTCATGCGTTGCTCCATCTGAGCATCCGTGCGCGGGTTCTTCATGGAGGTGGCGACACCGCGAATGACTTGTTGACCACCCCGGACCACGTAGACCAGATCTCCTACCTTTCCGGAAACTTTTCGGATAATTCCGCTTCCTGTTGCCATAAAACTAAATTTTAAAAGGTTTACGCTGCAAAGGTAAGCACCTCTCCAAGTCCACTTTCCGATTATTTCCGATTATTTCGCTTTATTTCCGCTTTCTGCTTGTTAAAGGAGGTTAGGGGTGATTAGGGGAGGCAGGTGAAGCACGAAGGGTTCCGAAAAACGGGCGAAAAAACAATAAAATGATTCCTTTACAATCCGCTGATAATGAATACTTTGTGAAGCAGCGTGATTTTTTTTCGGACACCAAGTTCTCCAAAAACAGGGCGGATGTCAATTCTTTTTCTTAACTTTGTCGCCAAATTGGAAAACAAAGAGAAAGCAATGAAGCAGAACGTACTTTCCCACCCCGTGCGGCTGATGGAGCGACAAGCCGCCGGCAGGCACCGCCATCCGGTAACGAACGTGGCCGGACTCCTTGTCGTGCAGGAAGTTATGCGCGGCGGCAATCGTAAAAAAACGGCTGAAAACTTGTGTATGTGCGAATTCTTTATAAAAAACACACACAAGCCTCGCGCGTAAATATAGCACTTTCCTGCTGAAAAGCAAACAGTTAGCACTTTTCTTTTTCCCACTATTATACTTCTCAATTTCGCTTCTCCCGTCCCCGTTGGCGGCTCAGGAGAAGGACACGGGCTGGTACACGGGCCTGCAGGGCGGCGTGCCCTTCGGCGTCAGCACCTTCAGCGGCTTGGGGGCCGACCGGGTCCGCGCGGGCTATGACCTCGGCTTTCACGTCGGCTATCGTTTCCATCCCGTCCTTTCCCTAGAGGCGCAGGCCGCCTGGGGCGAGTTCGGGCAGGGCGTGCGGGACTGCTGCGCCCATTATTGGCTGGGCGGCGACCTGCAACGCTACGAGGCTCCCGTGGCCGGCATGGACGGCTGGTGGTACGCCGACCTAAAGAGCCGCGTGTCCTTCCAGCGTTACGCCCTGCAGCTGAACGCCAACCTGTTGGGCCTTTTCCCCCGGACCCGCCACGGCCGCTGGCGCGTGGAGCTGTCCCCCCTGCTGGCTGCCGTGGGCGTCAAATCCCACCTGCAAACCCTTTCCGACAACCATACCATCCTGATGCGGGACACCCGTTGGCACCTTGGTGCCGGGGGCAACCTGCAAGTGTCCTGCCGTATCGCCGACCGCCTGTCCCTGGGGCTCTATTCGGGCCTCACGTGGCTGGCTGGCTCGCCCCTGGACGCCTTGCCCGAATACCGGCACCAGGACAACTATATTTGGGAAACCGGGGTGAGGCTGGAGTTTTGTTTGGAAGGTAAATAGGAATTTAGTTTAGGCGCGGATTACGCGGATTTCACGGATATATTAT
>CALNEX010000039.1 GCA_939791845.1 uncultured Mediterranea sp. | reverse complement strand
GCTGCATCTGCCAGCCGCGGTAGTTGGACTTGACGGGCTTCTTGGCGGTCATCACCCCGCGCAGGTATTCGCGGAAATAGGTGGCCAGGCCCTCCTTGTGGTCCACGCGGTTGTAGTGCAACGTGAGGGGAAGGGCTTGGAGCGAGTCGCACTCGGCCTGGGTCAGGTAGCCCGCCTTGCGCATCTGGTCGAGCACCACATTCCTGCGTCCGCGCGTCTGCTCCTTGCGGCGCAGGGGGTTGTAGAGCGAGGGGTTCTTGCACATGCCCACCAGGGTGGCGGCTTCTTCTATCTTCAGGTCCTTGGGCTGGCAGCCGAAGTAAGTATGGGCGGCGGTCTTGATGCCCACGGCATTGTTCAGGAAGTCGAACTTGTTGAGGTACATCGTCAGGATTTCCTCCTTCGTGTAATACCGCTCCAGCTTGACCGCGATGACCCACTCGATGGGTTTCTGGAAAAGCCGCTCCATCACATTGTCCGCACTGGGCGAATAGAGCTGTTTGGAAAGCTGCTGGGTGATGGTGCTTCCGCCGCCGGCATTCTTCTGCATCAGGATGCCGCGCTTCAGGATGGCGCGGAACAAGGCCTTGGCATCAATGCCGGAATGGTCGGCAAAGCGCACGTCCTCCGTGGCAATGAGGGCGTTGATGAGGTTGGGCGACAAGTCGCTGTAGCCCACATACACACGGTTTTCCTTGCTGTACGAATAGGTTCCCAAGGCTTTCCCGTCGGCAGACAGGACCTCGGTGGCAAACTTGTAATTGGGGTTCTCCAGATCCTCCACCGGAGGCATATAGCCAATCCATCCCTTCGCGATGGAATAGAAAATGACCACACAGGCCAACACGCACAGACTGAGGAATATCCACAGGGCAAGTATGATTTTCTTTACCATTGTCTTTATGATGCTTACTTTATTGATTCGGGCAAAGGTACGAATTTATTTTGGAACGGAAAGAATGGGGCTGTTTTATTAACGAATATCTGCAAGAATAAGGCCTTGCCCATTGCATGTTTTCCATTAACTTTGCACGCGGAAACGAAATATCAAACACGCATCGATGAAGATTCTCTGGTTAGACCTGAACAGTTCCTACGCCCACGCTTCGCTGGCTTTGCCCGCCCTGCACGCCCAGCAAGACCCGTCCGCCACCACGGAATGGGAAGTCGTGTCCGCCACCATCAACGAAAATCCGGGACCGATTGTGCAACAGATATATGACCGGCAACCCGACATCGTGGCTTCCACGGCCTGGCTGTTCAACCACGAAGCCTTGCTGCACATCGTCGCCCGGGTCAAAACACTGCTTCCCCACTGTTGCGTGGCATTGGGAGGCCCCGAATTCCTGGGCGACAATGAGGACTACCTGCGCCGGCACCCCTTTATGGACTGCGTGTTCCGCGGCGAAGGCGAAGAAGTCTTTCACCGATGGCTGGCAGTGCAGGAGCAAAGAAGCGAATGGCGAAACATCCCGGGTCTGTGCTACATCGACCCTGAAAGCCAGGCGTATGTGGACAATGGAACGGCACGTGTCCTCCATTTCGACCGGCTCGTACCTCCCGAAGAGAGCCGTCTCTTCAACTGGAGCAAGCCTTTCGTGCAACTGGAGACCACACGCGGATGCTTCAACACCTGTGCCTTCTGCGTCAGCGGGGGAGAAAAGCCAGTACGTGTCCTGTCCATCGACTCCATGGCCCGAAGGCTGGATACCATCCGCCGACATGGCATCCGCGATGTGCGCATCCTGGACCGCACTTTCAACTACAACGCCTCGCGTGCCTGTGCCTTGCTGGAGCTTTTCCGAAGCCATCACCCCCACCTACGTTTCCACCTGGAAATACATCCGGCCCTGCTGACCGATGAACTGAAAGCCTTGCTCGGCGAAATGCCCGCCGGATTGCTGCACCTCGAAGCGGGCATCCAAAGCCTTCACGAGGACGTGCTCCAGGCTTGTGGCCGCAAAGGCAGCCTGCAGGAATCACTGGACGGCCTCCACTATCTCTGTTCCCTGCACAACGTAGTGACGCACGCCGACCTCATAGCCGGACTGCCACTCTATTCCCTGCCCCAGATATTCGAAGACGTGCGTACCCTGGCCGGATACCGGGCCGGAGAAATCCAACTGGAATCCCTCAAGGTGTTGCCCGGCACGGAAATGAGACGCCTGGCTTCCGAATGGGGGCTCTCCTACTCGCCCCTGCCTCCCTATGAAGTATTGAAGACCCCGGACATCACGCCCGATGAACTGCAAACCGCCCGCCGACTCTCCCGCCTGCTGGACGGATATTACAACACACCGGCTTGGCAAGAAGTCACCAGAAGCCTGATACTGCACGACAACGACTTTCTCCATGCCTTTCTGGATGAACTGGCGTGGCAGGGCATCATCGACCAGCCGCTTAGCCTGGAAAGGAGAGGCGTCCTGCTCTATGATTTCTGCCGGAAACATTACCCGGACTTCACACTCACCGTCAGCCAGGCCTGGATAGAGGCCGGCCTCTCCCTCAAGAAAAAGCCGGCCGAACGGGTCAAGACCAAACGGCAGGTTCCCCCCGCACACTGGGAAGTCCTGCAAGGAACCTACAAGCCCAGCCTGCGCCTCTGCTTCCTGCCCGTCGACGAGGCAGGCACACAAGGCTATTGGTATGGCTATGAATCGGAAAGGCAAGAGGTACGTCCCGTATTCAAAGCACGAGGCTGCATCTACAAGGACTGAAGAATCATTCGGTTGGCACGGTCTATCATCGAAGTATCCAAGGAAGCCAAATAAATCCGGGTTGTGTTCTCCGAGTCATGCCCCATGGCTTCGCTGATGACTGATAAGGCGACATTCTTGCTTTTGGCAATACTGGCCCAGGCATGGCGCGCCACGTACAGGGTCAGCGTGACGGACAAATCAAGCAAGGCCCCCACCTGCTTCAGTTTCCGGTTGACCAAATGAGAAGCATTCTTGTATTGCCTCCATTCATCCGTCCCATCCGGCCTGATAATCGGCAACAGATAAGGGCTTTCGGAAGTATCATATTTGTCAACGATATGCTGCATGGGCGTCTCCCACCGAATGAAGAGTTGTTGGCCAGTCTTGTGTCTCCGATAGGCCAGAACACCTTTCTGCAAATCTTCCTTCTTGAGAAAGGCCATATCCACAAAAGCCATCCCCCGCGTATAAAAACTGAAGAGGAACATGTCGCGGGCATAATCCATCGCTTTCTTTCCAGACAAGTCCAGCCTTTTGATTTCCTGCACTTTTCTCAAAGGAATACCTCGCTTAAGCGTCTTGCAGACACCTGTATATACATATTTGAAAGGAAAATTCTGCGATGTCAGTTCTTTGGCCACTGCCCGGTTATAGATGGCACGGAGATTGCGCATATAGAAAGAAATGGTATTGGCGGTCACTCCTCTTGCCTTCAAAAATTGCTCATAACGCATCATCAACTCCGAATTCATCTTTGCGAGAGGGATGTCATAATGCTCTGTATAGAAATTCCTGAAGCTGCTCAGAGCCGTTCCATAGGTCTCAGCCGTGCGAATTTTTCCGGCATCTTTCAGCATTTTCACCAAATGGTCGGAAAACTCAAAGAAACCGCTCATTCCCCACGAAGAATGATAGACCTCCAAGATGTCGTACACACTGAAGGGATAGGCATAGCCTTCAAAACGGGCGATGATGCGTTTCAGCTTTGCAAGGCCATTCTCAATCCCCCTGTCCACGGAAGAAAGATACATACAGCGCTCCCCGCTGGCATAAACGCTTACGGTCTGCATCTTCTCCGAATCCCACTCGTTGGGAAACAGCCTATAGGGAGTCTTGATCTGACGCACAATCCGATTGTGAATCACTTGATAATACAGACAACCTTCTTTCCCGGCTTGGGACGAAGGACGGAACTTGATTTTAATAGTTGCCATGACAGATAAATTTTTAAGGTGATAATGTTGTTTTGTCTTAAAATTCATCTGTCAAAATAAAAGCCTGCACCCTTTGACTTAACGCAAGGATGCAGGCTTTCTTTAAGATATACTGCGCACATGCAAGAAGATATACTGCATCGGCACATGCATATATACTGAAATGGCAAAGTAAGTACTACTTCTTCGCCCGGACCTTACTTCTCGTCCGTCAGGTAGAAATCCAACGTATGGGCATGTACCAGGTCTTCGTGCGTGATGCGGAAGCCTTTGTGCTTTTTGCCGCCCAGCTTCACTTGTTTGATGTAAGGAGCAGCATTACCTTCCGCAGGCTTGTGGGCCGTGATGACCAGCTCGGACTCTTTGTAGTAACGCGGGTCCAGCTTGATCGTTACCTTGTCGAACATGGGAGTGGTCAACGTATATTCCGGCACGCCGGGGCAATCGGGATAGAAACCCATCATGCTGAAGATGGCCCAAGTGGACATCGTGCCCGTATCGTCATTGCCCGGGATGCCGTTCGGTGCATTCTTGAAATGGGCATTCACCAGCTGGGGCACCAGCTCCTGCGTGCGCCATTCCTCGCCGGGGAAGTAGCTGAACAGGTAGGGATAGGCAATGTCCGGCTCGTTGGCAGGGTCATAGCGGCCCTTGTCGAAGACGGATTGCAGCTTGTCCACGAATGCCTTCCGTCCACCCATCAGGCGGGCAAGTCCCTTGACATCGTGGGGCACGTAGAAAGTGTAATTCCAAGCGTTGCCCTCGTGGAAGCCGGGATTCTCCTCGAAGTTGGCACCCTGCATCGGGTCGAAGGGCGAATAGAAGGTGCCGTCCGGCAACTTCGGGCGGAACGTACCGAATTCCTTGCAATAATAGTTCTTGTAGCCCAACGACCGCTGGTAGAAGAGCTTGGCATCGTCCTTCTTGCCCAACGCGTCGGCGAAGCGGGACAAGGCATAGTCGGCAATGTAGTACTCCAAGGCGTGGGAAACAGAATTGTCGTTCTTGGCGCGGATGGGCACATACCCCAGGTTATAGTAGTCGTCGGCATCGGGGCGCATCAGGTTCTCCGCACCGGGCAGGGTGGCCGACTTGTACATGGCCTCATAAGCCAAATCCACGTCAAAGTCGCGCAAACCCTTGAACCACGTGTCCACAATGACGGGAATGGACGGGTCTCCCTCCATGGTCAGCGTCTCGCGTCCATACAACTCCCACTTGGGCAACCAGCCGTGTTCACGATACATGCCCAGCATGGTATTCACCATGTCCATCTGACGATCGGGGAAAAGCAGTGTCAGCAACTGGTGCACATTGCGATAAGTGTCCCACAAAGAGAATACGGTATAGCGGTTTCCCTTCGTGGTCATGATCTGGTCGGACTCCATGGCGGGATATTGCCCGTTGACATCGTTCAGGATGTTGGGATGAATCAGCAGGTGATAGAAAGCGGTGTAGAAAACGCTCTTCTGGTCGTCCGTGCCCCCTTCCACCAACACACGGCTCAGGTCATCATTCCATGCCTGGCGGGCCGCCATGCGGATGTCCTCGAAGGATTTGCCCTCCTGCTCGGCATCCAGGTTCATGCGGGCATTCTCGATGCTGACGAAGGACACGCCCAAGCTGACCTCCACCTGCTCGCCTTCGGTGGTGTCGTAAGTGAACCACACGCCCACGTCATCCCCGCTGATTTCCTTGCGGTAATTGGTGTAAAGCTTCTTGGTACCGGCCGTGGAGTCCCACTGCGCCTCGACACCCATCGGACGCATCTGCTTCCAATAGCCGGAAGCCTTGGGTGTCTTGTTGACACGCATCACGAAGTAGATGGGGAAGACGGCTTGCGGGTTGTAACAGAAGGTGCCCAAAAGCTTGGTGCCTTCTATCTCGCGCTCATTGACGAAACGCACGGTGGCACCCGTCTCGTTCGTCAGTCCTTCGCCCAGGTTCAGCAGGATGTTTCCCTGCCCGGCCTTGAAGGTGAAGCGTTCGCGGGACGTGCGGGGCGTGGCTGTCACTTCCGTCAGGATGTCATACTTGGTCAGGCGGTTCGAATAATAGCCCGGCGTGGCCTTTTCATCCTTATAGGAACTGCCATACTTCAGGTAATCCACCTCCAACGGGCCTGCCGTAGGCATCAGCAAGAGCGAACCCAATTCGGGACATCCCACTCCGCTGAGGTTGACGTGCGCATAGCCGGTGAAGTACGTATTTTTATACTCGTATGGCGTGGACCACCAAGTCTTGTCCTTGTCCCGGTTGCCTTCGCCACCGCCCATCACGTTGAAAGGCACCACGGACATCATGCCCTGGGGGCACAAGGCACCGGGATTGGTCGTGCCATAATTGGTGGTACCCACGAAAGGATTCACATAATCCACCGGTTCTTTCCCGGTGTCTGCCCACCCCGCAGTGGGGAAAAGCACCATCGCGGCCAGCAGGCCGCCCAAGCATCGGTTTTTCATTGAATGTATCATAAGCGATAAAATGATAATTTATTACTTTCCTGTCCCCCACTCCGTCGGCTTGTCCGTCATGGTGAGTTCCAGCGTGCCGCCCTGCATCAACGTCTCGTGGTCGAAGAAAGGCGTGTCCAGCGGTGCGCCGTTCAGCTTGGCCGACTGGATGTATTTGTTCGCAGGGGCATTGTTGACCGTGCTGATGCGGAAGGTCTTGCCTTCGGGCAACTGGATGGTAACCGCATCGTACAAGGGACGCCCGATGCTATAGACAGGCTCGCCCGGACAAGGCTGGTAGAATCCCATGGCATTGAGGATGTACCAAGCCGACATCTGTCCACAGTCCTCATTGCCCGAAAGGCCGTTCGGGTCATCAAAGTATTGCTCGTGGAGCACCTTGTCCACCAACTCCTGCGCCTTCCACGGCTGGCCCAACTTGTTATACATAAATATAATGTGGTGGCTGGGCTCATTGCCGTGCGCATACTGCCCAATAAGGCCGGAGATGTCGGCGGACACCAGTTCGCCCTCCAACTTGGAATCGGCGGAGAACAAGGAGTCCAGCCTGTTCAGCATGGCTTCGCGCCCACCCATCAGTTTGGCCAAGCCCTCAATGTCATGGGGCACAAACCACGTCCATTGCCAGGCATTGCCCTCGCAATAATCATCCGTACGGTGATTGCTGGAGTAAGGATTGAAAGGCGTGCGCCATTCTCCTTTGAGGTCCTTGCCGCGCATAAAGCCGGTGGAAGCATCGTAATAGTTCTGATAATTCTTTCCGCGCTGGGCATAGACGCGATGCGTGGCGGTATCGCCCACGGCTTCCGCCAGGAGGCTGATGCACCAGTCATTGTAGGCATACTCCAAGCCCTTGGCCACGGATTCCCACTCCTTGTCGCAAGGGACGTAACCCAACGTGTTCTTGTAATACTTGGAGATGGGCATCAAGGCGTTGTGGATGAGGTATCCCGTCGTGGCAATGGGCGCGATGGTGTCATACTCCGCACTGCGCAGGCAAGCCTTGAGCGCCAGATTGGCGTCGAAGCTGCGGTCGCCCTTCATGTAGGCGTCCACAATGACGGGCACGGCATGATAGCCAATCATCGTGCCGGTATAGTTGCCGGCCAGCTCCCACATGGGCAGGATGCCTCCCTCCTGATACTGGTGCAGGAGCGCATTCACATAGAGGGAGTTTTGTGCCGGGTCAATGATGGTCAGCAACGGATGCAGGGCACGGAAAGTATCCCACAGGGAGAAGGTCGTGTACATGGGTTTGCCTTCCTCCGCCGTGCGGATTTCACGATCCAAGCTGCGATAACGCCCGTCCACGTCCGTAAAGAGAGCCGGGGATATGCCCGTATGATACAAAGCGGTATAGAACACGCGCTTCTGGCTTTCGTCCGTGGTCTCGATGTCTATCTTGGAGAGGTAATTGTTCCATGTCTGGCGGGCATCTTCGCGCACGGCTTCGAAATCCCAACCGGAGATTTCGGCCAGGTTCTTCTGCGCGCCTTCACGGTCCACTGCGGAGAGAGCCACCTTCACCAGGACTTGTTCATCCTTTTGAGTTTGGAACTTCAGCAAGGCTTTGCATTGTCCCGGCGCATAGCGTCCGTCCTTGCCCTTCACCGAATCCTGCACCACGGTGCAAGTGAACGGCTTGGAGAATACGGCATAGAAATACACATCGTGCCTCCATGCCCATCCGTTCGTGTTCTTGTATCCGCAGAGGGTGGAATCATTTACCACTTCAATGGAGAGGCTCCGGTTCTTCTGCGCCTGGATGGAGTAATCCAAGTCGAGGATGAAGCCGGCGTCCGCGCTTTCCGGGAAAGTATAGCGGTGCAGGGCCGCACGCTTGGTGGCGGTCAGCTCGGCCTTCACGCCGTAACGGTCCAAGAAGACGGAATAGTAACCGGGCGTGGCGGTCTCTTTCTCGTGCGAGAAGGCGGAGGCAAAAGGCAAACGGTCCTTGTTCGTGTCGTCCGCTGCCCGCTCTATCTGCTGCTCGCCCACAGTGGGCATCAGCAGGACGTCTCCCAAGTCGGCGCATCCCGTGCCGCTGAGGTGCGTATGCGAGAAACCGTTGATGGTGGAGTCCGCATAATAGTATCCCGAGCAGGCATCCCATTCGTAAATGCGCGTGTCAGGACTGGGATGAATCATGCCGTTGGGCAACACGGCTCCCGGATAGGTGTGTCCGTGTCCCCCGGTGCCAATAAACGGATTGACATACTGGGTGTAATCCTTTTCTACCGTAGCCGTGCTACAGCCGGCCAACATCGCGGCCAGCACACATAGTTGAATTGTCTTTTTCTGTTTCATGGTCATTTGCTATTAAATGATAAATCCCTTTCTCCTACCTTTCCGAGGAGAAGCCCTTGCCTTTGCGGAACATTGGGGGTCTCTCCTCGAAAGATAAGGGAAAGGGAACCTAACTGTTTATTTCTCAGCTTTTGCGGCCTGTAGCTTTTCCTCTATCGGGTCTTGATACTGAGCCTGGAGTTTGTGAAGCTCATTCATCAGGTCTTCCGTGATTTTCTCGTAGCCGGGCTGGCCATAGAGGTTGTGCATCTCGGTCGGGTCTTCCTGAAGGTCGTACAACTCCCACTCGTCGATGTCGTTGTAGAAGTGAATCAGCTTGTAACGCTCGGTGCGCACACCATAATGACGCTTCACCATGTGCTCGGCCGGATATTCATAGAAGTGATAGTAGAGCGATGTGCGCCAGTCGGCGGGTTTCTCCCCCTTCAGCAAGGGCAGCAAAGACACACCCTGGATGTCTTCGGGTATCGGCGCGCCGGCCAGGTCGAGGAACGTGGGCGCATAGTCGATGTTCTGCACCATCTGCGGAATCTCACCCTTGGCGTTGAAGCCCTTCGGCAGGTGCATGATGAGCGGCGTATGCATGGATTCTTCGTACATGAAACGCTTGTCGAACCAACCGTGTTCGCCCATGTAGAAGCCTTGGTCGGAAGTATAAACCACCAGCGTGTTGTCCAGCATGCCCTTCTCCTTCAGGTAATCCAGCACGCGGCCCACATTGTCGTCCAGCGACTTCACCACCTTGGCGTAATCGCGCATATAGCGTTGGTATTTCCATTCGGCCAGTTCCTTGCCTTTCGGGTTCTTCTTGTAGAACTCATCAATGATCGGCTGATAGAAGTCGTCATACACCTTGCGGTCTTCCGGATTCAGGCGGCCGACGAAAGCCTCGTAGGTGGACTTCAAAGGCGTGTTCACATCGGCCTTCCACATCTTGTTGTCATAGATGATGTCCATGTCCTTGAAGATGCCCATCTCCTGGGCGGCGGCGGCAAGACGTCCTTCATAGTCGTCATAGAAGTTTTCGGGCAGGGGGAAAGTCTTGTCCTCATACAAGTCCAGGTACTTCAACTCGGGCAACCAGTTGCGGTGGATGGCCTTGTGATGGATGAAGAGGCAGAAAGGCTTGTCCTTGTCACGCTGGTTCTCCATCCAGTCGATGCTCTTGTCCGTAATCAGATTGGTCAGATAGCCTTTCTCGACAACGGTGTCATTGTCCATGGTGATGAAAGAGGGATTGTAATAATCGCCCTGACCCGGCAGGATTTCCCAATGGTCAAAGCCCGTGGGCAAACTGATCAGATGCCATTTGCCGATGAGGGCCGTCTGATAACCCGCCTGGCGGAGCAGTTTGGGCATGGTCTGCTGGGAGCCGTCGAAGATGCAGGTGGAGTTGTCCGTGAAGCCGTTGGCATGGCTGTGCTTGCCCGTCAGCATACAGGCACGGCTGGGGCCGCTCAACGAATTGGCCACGAAGCTGTTGGTGAAGATGACACCGTCATTGGCAATGCGGTCCAAATTGGGAGTTTCAATCAATCCGCCATAACAGCTCATCATTTGTGCCGTATGGTCATCGGTCATGATGTACACGATATTGTACTGCTTGGCAGATTCTTTCTCGCCGGCACACGAAGCCAACGAGGCAATGGCGGCCACTCCCGTCAACGGGTAGAGGAACGCAGGGGTCAGTTGTTTCATAAAACAGATATTTATAAAGTGATTCATTTCAATATCAACCGGGTAAGATTAACAAAGGATGAAGAAACCTGCCGGACAGGTCGCCCCCATTCCAATGTCGATGATTTCTGCAAAGATACGGATTGATTTTGAATATAAGAAAGGAATGCGGATAGTTTTTTCCCGAAAAACGACAAAAGAATAAGAATAAATTAAGAATGAGTTACTTATGAACTTTTCTCATAAAATGAGGACATACAGAACGAAACGAGACTTCTCTCATCGTTTTTTCTCCACTATCCCTCCACTACTCCTCCACTATTACTCCTATGATACTCCTATATTGGTCCTATTCAGAATAAGAGATATAAGGGTTCAATAAGGGTAATGCTTAAGGCTGGGAAAGGACGAAATTAAGCTATAAGTAAATGGCTTGAGTTTAATGTGTGTCAAAAAAAATGATACGACATATCTGCTCCTTCCTTGATAATCAACACTGCTCATCGTTGGCATCCCGAGTTTACCCATCTCTTACGATTGGAGCGCCTCGCCAAGCAAATCGGACTCTCGGCTATGAAGTTTGCTGAGCTGATAAAGGGCAAAGTGCTGAACTTAACGGGACGACTATTCTCCTCGGAGCATAACCGATGGTTTGCAGCAGAAAAGAAGCCAAGGAATGAAACTATAAACAACAATGGCGACCGTTTAATTTCAATGAAGGCCGCCGGCTTTTGTATATTATTGAGTATTTATTATGCAATTTCAAATAATCATTGATGGCATATTGCTGATTATATGTACAACTATGCTGAATAACATTCCGTGTTTTATTCTTGCGTATCCATATAAGATAGAGCTAGGAATCTTGGCACAAGCATAACAAACAACATACAACCACTGTGACACCTCTAAAGTCTGATGGCTGTAATTAGCTATATGCAACATAGCGAAAAGGATTGCTATTGAATAGAAGAAATCCTTGAATCGTACTTGCAGAAGCCATTTGCCCCCAATGAGGTTTATGACAGCTGATGAAATTATTGCGAATACTATTCGGCATAATAGATGTTCCGAATAGAGTCCCCCTGCGAAAATTACCTTAGAAAATATAAAGGCTATTACGGCTACCGATGTGTAGAGATTAAATCTGCTTCTTTTCAATGGTAATCTGAATCCAAGTTCTTCTATTATTGGGGGTATAATAATCAGAAACCATAGAGGCAAAACAGATTTATCAGATGTCATTGCAGGCAAATCAACTCCTGCAATGACAAATACGGATGCAGTCAGAACTTCAAAGAACAGTGGTACTAACAGACACAGCATAACCGACAACAGCATCACCCTTACGCTGAAATCATAAGGACAATTCTCCTGAGGATTCTTGATGTATTGCCACAACTGCTTCATGAAATAATGTCTAAGAATTCTGCAAAAGTAATAATTGTTTTATCCTATTTATTCTTCCCTAAAGAGGGAGTTTAGAAAGCCAAAGTCCCTCTTTAGCGCCGTAAAGAGGGACTTTGGGAAGGGTAAACAGGGATATGTCAATAGACCTCCACCTTGGCGGCCAAAGCCTTGGCCTTGTCGCGCAGGGCATCGAGATCGCTCCCCAAGGGGGCGTTGCACAGGACGACACCCATGCGGCGGTTGACGCGTGTGGTGGGTTTGCCGAAGATGCGCAGGTAGGTGTCTTCTTCTTTCAGCACTTCTTCCATGCCCCGGTAGTTGGGTTGCTCCTGGCTGGCGATGCCGGAGAGGATGACCGCACTGGCGCCCATGCGCTCCAACTTGACATGCGGGATGGGCAATCCCAACACGGCGTGCAGGTGCAGTTCAAACTCGTTCAGGTTTTGCGTCCCGGCCAACGTCACCATGCCGGTGTCATGCGGACGGGGAGACAGCTCGGAGAAGTAGACGCCATTCTCGTGGCTGAGGAAGAACTCCACGCCCCAGATGCCGGCGCCGGTCAGGGCGCGGGTGACCTTCTCCGCCATGTCCTGCGCCTCTTTCAGGTGGGCAGGGTCGATGTGGGCAGGCTGGAAGCTCTCGCGGTAGTCGCCGTTCTTCTGCACATGGCCGATGGGCGGACAGAACAACGTGGGGCCGTTCTTCTGGGTCACCGTGAGCAGGGTGATTTCACTGTCGAACTTGATGAACTCCTCGACAATCAGTTCCTTGATGTCGCCCCGGCTTCCACTGCATCCGTACTCCCAGGCGTGCTCCAGCTCGTCAGGAGTTTTCACGATGGACTGGCCTTTGCCGGAGGAGGACATCAACGGCTTCACCACGCAGGGGAAACCTATCTTGCCGGCGGCTTCCTTCAACTCGTCCAAGGACTTGGCATAGTAATAACGCGCCGTCTTCAAGCCCAGTTCCTTGGCAGCCAGGTCGCGGATGGCCTTGCGGTTCATGGTGAAGTTGACCGCCCTTGCGCTGGGCACCACCTGGATGCCCTCTTGCTCGAACTCGTAGAGCCGCTCGGTGCGGATGGCCTCTATCTCGGGCACGATGAGGTCGGGCTGATGCTTGCGCACTGCACGCTCCAAGGCATCGCCGTCCAACATGCTGAACACTTCACACTCGTCTGCCACTTGCATGGCGGGCGCCCCGGCATACGAATCACAGGCAATGACGTATTGTCCCAAACGCTGGGCGGCAATCACGAACTCCTTGCCCAACTCTCCGGAGCCTAACAACAATATCTTCTTCATTCTTTACTTTGGAGGTATTAAAAACATTCACATATTCAGGCGCGGATTACACGGATTTCACAGATAAAACAATCATAAAATCCGCATCATCCGCGCAATCCGCGCCTAAAAGACATTTATCATTGGTGCTGCTCGCGCAACAGGTCGTTCACGGTCTTCACCGGATTGAACGTGCTGAGGGGCACTTCCACGAACACGGTATTCCAGTCGCTCATCGCGCCATTCCACAAGCCCGGCAATTCGAGGGCCTTCAGGTCCTTGCCGTTCTTCGACTTGTGGGAGATGAAGCCCGTGGCCTTGTCCACATATTTCGTCAGGTCGAACTTGTGTCCCTTATAGTCGCGCACGGCACAAACGAGATCCACCGGATTGAAGTGCGTGCCCTTCTCGAACATTTCCTTCTTCTCGGGGTCGTTCATGTCAATCTGCGAGCTTTCCAGGATTTGCAAGGAGACGGTGCCATCGGGATTGTAAGCCAAGAACGGGCCGCCACCCGGCTCGCCCACGTTCTTCACCATGCCGCAGACGCGCATCGGACGGTTCAGCTTCTTCTTCAGGTAGATGACCAGCTCGGCGTCTTCCAGGTTCTTCACTTCCGGATTCTTGCAATAGAGCTTCTTCTGGAGGAACTGGAGGATTTCCAATACCTGTTCGTGCGTGTACTTGCCGCTATCCAGCAACTGGAGGTAGGCAAAAGCCTGCTGTTGCAAGCCCACCAGCACACCGGCAATCACTTTCTTGTAGAGCACCGTGTCGCCTTTCAGCTTGTCGGGCACCACGTTGTCGATGTTCTTGATGAAGATGACATCCGCATCCAAGTCGTTCAGGTTTTCAATCAAGGCACCGTGTCCGCCCGGACGGAAGAGCAATTTGCCATTGTCGCGGAAAGGCTGGTTGTCCATGTCGGCGGCGATGGTGTCCGTGCTGGTCTTCTGCTCGGAGAAGGAAATGTTGTAATCCACCCCGTAACGCTTGGCGTAGACGGCTGCCTTCTCGTCCACCAGAGCCTTGAAGAAAGCGCGATGTTCGGGAGAGACGGTGAAGTGTACGTTCACCTTGCCGTTCTTGTTGGCGGCGTAGAGGGCACCCTCCACCAGGTGTTCTTCCACGGGCGTGCGGTTGCCGTCCTCATACTTGTGGAACTTCAGCAAGCCTTTGGGCAGGGAACCGTAGTTCAAGCCGGCCGACTCCAGCAGGGCGGCCACCACGGCCTTGTAATTGCCCTCGGCCACCAGCGCCGGGATATCCTTGCCCGCCGTCTTCTGGCAAGCGTCGTTCAGGTCGCCGTAGAAAGCGAAGTCCGTGATGCGGTCGAAGAACTTCTTCTCGAAATCCGTGGTGGGGACGTCATAATCCGCGCCGAGGAACTCGAACATGTTCTTGAACATACGGCTGGCGGCGCCCGATGCAGGCACGAATTTCACCACCGTCTTGTCCGTCTGTGTGTAAGCCTCCCAGGCATCCAGATACTTCTTCTGGTCATCGGCGTCGGGAGCCAGGATGCCGTTGTCCACGGATGCGGCGGCATAGAGTTTCAGGTAAGGGAAACCTTTCTCAAAGCAAGCCAACTGTTCGGCTATCTGCGCTTCGGAGATGCCTTTCTTGGCCAACAAGTCTTTGTCTTCTTGTGTCATCATGAGGTACAAACTATTTATTGGGTTTAAATTTGCCCAAAAGTACGGATATTTTCCGAGACGGCAAACTTTTAAGAAGACAATATCAACCGAGCGGACAAAAAAGAAGCGGATGGCCCGGGAGATCAACACCCCGCGCCATCCGCCTGTCTTCAAACTTATGCGGAACAGCTACTGCTATGAACGGTTATTCCTGCTGCAAGTCCACCGCATAGCTGGCACGCTTGCCGGAGGGGAATATGCCAGTGATGAACAGCACTTGGTCAGGCGACTGGGTGGCGGCTTTCAGCACGTCTTCCAGCTCTTCCACGGTCTTCAACGGTTTTCCATTGGCCTTCAGGATGATGAAGCCCTTGCGAATGCCGGCATCCTTCATCTTGCCTGTGCTGACGCCCGTCACTTCCAGGCCATAGCCCAGATTGAGCTGGCGTTTCAGTTCCGTGCTGACAGGCTTGAAGGCGGCACCCAGGATTTCCATGCCACGGTCCTTGACCACCTTGGTATTGCCCTGTACGTTCTTCAATGTCAGGGTCACTTCCTTCTCCTTCTTGTCGCGGACAATCGTGGCCTTCACCTTGTCGCCGGGACGATGCTTGGCCAGGACTTGCTGCAGGTCGGAGAACTTGCGTATCTTCTGCCCATCCAGCTTGATGATGACGTCCTTCTCCTGCAAGATGCCTGCGGCCGAACCGCCATCCACGATTTCGCGCACAAAGGCTCCTTCTTCCACGCCCAGTTCTTCTTTCAGCTGTTTCCTGTACTGGATGTCGGCCTCGCTCATCTGCAAGTCCGTGGCCAGGTCAATGCCCTTGATGCCAAGGACAGCGCGCTGAACGGCACCATACTGCTTCAAGTCGGCCACCACCGTCTTCATCA
>CALNEX010000038.1 GCA_939791845.1 uncultured Mediterranea sp. | reverse complement strand
ATCCGTGAAATCCGCGTAATCCGCGCCAAAAAACGCCGATAAATTATCATTTAACGAAATAACGAAACAGCAATGAGAAGTTTTGCATCAGACAATAATTCGGGCGTGCATCCCTTGGTGATGGAGGCTTTGGCTAAAGCTAACAAGGACCATGCCGTGGGCTATGGTGACGACCCGTGGACGGAAGAGGCGGTGAGGAAGATACGCGAAGCCTTCACGCCGGATTGTGAGCCGCTGTTTGTGTTCAACGGCACGGGCAGCAATGTGGTGGCTTTGCAGCTTTGCACGTCTCCTTTCAACTCCATCCTTTGTGCGGAGACCGCCCATATCTATGTGGATGAGTGCGGGGCACCTGCCAGACTGACAGGATGTCAGATTCGCCCGATACAGACACCGGACGGCAAGCTGACACCCGAGTTGATTCGTCCGTACCTCTGCAATTTCGGAGAGCAGCACCATTCTCAGCCGGGGGCGGTGTATATCTCGCAATGCACGGAGCTGGGCACCATCTATCAACCGGAGGAAATCCGCGCCTTGGCGGACACGATTCATCCTTACGGCATGTATCTGCACATGGACGGCGCACGGCTGGCCAACGCTTGTGCGGCTTTGGGCAAGTCCTTCCGCGAGTTGACGGTGGATTGCGGCGTGGACATATTGAGCTTTGGCGGCACGAAGAACGGGTTGATGATAGGGGAGAGCGTGGTGATATTCCATCCCGCGCTGAAGGCCAAGGCTCCCTTTGTGCGCAAGCAGTCGGCGCAGTTGGCATCCAAGTTGCGCTACCTGTCCTGCCAGTTCACGGCTTATCTGACGAATGACCAGTGGCTGAAGAATGCGCTGCACGCCAACCGGATGGCGCGGAAACTGTATGAAGGATTGAAGGAACTGCCCGGTGTGCGCTTCACGCAGGCGTTGGAGAGCAATCAGCTTTTCCTGGTAATGCCCCGGCCGGCCATTGACAAGTTGCGGGAGAGTTACTTCTTCTACTTTTGGAATGAGGCAGCCAACGAAATCAGGCTGGTGACCTCGTTCGACACCACAGAGCAGGACATTGCGGATTTTCTGGATGCCGTGAGAAAGTGTCTGTGTGTTTGATAAAATTAACGGTTTTGTTCAAGGATTGGCGTGCGTTTTGCACGCCTTTTCTGTAAATAGGATAAATAGGAGGAGATTATGGCATACATTGACTATTACAAGGTCCTTGGGGTGGACAAGTCGGCATCGCAGGATGATATCAAGAAGGCCTTCCGAAAGTTGGCACGCAAGTATCATCCTGACCTGAATCCGAATGACCCCTCGGCCAAGGAGAAGTTTCAGGCCATCAACGAAGCCAATGAAGTGTTGAGCGACCCGGAGAAGCGCAAGAAATACGATGAATACGGCGAGCATTGGAAGCACGCCGATGAGTTTGAAGCGCAGAAACGAGCACAACAGGCCGGAGGCTTCGGCGGATTCGGAGGCTTTGGCCAAGGGCAGGGCTTCCATACGGATGGCAACGGGACATATTGGTATTCTTCGGACGGTCAGGAATTCACAGGCCATGGTGCCGATGGTTTTTCTGATTTCTTCGAGGAATTGTTCGGCCATCGTGCCGGAGGACGTGCGGGAGGTTCGCATGGCGGTTTCCGTGGGCAGGACTACCAGACAGAATTGCACTTGTCGTTGCGCGATGCGGCGCAGACGCACAAGGAAGTGCTGAACATCAATGGCAAGCAGGTGCGCATCACCATTCCGGCGGGTGTGGCCAACGGGCAGGTCATCAAGCTGAAAGGCTATGGAGCCGAAGGCATGAACGGAGGCCCGGCAGGCGACTTGTACATCACCTTTGTCATTGCGGACGACCCGGTGTTCAAGCGGTTGGGCGATGATTTGTTCGAGGATGTCATCATTGACCTGTACACGGCCTTGCTGGGCGGCGAACAACTGGTCAATACGTTGGACGGACAGGTGAAACTGAAAGTGAAACCCGGCACGCAACCGGACAGCAAGGTACGCCTGAAAGGCAAGGGCTTTCCCGTGTACAAGCAGGAGGGACAGACGGGCGACCTGATTGTCACCTATCGTGTACACTTGCCCGAGAATCTGAGCGAGCGGCAGCGTGACTTGTTGCAACAAATGAAGAACTTGAACGGATAGGAGGAGATACCATGCAGAATGATTTGATTATAATCGCGGACTATTGTGACAAATGCCACATTGACCCTTCATTCATTGACATCCTGGAGGATTGGGATTTGATAGCTACCCAAATGTCGGACGGCCGGCGTTGCCTGTCTTTCTCGCAGTTGCCGGACGTGGAGCGATACAGCCGCATGTACTATGACCTGGACATCAATATGGAGGGCATAGATGTCATCCATCATCTGTTGCAACGGATGGACGGGATGCAGCGGGAGATTGACCGGCTTCGGGGACGGCTGCGGTTTTTTGGAGAGGAGTATTAGGCTTGAAACACAGTACTTTAAGTGATCTGTTGAACACTTGTGGAGCTTTCAGTTGATCACTACTCCCAGTGCTCAGTTGAAAGCTCAGACACTGTTCAGTTGAACACTTTCCCAGCTTTGTATTGGGCAGGAAAAAGCCCGGGAATCCGGATGTGTCATCCAGGATTTCCGGGCTTGATTTTTTATGCTTTTCGGTGTGATTACCAGCCGGGGTTCTGTTCCCAAGCACCATTGGTCAAGTCGCCCGGGTTGACCATCTCTTCCTTGATGGGTTGGAGGTAGTCGCGCTCCAGATTGAATTGCCAGCCGTCAGGGTAGCCTTCGTTGTTGAAGGGCACGATGTAACGGAGGGCATCGCCCGGATTGCCGGTCAGGTGCAGGTTGTTGCCCTCAGCTTGGTCATATATCAACAAGCCTTCGGCTTCATAGAATCCGCCCTCTTGGTTCTGTTCTTCCAGGTCGCTGCCTACGAACAGGGCACCAACGGGTGTCTTGCCGTGGATCAATACATCGGCAGCAGCCCAGCGCAGGATGTCATTCAGACGGCAACCTTCAAGCGCTTTCTCCACGTGACGTTCACGACGTACAGCTTGGACATACATGTTGAGGTCCTTGAACGGATATTCCGGATCGGTGTTGTATTCGCGGGCAAAGTCCACACCCGGCATGCCTACACGGTCACGCAGGGGCTGCAGCGCGTTTTGAATGCGTGCGGCGTTGCCGGCACCGTCCAATTCAGCCAATGCTTCCGCATAGTTCAGCAGCACATCGGCATAACGTACCTGGATGGCAGGTGCCTGGCTGGAGAACTCACCCTCGACGGTGGGCTGGTACGTGGTGTTGAACTCCACATACTTCAGCACCGAATAACCGGAGGTGTTCTGGTGGTAGCTGTTACCGTTCAAAGGCGGATACTGGAATACATATTCATTGTTCGGGCGCAGGGGCTGTCCGGGGAGACATACGGTTTGGGACAAGCGCGGGTCTCTGACAGTCGGTTGCAGTTCATCGCCGTAGTGGCGTTTGGCAGCCAGCTTCTCATCTCCCACAAACGGACGTCCGTCGATGGTCAGGTAGTCATCTACCAGTCCAGCCGAAGGACCACACTGGCCACCGCCCTTGTTCAGGAAACGGGTTACGGCATGGCCGATGCCGGCGGCGGCGTCATACTTCTTCCACCATAATACCTCCTGATTGTCTGTCAAGTCCAGGTCGATGAACATGTCGCGGTAGTCCGTCAGCGGGTTGCCCGTGTTGTGGATGCGCCATGTGCCGGTGTTCATCACTTCTTCGGCGGCCTGGTAGGCTTGCGTCAAGTAGCTATCGATCTTGGCCTGGGCATCGGCTTCGTTCAGCGAATGGTCATAGAACGGGGTGTTCTTTTGGCGGTGGTACTTTTCCCATGTGCCGGCAAACAAGGCCACTTCGCTCTTCAGGGCGCGGGCCACGTCCTTGTGGACACGCATCGTGGCGTTGCTTCCCACGGAGTTCAAGTTCTCGATGGCCACATCCAAGTCTGCCAGGATATGGTCAGCGATTTCCGTGCGTGTGTTACGCGGCAGTTCCATCAGGCTCTTGTCCGGGTCCAGCAGGTCTTCCATCCACGTCACGCCGCCGTATTTGATCAGCAACTGATAGTAGCAGGCTGCACGGAAGTAGTAAGCCTCGCCCAAGCACTGCTTGAAGTCGGTCGTTTCTTGTTCCGCACAATTGTTGATGTTTTTCAGCAGGAAGTTGATGTTGCGGATGATGTAATATTCAATTAAGTCACCGGCATTGCTCAAAGCCGTTTGGCCGGCCAGACGCGTATTGATGACAGCACCAATCAGGTCATCGCTGTTCAAGTCCGTAAAAGCGATGCCCGAGGCATTGCCCACATTGGTGGATTGGCCTTTGACAGTCGTGTTTGAAACGCTTCCGCCACCCGATATTTGAACTGACCCTTGGTAGAATTGATTCAGATACAACGTGATCTCTGCCGTGGTTCTGAAAGCGTTTGCTGAGGAAAGCTCGCCTTGCGGCTGTTGGTCCAAGTCGTAGCATCCGGACAAAGACATGCCCAGCAAAGCGGCTGCGATAAATAAGTATTTCTTTTTCATAATGATGATCGAATTTAGAGATTAACTACTACACCAATTGAATAAACCTTGTTCATCGGGTAGTTCTTACCACCTTCAGAGGTATAGCTGTTGCTCGTGAAGATACCTTCCGGGTCGAACATGTCGGCCAGCTTCGTGAAGGTCAGCAGGTTTTCGCCGGAGAAGAACACCTGTACCTTGTTCAGGCCCACTTTGTTGACCCATGCCTTGGGCAGGTCGTAGCTGATGGTCAGGTTCTTCAGGCGGCAGTAGGCTGCATTCTGCAAGTAGCGGTCGCAGGTCTGCGAGGTCTTGTTGCGGAACTGGCCAATGGCACCGGCGGCAGCCGTGTACGGGTTGGGGTAGTAGGCATCCGGATTCTCCGGCGTCCAGTAGTCCAAGTGCTGCTTGAACACCGTCACCTGTGCATACGAGCTGGATCCCCAGAAGTAAACGGAGCCGCTGCCCGGATTCCAATCGCGCTTGCCCACACCTTGGAACATCATGCTCAGTGAAAGGCCCTTCCAACTGATAGAACCGTTAAAGGTGTATTGATAACGCGGGGTTGTGTTACCGATGATAGTCTGGTCACCCATGTCCGGTTGACCATTCTCGCCATCCAGTCGGTTGCCGCCTCTGTTGATGGCTCCGTCACCGTTCAGGTCCACGTATTTCACATCACCCGGTTTCCAAGGCTGTCCGCTCAAGTAGCTCAAGTCCAATTTGTTGTATTCATCGGCTTCTTCTTGCGTCTGAATGATGCCGGAAGCCCGATAGCCCCAAATTTCGCCGACATCACGTCCTTCATACCATCTGCCGGCCGGGTCAACTCGGCCTTCGTTGAAGTATTCGGTTACTTTGGCTGTTGCATCGGACAACGAACCGCCTACCGTGTACTGGATGTCTTCACCAATCTTGCCACGATAGCCCAAGGTCAATTCCCAACCGCGGTTGCGCATGCAGGCATTGTTGGTTTGCGGAACGGCGGCGCCGAAGAAGTCGGCCAAGTCTGCCGTGGGGCCCAACATGTCTTTCGTGTCGCGCTGGAAGACATCGATGCTACCATACAGCGTGTTGTTGAAGAAGCTGAAGTCCAAACCAATGTTCTTGCTTTCCACCTTTTCCCAAGTCACGTTCGGGTCAACCACGCTGGGGGCATAGATGATGCCGTCGCGTCCGTTTTCAAAGAACCAACTTCCCAATGTGGTGGAAGACATAGTCGAAGCGAAGGTATAATAAGCGGCACCGCTCTGATTACCCAGCAGACCCCATGACAGGCGCAGCTTCAAGTTAGACAACCAGTCGGCCGTCTTCTCCATGAAGGCTTCCTGCGTGATGTTCCAGCCCAAGGATACGGAGGGGAAGAAGCCCCAGCGATGGTCCTTGGCGAAGCGGGACGAACCATCGTAACGTCCGTTCAGCTCCAGCAGGTAACGGCTCTTGTAGTCATAGTTGATACGTCCGAAGAAACCTCGGGTAGCCCACGCGTAGCGGGAATCGCCCACCACGTTGTCACCGGTGGTCAGGCTCAGGTTGGGGTTGCTCGGGGAAATCAAGTCGTCTGCCGAATAGGACAGGTACTTGTAGTCGTACTTTTCCTCTTGGTAACCGGCCATCACCGTGAAGTTGTGGGCATCGTTCAGGGAGAACGTGTAGTTGGTGTAGAGGTTCACGGACTGGTATTGGTTGGAGGTATTGTAGCGCGTGTACGAACCGCCGGGGATGACGCCCAGCTCGCTACGGGCACCTACGTCGTACGTCACACCATCGGCACGGGGGATGTCCGGAGCAATCAGCGTGGCATCGTAGTCCGTGGTTCTGTAACGATAAGTATAGTCGTAGAAAATATGCCAGTCTTTCAACGGCGTGATTTCCAATCCGCCTGTAAGGGTCAGGGCGTTACGCTCCGTATTGGCTTCCGTGCCGCTCTGCAGGTAGGGAATCATACTCAGTTCGGTGAAGTTGCCGTTGGGGTCGACCACGCTCAGCGTGGGACGGAAACGGGCCAGGTTGTGGAAGAAGCCGTAACCCAAGGCACCGCTGCCGAACGGGGAGGTGTTGTCGGAGTTCAGGAACTTGGTGTTCACCTTCAGTTTCAGCCATTTGGTCAGTTCGGAAGTGATGCTGGCGTTGAAGTTGAAACGCTTGAAGTTCATGTCGGCATAACGCAGGATGCCGTCTTCTGAATAGAAACCGCCCGAAATGTAGTATTGGGCCGCTTTGCCGCCGCCGCTCAGGCTCAGGTTGTGGTTCTGCTTGAAGGCTGCGTTCTTGTAGTGCAGGTCGAAGTAGTCGGTATTGCCGACGCCCAGTGCCGAGTTTTCAAAGGCAGCCACCAGGCTCTGTCCCGGAGTCAGGTCAGCCCACGGGTCCACGCTGCTGGGGTCGCGCATGTATTGCTCCAACAAACCGATTTTTTCCGCGCTGTATTGCTCGTTCATGCCGGCGTTGCGGCAGGCAGCGTTGAAGTAATTGGCAAATTCCACGGCGTTGGCCATCTCCGGCAGTTTGGTAGGAGAAGACCAACCCACGGTGCCTTGATAGCTGACGCGCATCTTGCCCTCTTCGCCTTTCTTGGTTGTCACCAGTATGACACCGTATGCGGCGCGGGCACCATAGATGGAGGCTGCGGAGGCGTCCTTCAGCACGGAAATGCTTTCGATGTCGTTCGGGTTGACATCGGACAAGTTCATTTCCACACCGTCCACCAATACATAAGGTGCACCCGAACCGGACAAGTTACCTTGACCACGCAACTGCAAGGTGGCACTGGTACCCGGCATGCCACCGCTATTGTTGGACACCAACAAGCCCGGAACCAGACCCTGCAGGCTCTGGGTGGCATCGGCCACCGGACGGAACTCCAGTTCATCGCCTTGCACGGTGGATACCGAACCCGTCAAGTTCACTTTCTTCTGGACAGCGTAGCCCACAACGACCACTTCGTCCAGCATCTCGTTGTCTTCGACCAAGGTGACATTCAGAATTTTACCCGGCGTCACCTGCACTTCCTGGGTTACATACCCGATGTAGCTGATGACCAACGTGGCGTTTGCCGGCACCTTCAGTACAAAGTTACCGTCAATGTCTGTGATTGTTCCGTTGCTCGGATTGCCTTTTTCAATAACCGATGCACCGATAACGGTCAACCCTGTAGCGTCGGACACTACACCTTTTGCCTCGATTGTTGTCTGCTGGACAACATTCACGATGCCGCTCCCGCTCGTTGTGCTTTCTGCGCTAACCATTTGTGGATAAGCCAGTAAAGCAGCCGTTCCCAAGAGCGACATTTGCTTGATAAAGCTTTTACTAAATAAATGCAGATTCATAAATTTTGGATTTTTAGTACTAAATTTAAGCTCTGATTGAACAATTCTCGCACAAATGTACGAAAAAAAGCTAATGGCACAATGTTTAGTGAAAAAAAATATTTAGTTTTGCACAAAATAACATTCCAAACAATATTCTAATTTTTTATTGCTATGACAAAAAATCAACTGAAAACCTGGGTTGCCTGCTTGTCCTTTGCAGGGGCCTTGGTGGCATGCGGACCGAGTGGCATCCAGTCCGGCGACTTGAATGTAATCCCCTTACCGCAAGAAATCACGGAGACGGCATCGGCCGAGCCGTTTGTGGTGCGTTCTTCCACCAAGATTTGCTATCCGGCAGGCAATGAAAAGCTGGAGCGCACGGCCCATTTCCTGGCTTCTTATATAAAAGAGGTGACGGGCACGGAGGTGAAACTCTGCACGGAGGCCGGTGACAGCAATTGCATCATCTTGGGCCTGGATCCCTCCATCCCGCAGAAAGAGGGTTATGTGTTGGACATCACGGCAGAACGGGTGACGTTGAACGGACAGACGGAGGCCGGCGTGTTCTATGGCGTGCAGACCATCCACAAGGCACTTCCCATAACAAAGGGCGAGGCTTTGGGCTCTTTACCCGCCGGCATTGTGAAAGATTTCCCGCAGTACGGTTACCGTGGCTTCATGATTGATGTGGGCCGTCATTTCTTTTCGGTGGACTACCTGAAGGAGCTTATCGACGTGATGGCCTTGCACAATGTGAACTATTTCCATTGGCACCTGACGGAAGACCAGGGCTGGCGCATCGAAATCAAGAAATATCCCAAGTTGACGGAAATCGGATCCGTGCGCAAGGAGACCATCACGGCTCCCGGTTCCGGCAAGTTCGACGGCACGCCCGTCAGTGGCTTCTACACACAGGAGGAAGCCAAGGAAATCGTGGCATACGCTGCCGAGCGTTTCATCACCGTCATTCCTGAAGTGGACATGCCGGGCCACATGCTGGCCGCGCTGGCTTCCTATCCCGAACTGGGCTGTACGGGTGGCCCGTATGAAGTGGCCACCAAGTTTGGCGTATTCCGGGAAGTGCTTTGCGGAGGCAACGAGAAGACCCTGCAATTTGCCAAGGACGTCATCAACGAAATCATGGACATCTTCCCCGATGCACCTTATATACATATAGGTGGGGACGAATGCCCGAAAGCCGAGTGGAAGAAGTGTCCGAAGTGCCAAGCCAAGATACGCGAGTTGGGCTTGCGCGACACCAAGGAACACAGCAAAGAGAACCAGTTGCAGGTGTACTTCATGAGCGAGGTGGAGAAGGAAATTGCCAAGCGCGGCAAGAAGATGCTGGCGTGGGATGAAATCCTGGAAGGCAATCCCGATCCCAAGACCACGACCGTGTGCGCATGGACCGGCGTGCCTGCTTCCATCAAGTCTGCCAAGCTGGGACACCAGACCATCGTCTGCCCCATCAGTCATTTGTATTTCAGCAACCCGGGCTATAATCGCCTGAAGGGTGTGAGCAGTGTGGGACGCGTGTACAACTTCGAGCCGGCTTCGCCTGAGCTGAGCGACGAGGAGAAGCAGAACATCATCGGCGTGCAGGGTTGCATTTGGACGGAATGGACCAAGGACAGCCTGAAGATGGAGTGGCAGATGATGCCGCGCATCGCCGCCTTGAGCGAATTGCAATGGAGCAATCCGGCTCAGAAGAACCTGGACAATTTCTTGGGTCGCTTGCGCCATCAGCTGGACTTGTACAGCCTGTACGGGTTCCACTATAAGGAGGACATCGAGGATGTGGTTATTGAGGCAACACCTGTCGGGGAAGGCGGGAAAGCCGACGTGGCCTTGAAGACATTCGACAATGCTCCGGTCTACTATACGTTGGATGGTTCAGAACCCACGGCCCAGTCTGCGGCTTATGCGGAACCTTTCACCATAGACGGCACGACTACCATCAAGGTAAAGGCCATCCGCGATGGACGGGAAACGGGTATCGTGGAATCCACGCTTGAATACAACTTGGCCACGATGCGCCCCATCACGCTGAATTCCGAGTCGGCACCCAGCTATACCTACCAGGGTGCTTCCTTGCTGGTGGATGGTCTTACGGGCGATGACAACTACCGTTCCGGCCGCTACATCGGCTTCTATGGCAAGGATTTCGATGCCACCATCGACTTGCAGGAGGAGAAGGAGATTTCATTGGTGTCTGTGGGTACTTACCTGGTGCCCGGTGACTATATCTTCGGTCTGACGGGACTGGAGGTCTACGGCTCTGCCGATGGCAAGAATTTCAAGAAGATTGCCTCCAAGTCCATTCCGACCTTGGAAAAAGGCAGCAAGAACAATGTGCTGCACCGCGATGAAATCACCTTTGACAAGACTCCGGTGCGCTACGTTCGCATTGTCGGCAAGTGCACGCCGGTATTGCCCAAGTGGCATCCGGGCGCAGGCAGCAAGACGTTCATGTTCATTGATGAGGTGGTGGTGAAGTAAGAATCTGTCTCCTGATAAGACAAAAGGCGCGGATATCCGCGCCTTTTTTGTGTTCCGAAGATTTTCGTACCTTTGCGCCATGAAACAATCCGATAGACAACCTGACATTTCCAGTCCCTCCCTGCACCTGCAACGCCAGCAGTTGCTCCTGCGGATGGAGTATGAATACGAGAAGGCCGAGTTCCAACGCCAGACCGAGACCATGGGCGTGGAGCGCAAGGTGAAGCGCGGCATGTGCTGGTGGCCCGTCACCGTGGGACGCAATTACTATAACTCGCTGAACCAACTGGTGCTGGAGGTGACCCGCACCGAGGATACTGATATCGAACATTCCTTTGAATTCGGACGGCCCGTTGCTTTCTTCCGACGTTCGGTCGACTGTAAGATAACCTATTTCCCTTTTCAGGGCACCGTGAGCTACGCCGATGGGGCGCGGATGGTGGTGGTGATGCCCGGCATGAACGCCATCCTTGATGTGCAGGGAGCCGAGGCTGTGGGCGTGCAGCTCTACTTTGACGAGACTTCCTATCGCACCATGTTCGAGGCCTTGGCTGATGTCATCCGTGCCAAGGACAACCGCTTGGCCGAACTGCGTGATATCCTGTTGGGCACGCAGAAGTCCGGACGGCGCGAACTCTATCCCGTTCGTTTCCCTTGGCTGAATGCTTCGCAGGAGTCGGCGGTCAACAAGGTGTTGTGTGCAAGGGATGTCGCCGTCGTCCATGGCCCTCCCGGCACGGGCAAGACCACCACGCTGGTCGAGGCCATCTACGAGACCCTGCACCGCGAGCCGCAGGTCCTGGTTTGTGCCCAAAGCAACACCGCCGTGGATTGGATATCGGAGAAACTGGTGGACCGCGGTGTCAACGTCCTGCGTATCGGCAACCCCACGCGCGTCAACGACAAGATGTTGTCTTTCACCTACGAGCGGCGCTTTGAGTCGCATCCTGCCTATACCGAGTTGTGGGCCCTCCGCAAAGAACTCCGTGCCCTGCAAAGCCGTGCCCGCCGTGGTAGTTACGAGGATCGCGAGGGTGTTCGCAGCCGCATGAGTCGTCTGCGCGACCGTGCTACGGCACTGGAGGTACAGATCAATGCCGACCTCTTCGATTCCGCTCATGTCATCGCTTCGACCCTTGTCAGCAGCAATCACCGCCTGATGCACGGGCGCCACTTCGGCACCCTCTTCATCGACGAGGCAGCACAAGCGCTGGAGGCGGCTTGCTGGATTGCCATCCGCCGGGCCGACCGCGTGGTGCTGGCGGGAGACCATTGCCAGTTGCCGCCCACCATCAAGTGTGTGGACGCTGCCCGTGGAGGGCTGGAGCAGACGCTGATGGAGTGCATTGCCGCCCGCAAGCCAGAGGCAGTCAGCTTGTTGCGTATCCAATATCGCATGCACGAAGACATCATGCGCTTTCCTTCCCGCTGGTTCTACCATGGCCTGTTGGAAGCGGCTTCCGAAGTGCGCCATCGCGGCATCTTGGACCTCGACACGCCCATTGATTGGATAGATACCACGGGACGCGACTTCAAGGAGCAGTTCGTGGGCGAGACTTTCGGCCGCATCAACCGTGACGAGGCCGAACTTTTGTTGCAGGAACTGGAGGCTTACATCCGGCGCATCGGCGGACAGCGCATCCTGGACGAACGCATAGACTTTGGTGTCATTTCTCCCTATAAGGCGCAAGTTCAGTATCTTCGTGCACGCATACGTGCCAATGCCGCCCTGCGCCCTTATCGTGATCTTATGACGGTCAACACCGTGGACGGATTCCAAGGGCAGGAGCGCGATGTCATTTTCATTTCCTTGGTGCGTGCCAACGAGGATGGGCAAATCGGTTTCCTGGGCGACCTGCGCCGCATGAACGTGGCCATCACCCGTGCCCGGATGAAACTTGTCATTTTGGGCGAGGCGGAGACGCTGGGACGACACCCGTTCTATCGGGAGTTGCTGGCGTATATCCGGACATTGCATGAAGAATAAAAATCCCCCGGCCTTGACGGAAATATCCGCAGGTCGGGGGAGACTTTTTATTGTCTTTCCGGTAGCTCTTGCAGCTATCCGGTACTTTTTAGTTGTTTTCCGGACGGAGCTTGCGCACGGTGACCGCCGTCTGCCACATTTCGCTTTCGCGCAGGGCTTTCAACTCGGCGTTCAGCTTCTCGCGGTAGTCAGGCTGCGAGTTGCTGTCGATGCTGATTTGTGCTTCGTTGCCGGTCTCCACGCTATGGTAGAGTTTTTCCATGACGGGCTTGATGGCATCGTGGAACGGTCCCATCCAGTCCAACGCGCCGCGCTGGGCGGTGGTGGAGCAGTTGGCGTACATCCAGTCCATGCCATTCTTCGCGAAGAGCGGCATCAGCGATTGGGTCAGTTCTTCCACGGTCTCGTTGAAGGCTTCGGAGGGCGTGTGCCCATGTTCGCGCAACACTTCGTATTGAGCCAGCAACAAGCCTTGGATGGCGCCCATCAACGAGCCGCGTTCGCCCGTCAGGTCGGAGTAAACCTCACGCTTGAAGGTGGTCTCGAACAGGTAGCCCGAGCCAATGCCGATGCCGAAGGCCAAGGTGCGCTCGGTTGCGTGTCCGGTGGCATCCTGATAGATGGCGTACGAACTGTTCAGGCCGCGGCCTTCGAGGAACATCGTGCGCAGCGACGTGCCCGAACCTTTCGGAGCGACCATGATGACGTCGATGTCGGCAGGCGGGATGATGTTGGTACGTTCCTTGTATGTGATGCCGAATCCGTGGCTAAAGTACAACGCCTTGCCAGCGGTGAGGTATTGTTTAATCTTGGGCCATACGGCTATCTGTGCGGCATCGCTGAGCAACATGCAGACGATGGTGCCCCGCTGTGCAGCCTCTTCGATGGAGAAGAGCGTCTCGCCCGGCACCCATCCGTCGGCCACAGCCTTGTCATACGTCTTGCCTTCGCGCTGGCCCACGATGACGTTGAAGCCATTGTCGCGCAGGTTGCACGCTTGTCCGGGGCCTTGCACGCCGTAGCCCAGTACGGCGATGGTCTCGTCCTTCAGGATTTCGCGTGCCTTCTCTAAGGGAAACTCTTCGCGGGTAACGACATTTTCCATTACGCCGCCAAAATTCATTTGTGCCATTGTTTTCTTGTCTTTTTTAGATGATTATTGTAAATGTATTTATTTGTTATCAAAGATGATTTTCGCCCTGCACACCGTCTCGCCCCCGTTCTTGCGGATGGCGGCAGCATACGAGCCGCTTTCCCCCTCCAAATAGAAGGAAAGCGTGTCGTCGTAGTAGCTCTCCGCCACATAGGCCATCTCGAAACGGCGCACCCGTTGCGTGCGGTACATGTCCAAAGGGAAGAGGTCGAGGATGTGCTCGATGTAGCGGATGCTGTTCACATGGCCGTTCACATCGATGTCGCTGTACTTGGCCCGCAGGGAAGCCGTCTCTTCCCCGGTGTCCACCTTGATGCGTGAAGGTGTGTCGATGGGGCAGGGCGCGTCACAGATGAAATCGCGTATGCTTCCCCCATTCACGCTCAGCAAGTCGATGGGTTTGCGGGTGTGCATGTTTATCATTGCCCATACCGAGCGGGCGTAGCCAATGGGGCGTCCGTCCTTGTCGCGGATGGCGTAGTTGCGGTTGGTGAAGAGGCGATAAACGTCCTCCACCCACGTGTCGATGGAGAACGATTCATATTGGGCGGGCATCTCCTCCATCTCGATGGCCAGGCGCGAGAGCACCCAAGTATAATTCTCTTCGTTCACCGTGGCCATGCCGAAGCCGCGTTCGGCGGCATGGAAGCCTGCGCAATTCAGCAGGTGATTGCCCAGTACGCCCAATGTGAGCCGTCCCGTGAAGTCCACGTGGAAAGGCTCGGCCACGAATTGATAGGTGCCTATCTTGTTCTCATTCATGCTTCTTCTCCTTCCTTCTTCGAGGCGTTGGTTCTACGATATTTAGCTTCCCGTTCGTCCAGGTACTCGTTTACCCGCTCGAAATAACTGGTGGTGATGGCCACCCGCCCCGAGCGAACAAACTGAAGCACGCATCCCAAGGCCTGCAACTCGCCGTAGAGTTGGGTGATTTCCTCGCTCATGCCGTTCTTTTCAACGATGGAGAACACGGGGTTCACTTCGACTATCCGTGCATGGCATTTGCGGATGACCTTGGAAACATCGGGTTTCTCTTCCAATACGGGCGTGGCCAGCTTGTAGAGGGCTATCTCGTGCTGGTAGATTTCCTCGTCGGTGAAGTAATGCGCCTGCAGCACGTCCATCTTTTTCTCTATCTGCTTCACCACCTTTTCGATGGTGTCCTTGTCCGTCCACGCGGTGATGGTGTACTTGTGCACTCCTTGGATGGAGGAGGCCGACACGTTCAGGCTCTCGATGTTGATTTGCCGACGGGTGAACACGGCAGTCACCTGGTTCAGAAGGCCCGCCCTGTTCTCCGAATGTACGATGATGGTATATAATGTCTTGTCCATAGTTTCTTTTTGTTAGCATTCCAACAGCATTTGGTTGACCGAACCTCCGGGCGGTGTCATCGGCAATACATTGCCTTCCTCCACCACGCACGTCTCCAGCAGAAATGGCCCGTCGGTGGCTAACATCTCGGCAATGGCTTCGTGCAATTCCTCGCGGGTCATCACCCGTCGGGCGGGGATGCCATAGGCGGCGGCAATTTGCAGGTAGTCGGGATTGAGCATCGGGGTGAACGAATAGCGTCCGCCGAAGAACATGGCCTGCCACTGGCGCACGTTGCCCAGGAAGTTGTTGTTGAGCATGATCATCTTCACGGGGGCTTTCTGCTCCATGATGGTGCCCAATTCCTGGAGGTTCATTTGGAAACCTCCGTCGCCCATGAAGACGCACACTGTCCTGTCGGGTCGTCCGAAAGTGGCGCCAATGGCCGCCGGCATCCCGAAGCCCATCGTGCCCAATCCGCCGGAGGTGACGATGCTGCGCTCCTTGTAATATTGGAAGTAGCGGGCGGACATCATCTGGTTTTGACCCACATCCGTCACCAGGATGGCTTCGCCTTGCGTGGCGTCGCTCACGGCGCGCACCACTTCGCCCATGCTCAGCGTCTCGCCTGCGGGATGCAGTTCGGGACGGATGACCTTTTCTTCTTCCACCTCTTCGTAGGGGCGGAAGCTCTCTAACCATTCCTCGTGGGTGGCGGGGTGCAGGAGGGCGGTCACCATCGGGAGGGTCATTTTGCAGTCGCCCAACACGGCCACATCCGTCTTGATGTTTTTGTCAATCTCAGCCGGGTCGATGTCGAAGTGGATAATCTTGGCTTGGCGGGCGTAGGTCTCCACATTGCCCGTCACGCGGTCGTCGAA
>CALNEX010000037.1 GCA_939791845.1 uncultured Mediterranea sp. | reverse complement strand
CAAGGACGAGGCCACTCCGCCGGTGACGAAAATGTACTTAGTTTCTCCCACAGTGGTAAATTTTATATAGGTCTGTTCAACAATATTATCGCGAAGATTATTCAAGCCGCAAAGGTAGGCAAAAAATGCCGAAGTGCCTACGTTTGCATGAAAACATTTTCTCGCGCAGATTATTTTGCCATTTAATATTGTTTCTTAATTTAATTCTCCTAACTTTGTGCTCTTGAAACTCTCAATGATTACTTTTTAATTCTAACAATACATAACAAGGTATGAAACAAGTAATGAAAAGACTGAGGAGTATCTTCCTTTTACCCCTCCTCATCCCCCTCCTTGCGGGATGCTATAACGATGCGACCGGCGTGCTGGACGGAGGAATATGGGACCGCCTCAACGAGCACGAGGAACGCCTGGCCGCGCTGGAGGAGTGGCAGCAGCGGGTGAACGACAACATCTCCGCCTTGCAAAGATTGCTGAACACGGCGGACTATATCACCGCCGTGACGCCCGTGGAGCAGGGAGGCAAGGTGATAGGCTACACCATCAGCTTCCGCAATTCGGACCCCATCACCATCTACCACGGCGAGAAAGGCGAACAGGGCGAGCAGGGCCCGCAGGGCGAACCCGGTGAACAAGGCAAGCCCGGCGAGGACGGCGAGGACGGAGACGACGCCGCGGTGCCCGCCATCGGCCTTGCGAAAGGCACGGACGGCAACTGGTACTGGACACTGAACGGCGACTTCATCCTCGACCAGGACGGCGACCCCGTGCGCGCCAACGGCACTCCCGGCAGCGAAGGCACCCCCGGCCAGCCGGGCACGTCGGCCCCTGTCCCCCAACTCTATACAGGCAGCTACCTGGAACTGAACCTGGACATCACGGCCGATGCCGCGGGCAATGCCTTGGTCTCCGACGCCATCTACCTGAGCGTGGACGGCGGGGCGACGTGGCACCGCGTCTCCGGCGAGAAGGGCGACACGGGCGACGACGGCACCCCGGGCTCGACGGGTGCCACCGGCGCGACCGGTCCCAAGGGAGACTCCATGTTCGAGAAGGCACCCGTGGTGGACGAAACTGCGGGCACGGTGGGCTTCTTCCTGGAAGGCAACGAGACGGACACGCCGGACTTCACCCTGCCCCTCTACCTCGGCATGACCATCACCTTCACGGACGAGACCGTCGCCATGCCGAAGCCGGGCGAGTCGCTCGCCTTGAACCTCTCGGTGACCGGCGAGACCGCGACCACCCAGCTCCGCGCCATCGCCCCCGAAGGCTGGGAGGCGGAACTGACGGCAGGCACGGAGAAAGGCGCGTATGTGCTGACCCTGACGGCCCCCGCGCGCGGGTTGCTGAGCCTCGGCGCGGATTGCAGCGGCCGCGTGTTCGTGACGATGAACGACGGACATGGCAGTTCCACCATGGCGGAGAAGGAGATATGCTGCGTGTTCTTCACGGTGGACACGGCCACGAACATACAGGGCGGCAGCTACAGCTACGAGGGCTTCACGCTCCAGATGGGCATCACGGAGGGCAGCGTGCCGGTGGTGTTGGCCGAATCGGCTCCGATTGGCGCGGATGGAATTGTACACTTTGGCAACAATTACCTGGCAGGGATGGCCGCTGGCGACGAAGTGTGGTTCTGCATCCCCGGCGTGGTGAAGTTCTTCCATACGTTGACAGACGAGGATATGAATACGGGGGACATCGCCCTGCCCGACAAGGACAAGGGCAGCAAGGTGACGACGGACGGAACTGCCAATGACTGGGTGGTGGCTCTCTATATGGGTGTAAACAAAGGAGGCTTCGATGGCAACATCTTTTCCTCTAACTTGAAACCCTCAACCGATATTCCTATTTATTGGGCTACGGGTAATTTGTTGGGCGTTAAGACCAATGATGCAGGCACGTCCACCGAAGCCGTATTCCGCATCGCCTCCTTGGACGAAACCAAGGAAGAAGCGAATGCAAGCAGCACCTCCATCTATCCTTCGAACACAACTTCTACGGGCATGACTTCGGCGACAGACGGATATGCAGGTTGTGCGCAAGGAACCAAGTGGGACTTGTTTGCCTGGGGAGATGTGACGGGAGTACTGACAGAACCGGATGAGACGTGTACTACATCCCTCGATGGGATGGACATCAGCGGCAATCCCCAGTATGATATCTGTCGCGTGCAGTTGGGTGGTGCTTGGCGACTTCCCACCGGCACTCAGGGAGTCAATAAGAATAGTCCTGGTCCCCGTGCTGAGATTGCCATTCTGCCAAACGGGTCTGGTTATAAGGATTTGGTGACCATGACCAAAGCACTTTGGGCAGAGAACGGGCAGACCTTGGGATATATGATGTCCTATACTATTCCGGGTACAGATATAGTCAATACTCTTTATTTCCCTTCTGCCGGGGAGTGCGATTTTAGTCGCATAGATATGATATACGACCGAGGAGAGTATGGCGGTTACTATGCCGGTTGGGGATATATTACTAGTACTAATCGAGAGGAGCGAAGGGTGGCTTTTAAATTCAGTCATTCTAACGTGTTGACAACTCCTTTAGGTTGGGCGAACACCAATGAGGCTTGCAGCGTCCGCCCCGTCACCGAGTGATATTTGACAACATCAGATACCGGAGGAAACCCCTCCCCGGGGGCGTTTCTTCCACATGGCATGTGGAACCCTTCTACATGGCATGTAGAAGCCTCCTACATGGCATGTAGAACCCCTCTACATGGCATGTAGAAGAAAGCCCCCGGAATTGTTTAACTTTAATACCAGAAAGGAGGCACTATGGCCTATTACAAGAAGAAAAAGAAGAAAGTGGGTACAGACACCTACAAGTGGTATCCGCAGGCCGTCACCAGCGGCGAGCCCATCTCCACCAAGAAGGTGGCCGAGCGGCTGGCCAAGATTTCCACCGTCAGCTATGCCGACGTGGTGGCCGTGCTGGCCGAGCTGGCCGGCGTGATGTCGGACTACATGTCCCTGGGCCGCACGGTGAAGCTGGACGGCCTGGGCACGTTCTACTACACCATCACAGCCACGGGCAACGGGGTGGACACGCCGGAGGAGGTCAATGCGGACCAAATCACCGGCGTGCGCGTGCGTTTCATCCCCGAGGCCACGCGGCTGGGCACGAAGGGCTCCCCCATGACCCGCGCGCTCGTGGCCCAAGGCATTGAGTGGGAGGAGTGGGGCAAGGAGGAGACGTCATCCTCCACGGCCCAGCCCGGCACCGGCGGCGAGGACGAAGGCGAAGAAGGCACATTCGGCTGACCTGCCGTGCACGTGAGGACGGGGGGCGCCCGGAAGGGCGTCCCCTTTTCTTGTTTTCGGCGGAATGCAGGGATGACACGGACAAAATCGCCAAATACTTTTGCCGACTGCGGGATTTGGGCTACATTTGCAGCCATAAACGAATATACAGACAGGAACTATGAAGAAGAACCTACTATTTTCCGCCATGGGCGCATGGATGCTCTCCGTGTCCGGCCTGCACGCCCAGGCCGTGGCGGACAGCCTGGTGCAGCGGGCGGACAGCATCGTCCCCGCACAGGCCCTGCCCGCCGTGGCGGACTCGCTCGCGGCGGACACCCTTGCCGGGATGCCCGCGGACACGGCCGTTGCCATCCCCGCGGACACCCTTGCCACCCTTGACCCGGACACCGTCCCCGCGGACACCGCCGCACGGCGCCGTCCGCGCCCCGCGCTGCCCGCCTTGATGCGCCCGTACTTCGTGCTGAAGATGACGCGCGGCGCGGACGGGGGCCCCTTGCGGCTGGACACCGTGTCCGTGGCCTACGAGCGCACCCTGGGCGTGCTGGACTACCTGAACGACCCCTCGACGCCGGAACGCTACATACGCCTCGACCCGGACTACTACCGGCTGTTCGTCCCCTTCACCTACTTCGAGAGCCCCATTGCCCGCGTCTCGCGCGTGGACTGGCCGTCCGGCGGCGCCGGTTCGCTGAAGGCCCCCGCGCCCTGCCCGCTGCGGGTGGACACCCTGCCCTTTGCGCGGCGGGAGCGGGTGGACAGGCAGGTGGACCGCGCCCTGCTGGCCGCCTATGTGGAGCACCTGGACCTGGTGCGCTTCACCGAGCGGCAGATTGAGTCCGGGCCCGCGTACAGCGACAACCTGGAGCGCGAGGAGCAGGCGCGCCACTCCGTGCTGAAGCTGTTCAAGTCCGAAAAGATGAAGTATGTGAAGCCCGACGACCCCGGCGTCGTCATACACAAGCCCAACTGGTGGGTGACGGGCGGAACGGGCTCCATACAGTTCGCGCAGAGCCACATCTCGGACAACTGGTACAACGGCGGCGAGGGCACGCACTCCCTCATGGGCAACCTGCAGCTCTTTGCCAACTACAACGACCGCGAGAAGTGGCAGTGGGAGAACCTGCTGGACGCCAAGCTGGGCTACATCTCATCGCCCTCGGACGAGTTCCACAACTATCTGGTGAACAACGACCAATTGCGCGTGGCCTCCAAGGTGGGCCTGCAGGCCATCAAGCAGTGGTATTACACGCTGCACACGGAATTCAAGACGCAGTTCTGCAACGGCTACAGCGCCAACAGCCAGACGCTGAACGCGGCCTTCCTCTCGCCCGCCTACTGGACCACCGGTATCGGTATGGACTACAAGCTGAACAAGGAGAAGGTGACGCTGTCCGTGGTGCTGTCCCCGCTGACCTACACGATGAAAATCGTCACCAACCCCGCCGTGGACGAGGTGGCCCTGGGCCTGGACGAGGGCGCCACGACGGCCCACGACTTCGGCTCGCAGGTGCAGGCCAACCTGACCTGGAAACTCTTCTCCTTCCTGGACATCACTTCGCGCTTCGACTACCTCACCTCGTACGAGACGGTGCGCATCGAGTGGGAGAACACGTTCAATTTCATCCTCAACCGCTACCTCTCCGCCAAGCTCTACGTCTACGGGCGCTTTGACGACGGCGTGGCACCGGCGGAGAACGGGTCTTACTTCCAGGTGAACGAGAACTTCGGCTTCGGGCTGAACTACACCTGGTGAGGGACTTCCCCCTTCTTCAACCTTTTGGACGGACGTGGCCTCCCCGGGGGCCACGTTTTTTCATGTCCGCCGTCAAAATTCCCGCGGAAAGATTTGTCATTTCCGGATGAAAGCCTATCTTTGCAGAATTGTAATGCAGACTTAGCAAAATGGCCTACATCGTCAGACATCCGGGTATCGTGGAAAGCACAGGCAACCGTTGCCTGCGGATACGCATGGTGCAGTCTTCGGGCTGCGGGGCGTGCCGTGCCAGGGGCTGCTGCCCGTCGGCCGATGCCCGCGAGAGCCTGGTGGACGTGCCCGCGGCCGATGCCTCCTCCTATCGCGTGGGCGATGCCGTGTGGGTGACGGGCCGGCTGTCCATGGCGCGGCGGGCGGTTTGCTGGGCCTATGTGTTCCCTTTCCTCATCGTGCTGTCTTCCCTGGTCCTGTTCCTGGGCCTGGGGCTGGCCGAGGCCGCGGCGGCGGGGCTTTCGCTGGCGTTGCTGGCGCCTTATTATGCGGGCCTGTGGCTGTGCCGGAAGCGGATGGCACGGCGTTTCGTCCTCTCTGTTACTCCTGCTTAATCCCTATGTGCTTATGAATACGATACTGATAGCGGTGGTTGCCTTGGGCGTGATAGCCCTGTTGCTGGCCTTGGTGTTATACGGGGCTTCCCGGAAGTTTGCCGTCCATGAAGACCCGCGCATTGCCCGGGTGGCGGAAGTCCTGCCGCAGGCCAACTGTGGCGGGTGCGGCTTCCCGGGGTGCAGTGGCTTTGCCGCCGCGTGTGTGCAGGCCGGCTCGCTCGAGGGGAAACGCTGTCCCGTCGGGGGGCAGGCGGTGATGGACCGCGTGGCCGCCATCCTGGGGCTGGAGGCCGAACACGCGGAACCCCTGGTGGCCACGGTGCGCTGCAGCGGCACGTGCGAGGCCCGCCCGCGGGCCAATGTGTACGACGGTGCCCGCAGCTGCGCCATCCTGTCCTCCCTCTGCGAGGGCGAGACGGCGTGTGCCTATGGTTGCCTGGGCTGCGGGGACTGCGCGGCTGCCTGCACGTTCGGCGGCCTCCGGATGAGTCCTGCCACCGGGCTGCCGGAGGTGGACGCGTCTGCCTGCACGGCCTGCGGCGCCTGTGTCCGGGCCTGTCCGCGCGGCATCATCGAGCTTCGTCCCCGTGGCGGGGCGGCGGTGTTGTGCGTCAATCGTGACAAGGGCGGCGTGGCCCGCAAGGCGTGTGCGTCGGCCTGCATCGGTTGCGGCAAGTGTGTGAAGGCGTGCCCGTCCGGCGCCGTCGTGTTGGCGGACCACCTGGCCTATGTGGACCCGCGGCAGTGCGAGGCGTGCGGCCGGTGCGTGGAGGCCTGTCCGCAGGGTGTCATCGTCATGAACTAATATCCCAATGAATATGATGTGGAAGACATTTTCAATCGGTGGAGTCCATCCACAGGAGAACAAGTTATCGGCCCGCCATCCCATCCGTGAGGCGGAGCTGCCCCGGCAGGCCGTCGTCTTGTTGGGCCAGCACATCGGTGCGCCGGCCAAGCCTGTCGTGGCCAAAGGAGATGTGGTGAAGGTGGGCACCCGGATAGCCGAGCCGGGCGGATTCGTTTCGGCGGCCATCCATTCGCCGGTCAGCGGGCGTGTGGCCAGGATAGACCGGGCCCTGGATGCGAGCGGCTATCCGAAGCCGGCCGTGTTCATCGACGTCGAGGGTGACGAGTGGGAGCCGTCCATCGACCGCAGCGAGACGTTGGTCAAGGAGTGCGCCCTGAGTCCGGAAGAGATACTGAAGAAGATAGCCGATGCAGGCATCGTGGGCATGGGCGGTGCCTGCTTCCCCACGCATGTGAAGCTGGCTCCCCCGCCTCCCTTGAAGGCCGAATGCCTGGTGGTCAATGCCGTGGAGTGCGAACCCTACCTGACGGCGGACCATCAGCTGATGCTGGAACATGCCGGTGAGATCCTGGCGGGCGTCTCTGTCCTGATGAAGGCCATCCGGGTGCAGAAGGCGTTCATAGGCATTGAGGCCAACAAGCCCGACGCCATCCGCCTGCTGTCCGAAGGGGCGTCGGCCTGTCCCGGTGTCGAAGTGGTCCCCCTGAAGGTGAAGTATCCGCAAGGGGGCGAAAAGCAGTTGATAGAGGCCGTCATCGGTCGCCGGGTGGCTGCCGGTGCCTTGCCCGTGTCCACGGGTGCCATCGTGCAGAACGTGGCCACGGTGTTTGCCGTCTACCAGGCCGTGCAGAAGAACAAGCCCTTGTTGGAGCGCGTCGTGACCGTCACGGGACATTCGTTGGCCCGGCCCGGCAACCTGTTGGCGCGCATCGGCACGCCGGTCAGCCAGCTGGTGGAGGAGTGCGGCGGCCTGCCGGACGGCACGGGCAAGGTCATCGGGGGCGGCCCCATGATGGGCAAGGCTTTGCTGAGCCTGGATGTGCCGGTGGCCAAGGGGACTTCGGGCGTCCTGCTGATGGACAGGCAGGAGGCCGTGCGGGGAGCGGTGCAACCCTGCATCCGTTGTGCCAAGTGCGTGGCCGTCTGCCCGATGGGGCTGGAGCCTTATCTGCTGGCCACGGTCTCGGCCCACGGTGGCTTTGAGCGGGTGGAGCAGGAGGGCATCCTGTCGTGCATAGAGTGCGGTTCCTGCCAGTTCACCTGTCCGTCTCATCGCCCCATCCTGGACTACGTCCGGCTGGGCAAGTCGAAGGTCGCGGCGATGGCCCGTGCCCGTCAGAAGCAATAAGTCTTGTAGATTAATAGTCTGCCTATGGAAAAACTGATTATTTCCTTGTCGCCCCATGTGCATGGTCGTGACAGTGTGCGTAAGAACATGTATGGAGTGCTGGTGGCGTTGGTGCCGGCTTTCCTGGCGTCGCTCTGCTTCTTTGGAGTGGGCGCCTTGGTGGTGACGCTGGTTTCTGTGGCGTCCTGTGTCTTCTTTGAATGGGCCATCGGGAGGTTCCTCCTGAAGCGGGAACATGCCACGGTGGGCGACGGGTCGGCACTCATCACCGGTGTGTTGCTGGCTTTCAACCTGCCTTCCAACCTGCCCGTGTGGATAGTCATCCTCGGTGCGTTGTTTGCCATCGGGGTGGTGAAGATGTCCTTCGGCGGCCTGGGATGCAACTTGTTCAATCCGGCCTTGGCGGGGCGTGCCTTCCTGTTGCTTTCGTTTCCCGCCCAGATGACCAGTTGGCCCGCGGCCGGCCAGTTGACGGCTTATGCGGACGCCGTCACCACGGCTACCCCGCTGGCGGTGATGAAAGGGCTGATAAACGGCGTGCCCGGCGTGTCGGCCGGACAGTTGCCGGACGCGTTTGCCTTGTTCTTCGGCAACCATCCGGGTTGCGTCGGCGAGGTCAGTGCTTTGGCCTTGCTGCTGGGTCTGGCCTACATGCTGTGGCGCAGGATTATCACGTGGCATATCCCGGTATCCATCCTGGTGACGATATTCGTGCTGACCTCCGCCATGCATTGGGCGGACCCTGCCAGATATGCCGACGGCTTCACCCACTTGTTGACAGGCGGCGTGATGCTGGGTGCCATCTTCATGGCCACGGATTACGTCACTTCGCCCATGAACCATCGGGGGATGCTGGTGTATGGTGCCTGCATCGGCCTGCTGACGGTGGTCATCCGTCTGTTCGGGGCCTATCCGGAGGGCATGTCCTTTGCCATCCTGATCATGAATGCTTTTACACCGCTGATTAATACCTATGTCAAACCTAAGCGCTTCGGGGAGGGGGCGAAAACACGATGAGGAAGCTGGAATCATCCTTGAAGAACATGTTGTTGGTGCTGACGGGCGTGACGGTGATATCCGTGGCCTTGTTGGCCTATGTGAACCAATTGACGGCGGGTCCTATCGCCCAGGCGGAGGCCAAGGCCTTGAGCGATGCTGTCCGTGCCGTGGTGCCGGGGTTCGACAATGACCCCATTGCCGAGCAGAAAATCCAGGAGGTGGACGGGGTGGCCTATGCCGTCTATCCGGCCACCAAGGGAGGTGCCTATATCGGTGCGGCCATAGAGGCTTCCGCCATGGGGTTTGGAGGAACGTTGCGCGTCCTGGTGGGCTTTGATGCGGAAGGAAACATCCTGGATTATTCCCTGCTGTCTCATGCGGAGACACCCGGTCTTGGCTCCAAGGCCGACTCGTGGTTCAAGAAAGGCGGGAAGGGGGACATCACGGGGATGAACCCGGGCCGGGCACCGTTGGTGGTGGACAAGGATGGCGGACAGGTGGATGCCATCACCGCCTCCACCATCACGACGCGGGCCTTCCTTTCGGCCGTCAATGCCGCTTATGCCGCATACGCCGGGCAAAACACGGCCGATGGCACTACCGGTGCTTCGCAGCAAGTTGAACCTTAAAGAAAAGGAGGATTGGAATTATGAATAACATGAAAGTGCTGGTGAACGGGATTGTCAAGGAGAATCCCACCTTTGTGCTTCTGCTGGGCATGTGTCCCACGTTGGGCACCACATCATCCGCCATCAATGGGATGGGGATGGGGCTGGCCACGATGTTTGTGCTGGTATGCTCCAATGTCGTCATATCCGCCATCAAGAACCTGATACCCGACATGGTGCGCATTCCGTCCTACATAGTGGTCATTGCCTCGTTTGTCACCTTGCTTCAGATGGTGATGCAGGCATACGTGCCCGCCTTGTATGCCACGTTGGGTCTGTTCATTCCCCTTATCGTGGTGAACTGTATTGTCTTGGGGCGCGCCGAGGCCTTTGCCTCCAAGCAAGGGCCGTTGCCTTCCCTCTTCGACGGACTGGGCATCGGGCTGGGCTTTACCATTGCCTTGACCTTGTTGGGCGGTGTGCGTGAATTGTTGGGGACGGGGAAGTTTTTTGGCTGGACCCTTTTCCCCGAAGACTACGGCATGTTGCTTTTCGTGTTGGCACCGGGAGCATTCATAGCCTTGGGATATCTGATTGCGATAGTGAACCGATGGAAGAAAGTATAAGAATGTGATGTTATGGAATACCTATTGATTTTCATTTCGGCGATATTTGTCAATAACATAGTCCTCTCACAGTTTTTGGGCATTTGCCCTTTCCTGGGCGTTTCCAAGAAGGTTGATACGGCTTTGGGCATGGCCGCGGCCGTGGCTTTCGTGCTTACCTTGTCCACGATTGTCACCTATCTTTTGCAAAAGCTCGTGCTTGATGCTTTCGGGTTGGGCTATTTGCAGACCATTACTTTCATCTTGGTCATTGCAGGTTTGGTGCAGATGGTGGAGATTGTCCTGAAGAAGGTGTCTCCGGCCCTTTATCAGGCTTTGGGTGTTTTCCTGCCTTTGATTACGACCAATTGTTGCATCCTGGGTGTGGCCATTCTCGTTATTCAGAAGGACTTTGACCTGTTGACGGGCGTCATCTATGCGTTCTCCACGGCTTTGGGCTTTGGGCTGGCTTTGGTGTTGTTCGCAGGTATGCGCGAGCAGATGAGTTTGTCCGCCATACCCAAGGGAATGCAAGGGACGCCCATTGCCTTGCTGACAGCCGGGCTTTTGGCCATGGCTTTTATGGGATTTTCGGGGGTTGACAAGGGCTTGGCCGCTTTATTTGGCGTATGATTAAAGTTTTTATGACGGTGCTTGTCCGATTGTGAATTAAAAATGCTACATTTGTAGCGTCAAAGCGTTTAATGTTATAAACCATATACAACAATATCCAAATGAAAGAAAGAATCTTGGTTACGGGAGGTACGGGCTATATCGGTTCGCACACCGTAGTAGAACTTCAGAATGCAGGTTATGACGTGGTGATCGTTGATAACCTTTCCAATTCAAGTGCCGATGTGGTGGACAATATTGAGGCCGTGTCGGGCATCCGTCCCGCTTTTGAAAAGTTGGATTGTCTGGATTATGCAGGCTTGGAAGCTGTGTTTGCCAAGTATCAGGGCATCAAGGCCATCATCCATTTTGCAGCCAGCAAGGCCGTGGGCGAATCCGTGCAGAAGCCTTTGCTGTATTATCGCAACAACCTCGGTTCGTTGATCAATTTGCTCGAACTGATGCCCAAGTATGGGGTGGAGGGCATAGTGTTCTCTTCTTCCTGCACGGTTTACGGTCAGCCCGATGTGTTGCCGGTGACGGAAAAGGCTCCCATCAAGAAAGCTGAGTCTCCTTATGGCAACACGAAGCAGATCAATGAGGAGATTATCCAGGATACCGTAGCTTCTGGTTCTCCCATCAGTGCCATCCTCTTGCGCTACTTCAATCCGATAGGCGCGCATCCGACGGCTTTGCTGGGCGAGTTGCCCAACGGCGTTCCACAGAATCTGGTGCCCTATATCGTGCAGACGGCCATCGGCATCCGTGAAAAGCTGAGCATCTTCGGAGATGACTATGATACCCCCGATGGCACGTGCATCCGCGACTATATCAATGTGGTGGATTTGGCCAAAGCCCATGTGGTGGCCATCGCCCGCATTCTGGAGAAGAAGCAGAAGTCGAAAGTCGAGGTGTTCAATATCGGTACAGGCCGTGGCCTTTCCGTACTCGAACTGGTACACGCCTTTGAGAAGGCAACGGGCGTGAAGCTGAACTACCAGATCACTGCGCGTCGTGCCGGTGATATTGAAAAAGTATGGGCTGACCCTGCGTTGGCCAACAATGAGTTGGGCTGGAAGGCCGATACGCCCATTGAAGATACATTGCTCTCAGCGTGGAAGTGGCAATTGCACCTCCGCGAAAAGGGCATCCAATGATAAACAGACATACCTGACAAATTCCTATATTTGTTAGGCTTTTGTATGCAGTTGTCTGGTGAATGCTATGTATGTGAATACCTAAACTTCACACCTGTGCCTATGTGCGCAGACAGGTTGCTGCATAGTAGTTTTGTCGTGTTTTATTTTGTGTTTGTGTTGTAAATAGGCCTTGTCGGGAGACAGGGCCTATTTTTTGCAAGGATGCGTAACAAAAAGCTTACTTATATCGTCTTCTTATTGGAGAGCCGCCATGGGAGGCTTGACAGGATATTAATGATAGGAATCAATGGATGCAGTCAGTTTTAAGAAAATGTTCTTGCCTTATCACCGCAAACTCTACGGGGTGGCCTTGCGTCTGCTGGAGAACGAGGACGATGCCTGCGATGTGTTGCAGGACGCCTATCTGAAGTTGTGGGACAAGCGGGACACACTTGGCATCATTGACAATCCGGAGGCCTTTTGTACGACATTGGTGCGTAATATGTGTGTGGACCTGCTTCGTTCGCCCCGTTATGTGCGAGAGCGGCAGCAAGTGGAATTGACGGAAACCTTGCCTGTGGCTGCGCCTGATGAGACGGCATCTCGTGACAATGCACAGGTGGTGCAGACGCTCATCGCCCGTCTGCCTTTGCAGCAACGGCAGGTGATATGCCTGCGGGATGTGCAGGGATATTCCTTTCAGGAGATTGAGCAATTGACAGGGCTTAGTGCAAGCAATGTCCGTGTGGTGTTGTCGCGGGCCCGCAAGAAGATACGAGAGGATTATTTAAAACAATGTGACTATGAAAAGAGAAGAGATTGAAAGATTGCTGTCCCGCTATTACGATGGCCTGACCACCGAGCAGGAAGAGGAAAAGCTGACGCAGGCTTTTCGCTCCGAAGACAATCTGCCTGCGGATTTGCAGGCAGAGCGTGCCTTGTTTCTTTCCTTGCATGTGGAGTCGGCGGCCGATATTTCTGTGCCGGATGCATTGGAAACGGAGTTGGCGGCATTGATAGACCATAGGGCATCCGCCTTTCGTCGACATTGGTTATGGTGGGGAAGCGTGGCTGCTTCGCTTTTGTTGCTCATAGGTTTGGGATTCGGCATAACCGAGATGCGGCAGGAGGTAAGGGAGGCTACTCCGCAGGACACTTTTACCAATCCGGAGGATGCCCATCGCGCCTTGCAGGCTATTTTTACGGAGATGTCGCGGACTTGGAACGAGGGAATGAAGCAGTTGGAGGCTTCGCAAGCCGACATCAAGATGGCGAACCTTGAAGTGAGAAATGAATTTAAGTATAACCGTTAAGTTGTGTGCGAAAATGAAAACGATGAGATTCTGTATGACAGCTGTGCTCCTGCTGTTTTCTTTGATGGGATGGGCACAAGAGAAATTGTTTGATAAGTATAGTGACATGAAGGAGGTCAAGTCGGTCTACATATCCAAGACGATGCTGGACATGAATACCAATGTGTTCATGTCTGACCTTTACATTGGAAAGGCGAGGAACCTGAATTCGGTGCGTCTGCTTTCCACCATGGATAACAAAGTCCGGAAGAGCATGGCGGAGGATATCCGTTCGTTGGTCAAGTCCTCCAAATACGAATTGTTGATGAAGCAGAAAGGATTGACGTCCAAGTCGGAGTTTTATGTATCCCGCAGAGGAGGAAAGGTGAAGGAGCTGATTATGGTGATGGACGGCGCGGCTTCTCTAAAGTTCGTTTATTTGGAAGGGGATATGACGGATCAGGATGTCAAGCAGATATTGCTTTATCAAGAAACCTCTTATAATACTCATCAAATTCCGGGTTTGGAGAACCTGCAAGCCTTGCGTACCTTGAAAGGTTTGGATTCGCTGAAAGAATTGGAGTCGCTCAAAGACTTGCAGAAGTATTTTGATGGTGATACTTGGAAGCAATTCAGGGAACAGATGCAAGACCTGGGCAAGCAATTGAAGGATTGGGATATGGAGTTTGTCCGTTGAGGCACTTCCTTGGGATAAGAGCAAGGCGGATGGAGTGAAAGGGTTTGCTTTCCTCCATCCGCCTTTGTATGGTCCATGAATGGAAGATTATTTCTCCTTTTTCAGTTCATCGAAGATTTGTGCTTCCAGTTCTTCGGCCAGTTCGGGATTGTCCAGGATGACCTGCTTGGCGGCGTCGCGGCCTTGCGCCAGCTTGGTGTCATTGTAGCTGAACCATGAACCGCTCTTCTTGATGATGCCCATGTCCGAACCGAGGTCGATGATTTCGCCTGCCCGTGAGATGCCTTCGCCGAACATGATGTCGAATTCCGCCCTGCGGAAGGGAGGAGCCACCTTGTTCTTCACAATCTTCACCTTTGTCTGGCGTCCCATAACCTCCTCGCCGTTCTTGATGGCTTGGCCCGGACGGATGTCGATGCGCACCGAGGCATAGAACTTCAGGGCATTGCCGCCCGTGGTGGTCTCCGGATTGCCGAACATCACACCGATTTTTTCGCGCAGCTGGTTGATGAAGATGCACGTCGTGCGCGTCTTGCTGATGGCCGAGGTCAGTTTGCGCAGGGCTTGCGACATCAGGCGGGCTTGCAGACCTACCTTGTTGTCGCCCATGTCGCCTTCGATTTCAGCCTTGGGAGTCAGGGCGGCCACGGAGTCTATGACGATGATGTCCACGGCCGACGAGTGAATCAACTGGTCGGCAATCTCCAAGGCCTGTTCGCCATTGTCCGGTTGCGAGATGAGCAGGTTGTCAATGTCCACGCCCAGGTTGGCCGCATAGAAGCGGTCGAAGGCGTGCTCCGCGTCGATGAAGGCAGCAATGCCTCCCAGCTTCTGCGCCTCGGCTATGGCGTGTATGGCCAGCGTCGTCTTACCGGACGATTCAGGGCCATAGATTTCGATGATGCGGCCGCGAGGATAACCTCCAACACCCAGGGCGGCGTTCAGCCCGATGGAGCCGGTGGGGATGATGTCGATGTCCTCCACCTCCTCGCTGCCCATCCGCATGATGGAGCCTTTGCCGAAGCTCTTTTCTATCTTGTCCATGGCGGCTTGCAGGGCTTTCAGCTTTTCGCTGGAGACCTGCGATGTGCCGCCTTCGTTCTCAAAGTTCAGTTCGTCTTTCTTTGCCACTTTGTTTGATGTATTAAAGGGTTATTTGTCTGCATTCAGTATTTGCGCGGCGTGTTCCTTGGTCTTCACTTCCTTGGGGGTGATGATGCGCTCCACGACGCCTTCTTCGTCCAGGATGAAGGTGGTGCGGAAGGTGCCCATGTATTTGCGTCCGCACATGGTCTTCTCGCCCCACACGCCGAACTGCTCCACCAGTTTCTTCTCCGTGTCCGTAATCAGGGGGAAAGGCAGGGAGTTCTTCTCGATGAACTTCTGGTGCGACTTCCCACTGTCCACGCTGACGCCTATCACGGCATAGCCCGCCTGGCGCAACTCGGCATAATGGTCGCGGAGGTTGCAGGCCTGGGCCGTGCATCCCGGCGTGTTGTCCTTCGGATAGAAGTAGAGCACCACTTTTTGTCCTTTATAGTCGCTCAGGCGGATTTCCTCGCCTTTCTCGTTGATGCCCAATATTTCAGGGGCTTTGTCTCCTATGTTCATGTCTATGTCATTAAAGTTCCAAGTCTCCGTCAAACACCTCATGCCAGGGCAGTCCCTGCTTGTTCAGTTGCTCCATGAAGGGGTCGGGGTCGAACTCTTCCACATTCCATACGCCCGGACGCTTCCACAAGCCTTTGAGGAACATCATGGCGCCGATCATGGCTGGCACGCCCGTCGTGTAGCTGACGCCTTGCATGCCTGTTTCCTGGTAGGCGGCCTGGTGGCTGCAGTTGTTATATATATAATAGGTGCGTTCCTTGCCGTCTTTCAGGCCACGGATGCGGCATCCGATGGAAGTCTCGCCCTCGTAGTTCTCGCCCAGGTCTTGCGGATTGGGGAGGACGGCCTTGAGGAATTGCAGGGGCACAATCTGCATCCCGTTGTAGTCTATCGGGTCGATGCGGGCCATGCCTATGTCCTGGA
>CALNEX010000036.1 GCA_939791845.1 uncultured Mediterranea sp. | reverse complement strand
GAATACAGCTACGAGGTATTCTTTCGCAAAGACGGCAAACGGCTGGGAAAGTTCGACACGTTCACCCGTATGGTGCGGGACAGTTGCGACTACTATTTAGGCACCAGCTACCGCACCTCGTGTTTCTACTTCCCTAAACAGGCTCAGGTGGTCCGCGCGCAAGAAGTGGAGATACAGCCGTGCTGCATCCGGCTGAAAGTAAACGGGGTATGGCAAGAGCGGGATTTTGAAGGAAGAGGGATATCCCGATGAATCTGTCCTATTTTTAAGGGCGTGCCTCGTTTGGGCACGCCCTTCGTAATTGGTCGGGATAAGCGTCTGCTTACATCAGGTTGCTGGCCAACTCGCTCAGTTCGCTACGTTCGCCTTTGACCAGATTGACGTGGGCGAAGAGGTTTTGGTCTTTCATGCGGTCAATCATGTAGACCAAGCCGTTGGATTGGTTGTCCAGGTAAGGCTGATCAATCTGTTGGATGTCGCCTGTGAAGACCATCTTGGTGCCTTCGCCTGCACGGGTGATGATGGTCTTTATCTCGTGCGGGGTCAGGTTCTGCGCTTCGTCGATGATGCAGTACGTCTCGCTCAGGCTTCGTCCGCGGATGAAGGCCAGGGCTTCGATGACCAGTTGGCCGCTCTTCTGCATGTCGTCCAGGCGTTTCAGCTCCGTGGAGGTGGACGAGAACTGGTGCTTGATGACGTTCAGGTTGTCGAACAGGGGTTGCATGTAGGGTGCCACCTTTTCCTGGGCATCACCCGGCAGGAAGCCGATGTCCTTGTTGGACAAGGCCACGATGGGACGTGCCAGCAGGATTTGCTTGTATTCGCTCATTTGCCCCAAGGCTGCGGCCAGTGCCAGCAGGGTCTTTCCGGTGCCGGCTTTTCCTGTCAGGGCCACCAGCTTGATGTTGGGGTCATCCAGGATTTCAAAGGCGAAGCTTTGTTCGGCGTTACGCGGTTCGATGCCGTAGTTCCGGCTCTTGTTTACCCGCTTGACCACGCGGTCGAACGGATTGTAGCGGGCCAGGACGCTGTTCCGGTCGCTCTTCAGGATGAAGCATTCGTTGGGATGGATGACATCTTTGAAATCAAATTCGTTGATGTCGATGCCTTCCCTCGATGAGTAGATGCGGTCTATCAAGGCCGGGTCAATGCCTTCGAACACTTCGTTGGACTTTTCGAAGATGTCCACATTCAGCACCTTGTCATTGATGTAGTCCTCGCACAACAGACCGATGGAGCGGGCTTTCATCCGCAGGTTGACGTCCTTGGTGACAAGGATGGACTTCATGTCGGGATACTTGCGTGTCAGCCAGTCGGTCACGGCCAGGATGCGGTGGTCGGGGATATGTTCGGGGAAGGATTCGTAGACGTGCGGCGCGTCGATTTGCCCGGTGATGACAAAGAGGCGTCCCAATCCTTCGCCCAACGGGGCACCTTTGGTGAAGAGGTCATCATCGGTGATGAGGTCCAGTTCGCGGACAAACTCGCGGGCGTTGAAGTTGATTTGCTCGTTGCCTTTCTTGAATTTGTCCAGTTCTTCCAAGACGACGATAGGCAGGTAAATGTCGTTTTCCTGGAAGTTCTTCAGGCATTTGTAGTCGTGCAGGATGACATTTGTGTCAATCACGAAATTTTTCTTGGTTCCCATATACGTTAGATTTAAATAGTTAGTACTATATTTGCCGTCTCTAAAGATAAACAATTTGCGGGCAAAATGGATTGCTCCTCCAGTTAAATATTTCAAAAGATGAATTATCAAGACACATTAGATTACTTATACAACAGCACCCCGATGTTTCAGCAGGTAGGTGCGGGAGCATACAAGGCTGGTCTGGAGAACACGTGGGCATTGGACGAACATTTTGGCTATCCGCATCGTTCGTACCGCACCATTCATATAGCCGGGACCAACGGGAAAGGCTCTTGTTCGCACACGTTGGCAGCCATCCTGCAGCACGCTGGCTATCGGGTAGGGTTGTACACTTCGCCTCATTTGATTGATTTCCGCGAACGTATCCGCGTCAACGGGCAGCCTGTCCCCGAAGAATACGTGGTCCGTTTCGTGGAAGAGGAGCGCGGCTTCTTCGAACCGCTCCATCCTTCTTTCTTTGAGCTGACCACGGCGATGGCCTTCCGCTATTTTGCCGAAGAGAAGGTGGATGTGGCCGTCATTGAAGTGGGCTTGGGCGGCAGGTTGGATTGCACCAATGTCATCCGGCCGGATTTGTGCATCATCACCAACATCAGCATGGACCACGTCCAGTTCCTGGGAGACACGTTGGAGAAGATTGCGGGTGAGAAAGCCGGCATCATCAAGCCGGGCGTGCCTGTGGTGATAGGGGAAACAACGCCGGAGACACGTCCGGTCTTTCTGAAGAAGGCAAGGGAGGAAGGGGCACCCATCTATTTTGCCGAAGAGGAAGTGCAGGAACTTCACCCCGATTGGGACTATGAACTGAAAGGGACGTATCAAGTGAAAAACCGCCGGGCACTGTTGGCTGCCTTGCCACTGTTGCGGGGAGCCGGCTACCGTATCCGCGAGGAGGATGTGCGTGCCGGTTTTGCCCGGGTGGTGGAGCTGACCGGACTGATGGGGCGTTGGCAGCAGTTGCAGGAACATCCGGCGTTGGTTTGCGACACGGGGCACAATGTGGGAGGAATCGCCTATATTGCCGGACAGTTGCGTCAACAGGCCTGTCGGCAATTGCATATTGTCATCGGGATGGTGAATGACAAGGACATCCGGGGCGTGTTGGCTTTGTTGCCCCGCGAGGCTATCTACTATTTCACGCAAGCCAGTGTGAAGCGGGCTCTGCCTGCTGCTGAACTGGCCCGTTTGGCCGCCGAAGCCGGATTGAAGGGAGATTGCTTTCCCGATGTGCCTTCGGCCGTGCGTGCGGCCCAAAAGAAAAGCCTCCCCGAAGACTTTATCTTCGTGGGAGGCAGTACCTTCATCGTGGCCGACTTGTTAGCGAACCGCGATGCACTCAATCTCCACTAAGGCATCCTTGGGCAGGGCCTTGACGGCAACGGCCGAGCGGGCCGGGCAGGCACCCTCGAAGTAGGTGGCGTACACCTTGTTCATGTCGCCGAAGAAAGACATGTCTGCCAGGAAGACAGTGGTCTTCACGATGTTGGCCATCGTGAGGCCTGCTGCCTCCAGGATGTGTTTCACGTTCTCCAACGATTGGCGTGCCTGTGCTTCGGCACCTTCGGGCATTTGGCCGGTGGCGGCATCGATGGGCAATTGGCCGGATACGAATACCATTCCTGCGGCCTCGATGGCCTGGCTGTAGGGACCGATGGCCCCGGGAGCCTTTGTACTGTTGATAGCTTGTTTCATTTGATTCTATATTTATATAATGTGTAAATGGTTCGATGGTGCGTCATGCGTCATTGGCAGTGCTTCTCGATGAGGGCATCCACATTGGGGTCGCCCAACTCCTTGGCCTTGGCAAAGCAGTCGCAGGCTTCGTCCTTCTTTCCCAGTTGGATATGGGCTTGCCCCATCAGGCGGTAAGCCTCCGCATATTTCGGCTCTATCTTCAACGCTTCTTGCAGCACGCGGATGGCTTCTTCGCTGCGGCCCACGCGGATGTTGACCACGGCCAGTTCGGCACGGTAAAGCAATTCGTTGGGAGCCAGTTCGATGGCTTTTGCCAGGTCATCCAAAGCCCGCTGGTATTGACGGGCCTGTATGGCGGCCTGTTCGCGGTAGTAGTAGAAGGCGGCATTGACGTTGCCATTCACGGCCTTGTAATAGGCATCATAATCCAGCATCGCCTTCCGGGCCTGATTGGCATTCAGCAAGGCCTGGGCACGGGCCAGCAGGTAGGGGGCGACAAGTTCCGTATAAGGTTCGGGACAACGGGACACGCAACTGTCCATCAACGCTAACACCTCCGTGGCGGGTGCCTTCATCATTTCCTTGGTTTGGGCGGCGCTGAAAAAGGAAGTTGGCGAGGCCAATTCCGAACGGTTTACCTGTTCGTAGGCGGCCAATGCCCCGGGATAGTCCTGTTTGGCAAAGAGAATGTCCCCTTCCGTTTGTGTGTAGATGGGGAGCGGCTGTATGGCGATGGCCTTGCGGATTTCTTCCAGGGCCTTGTCCCAACTCCAATCTTTATAGGGAGGCTGGGGATTGCCTAGCAGGTAGTTGTAGATGAGTTTGGCGCGGTCGAAGCGGGTGCCTTGTTCTTCTTGGGTCACTTCGAGGGCGCGGTCCATGTCGGCGGATACCCGCTCCATGGTGGCCTCGTCATTGGCATTGGCCAAGAGGTTGGTGGCCCGGCGCATATAACCTTCGGCACTGTTGGGGTATTGCGCGATGAAGTCATCCAGTACTTCCGCATATTTTTGCGGGGAGAGTTGGGCTGAGGCCATGTAGAGGAATACCAAGGCCTGTTCCTCTGTGTCGGGCAGGGCTTTCTTGATGCCGATGTCCGCCAAGGCCGCATCATTATAAGACAAGGCGGAGATGTTTTGAGCCATGGCATAGCGTGCGTCTACCGCATAGCAGATGGTGGCTGTGTCTTGTCCGGATGACTTTTGCGCCATGCCGAACACGGCACCTTCCGCGTTGGTCAAGGGACAGCTGAGCATTTTGTCTTTCAATTGCATCTCCAAGGTGTAGTAGTAATAATTCCCTTCCACTTTGTCGACCGCCTTGACATGGCCTTTCGTGCAGGAACGGTCTTTTTGTGTGGAGTAGGGCAAGAGGTACACTTCCGCGCCGGCAGCCGGTTGGGTGGTGGCGACAGGCAAGGCGTGTACTTTCTTCTCCGTGCCGACGCGGAATTTCACCACGTCGTACATGTCGTCTGCCCCCATGATGTTCACCACGGGCATTTGCTTGCCCTCGCTGTTGACGATGACGGCTCGTTTGGCTCCCTTGAACAAGGTGTAGTCCGACAACGCCACGCCGTCTTCACTGATGAAGAAGCCGTTTCCGGTGTTCAGGATTTTGTCGTTTTGGTCATATGTCACTACCGAGAACACGGCTTGCTTGGCTTTTTCCACCCACTTGGGTGCCTGTGCCATGCCCCTCTGGGCCAGCAGGCAGAGGGACAGGATTAGAATCGTTTTTACTCTTATCATGGTCATTCTGTTATTCGTTGTTTTATGGCTTCGTATATCAGGATGCCGGCAGCCACGGATACATTGAGCGATTCGATGGTACCAAGCATTGGGATCCGCACCCATTCGTCGCACAAGGCGAGGTTGTCGTAGGACACCCCTTTGTCTTCGGCGCCCATGACGATGCACAAAGGACCGGTGTAGTCGGCTTTGGTGTAGTCATAATCTCCTTTTTCCGTGGCGGCGATGAGGCGGAAGCCGCATTCCTTCAGGTAGCGCAGGGTGTCGGTCAGGTTGCGTTCACGGCAGACAGGGAGTTTGTGCAAGGCACCGGCCGAGGTCTTCACGGCATCGGCATTGACCGACACGCTATTGGTGGTGGGGATGAGTATGGCATCCACGGCGGCACACTCGCAGGTACGGGCGATGGCACCGAAATTACGTACGTCGGTGATGCCGTCCAAGGCCAGGAAAAACGGATTTTTTCCATCCTCGAAGAGCATGGGCACCAGGTTTTCTGCTTTTTGGTAACTCACGGCGGAGATGAAGGCAATGACGCCTTGGTGATTCTTGCGCGTGATGCGGTTGAGGCGTTCAACGGGTACGCGTTGTGTGGGGATGTCCGTGCCTTTCAAGGCAGCGAACAATTCTTTGGCAAGGTCGCCTTGCAGGTCTTTCTTGACCAGGACCTTGTCTATCTCCTTGCCGGCTTCCAGTGCTTCCAGCACGGCGCGCAGGCCGAATATCATTTCATTTTTTTCTATCATGTCAATCTTGTTTTATCGTTGGGTCAGCAAGGTGCGGGCATTGTTCAGGGCGGCTTCCGTCAAGGTAGCGCCGCTCAACATGTGGGCAATTTCCTCCACCCGCTCCTCTTCGGTCAGTCGGCGGATGTGGCTGTTCGTTTCCGTTTCGTTGTCTTTCTTGTAGACTTTGTAGTGCGCACGGCCCCGGGAGGCTATTTGGGGCAGGTGCGTGATGCTGATGACTTGCCGGTTGTTGTCCGCCATCTCCTGCATGATGTCCGCCATGCGGTCGGCAATTTCACCGGATACGCCTGTGTCTATTTCGTCGAAGACGATGGTGGGAAGTTTCACCGCTCCGGCAATCATGGCTTTCAGCGAGAGCATGACGCGGGCAATCTCTCCCCCCGAGGCCACCGATGAGATGCTTTGCAGGATGCTGTTTTTGTTGGCCGAGAATAAGAAGCTGACGGTGTCCATTCCGTGGGGGCCGGGTTCCTTGCGCTCTCCCATTTCCACTGCGAAGCGCACGTTGGGCATCCCAAGTGGCACCAGGCGTGAGGCCATCTGCTGTTCCACTTCGCGGGCAGCCTTCCGGCGGGCCTCTGTCAGTCCGGCGGCTTGGCGGCGCGTTTCGGCTTGCAGCTCTTCACTATGCCTTCTCAAGGCATCCACTTCTTCATCGGAAGAGGAGATGGAGGCCAGGCGGGCCGCATAGTCATCGCACAAGGCTATCAAGTCGTCCACCGTGTTCACGCGGTGCTTTTGTTGCAGGGAGTATATCAGGTTGAGCCGTTCGTTCACCTCCTCCAAACGGGCGGGGTTGAATTCCACCTGTTCTTCGCGGCCGGATATTTCATCGGCAATGTCTTTCAGTTCGATGTACGCGCTTTCCAGGCGGCCAGCCAGTTCCTCGGCCACCGGGTAGACGCTCTGCAGGTCTGACATCGCATGGCAGCATTCCTTCAGGTCGGAGAGCAGGCCACCCTCGTCATTGTTGAAAAGTTGGTTGACCTTGTACAGGCTGGCCTTGATGTCTTCGGCATGGCTCAGCATTTCGGCTTCTTGCTCCAATTCTCCTTGTTCGCCTTGGACGAGCCGGGCTTCTTCCAGTTGTTCCCATTGGAAGCGGATGTAGTCTTCATCGGATTTGTCGCGGGCGGCACGCTCCAATAGCTTGTTCAGGTCGCTTTGTGCTTGTTTCCATTGCTTGTACACGGTCTGATACTCGCAGAGAGCCGCATCATCGTGTGCCAGGAGGTCGAGCACGTTCAGCTGGAAGCCTTCTTTGTTGAGCAACAGGTTTTGGTGTTGGGAGTGGATGTCAATCAATAGCTCTCCCAACTCTTTCATCTGTGCCAGTTGGGCGGGAGTGTCATTGATGAAGGCGCGGCTCTTGCCCGTGGCGTAAAGTTCGCGGCGCAGGATGCATTCTTCTTCATAATCCAGCTCGTTTTCCTCGAAGAAAGGCTCCATGTGATAGTTGGATATGTCGAAGCGGGCTTCGATGACGCATTTGGTGGCTCCCGTGCGGATGGACTTCACATCGGCGCGCTGGCCCAGCAAGAGGCCTATGGCACCCAGGATGATGGATTTTCCGGCTCCAGTCTCGCCGGTGATGACGGAAAAGCCTTGCTCGAAGCCGATGTCCAACTTCTCTATCAATGCATAGTTTTGTATGTAAAGCGAACGCAGCATAAGTGATGTTCTTTGGGGTTATTGAGGAAGGATTTCCACCAGGTGATTCACGATGTCCGCGGCCACTTCAGCCTTGGACTTCAGCGGGTAGTCCGTTCTTCCTTCGCGGTCGATGATGCTGATTTTGTTGGTGTCATGCTTGAATCCGGCCCCGGCATCATTGAGGGAGTTCAGCACGATGAAGTCCAGGTTCTTGCGTGCCAGCTTGTTTTCGGCATTTTGCACTTCGTGGGTTGTCTCAAGGGCAAAGCCCACCAGTATTTTCGGAGTGGATGACAGGCTTTTCATTTCGCCCAGCTTGGCGGCAATGTCCAGCGTCGGCTTCAACGAAAGGGTTAGGGCACCTGTTTGTTCGCGTTTCATCTTTTCCGCCTCCACGTGTTCGGGGGTGTAGTCGGCCACGGCGGCGCAGAGTATGGCGGCATCAGCTTCGGCAAAGGAGGATACCGTGGCATCATGCATCTCGGCGGCCGATTCCACATCGTGGCGTTGGTACATGGGGAATCGGGTGGATCGTTGCACGGGACCGCACACCAGGATGACTTTGGCGCCCCGGGAAGCGCATTCGTCGGCAAGGGCCAAACCCATCTTGCCGGTAGAGTAGTTGCCGATGAAGCGGACGGGGTCTATCTTTTCATAAGTAGGACCGGTGGTTATCAGGATGGTCCGTCCTTGCAAGTCTCCTTCCTGGCTGGCAAAATATTGCTCCAGGTGGAGGATGATGTTCTTTGGTTCTTCCATGCGTCCTTTGCCTGTCAGGTGGCTGGCCAGTTCGCCCGTGGCGGGTTCGATGATGTGGTTGCCATACGAGCGGAGCGTGTCCAGGTTGGCTTGCGTGGAGGGATGGGCATACATGTCCAGGTCCATGGCCGGTGCTATGAACACGGGTGCCTTCATCGAGAGATAGGTGGTGACAAGCATGTTGTCTGCCACGCCATGGGCCATCTTGCCGATGGTGGAGGCCGTGGCCGGCGCGATGAGCATGGCATCTGCCCACAACCCCAGGTCCACATGGCTGTGCCAAGTGCCGTCCCGTTGGGCGAAGAAGTCGCTGATGACGGGTTTGCTGGTCAGGGCGGAGAGGGTGATGGGAGTGATGAATTCCTTGCCGGCGGGGGTGATGACCACCTGAACCTCTACTCCGCGTTTCACCAAACTCCGGATGAGGAGGCATGCCTTGTAGGCGGCAATGCTTCCCGTGATGCCCAGCACGATTTTCTTTCCTTTCAATACGTTTGCCATAGGTCTTTCATCGTTGGGTCAGTTCGCGGAGACGGATTTTAGTCAGCATGGCCTTGGTGTTCAGTGTGAAGTCGCTGTTCAATATCCAGCTGTAATAGCCGGGATCTTTCTTCAGCACTTCGGCCACGGGCGTGCCTTTGTATTTGCCGAAGTTGAACACCTCCACGCCGGCGTCGTTGTACACCATCCGCCCGGCAAAGTCCACGTTGCGGTTGAAGCTGGAGTATTCGGAGAGGAAATTCACGTCGTTCTTCAGCTCCGGGTAACGGTCCAGTTGGGCCATCAGCACCTCGTAGGTGGCGCGGGTGTCGGCTTCGGCGGTGTGTGCGTCCTCCAGGTTCTTGCCGCAATAGAACTTGTAGGCGGCGGAGAGGGTGCGTTGCTCCATCTTGTGGAAGATGACCTGTACGTCCACGAATTTGTGGCGGCCCAAGTCTATGTCCACCCCGGCACGGAGGAATTCTTCGGCCAGGACAGGGATGTCGAATCGGTTCGAATTGAATCCGGCCAAGTCGCATCCCTCGATGTCGCGGGCGATGTTGCGGGCCACTTCCTTGAAGGTGGGGCAATCCTTCACGTCCTCGTCGTGGATGCCGTGCACGGCCGTGGCCTCTTCGGGAATATGCATTCCGGGGTTGATGCGCATGGTCTTGGCTTCCTCGTTGCCGTTGGGATATACTTTCAGGTAGCAAATCTCCACGATGCGGTCAGAGTTTATGTTGGTACCCGTTGTTTCCAGGTCGAAAAAGACTATGGGATTCTTCAAGTTCAGTTTCATGTCTTGTCGTTTTATGAAGCAGATTAGTCGTTCAACATCATGGGCATAAGCAACATCAGCAGGTCTTCGTCTTCCTCTTGTTCAATGGGTGTGATGACTCCTGCACGCGACGGGTCGGCCAGTTCGATGAGCACGTCGTCGGACGGGATGTTGTTCAGGATGTCGATGAGGAAAGAGGATTTGAAACCGATTTCCATCGGAGTGCCTGCATATTGGCAGGTCAAGGTCTCCTTGGCCGAGGTGGAGAAGTCGATGTCTTGTGCATTGATGACCATGCGGTCCACGCTCATGCAGAGCTTGACAAGGCTGCTGGCTTGCGACGAGAAGATGGACACACGACGCAGGGCACCCAGGAGTTGTTGGCGGTCGATGGTAATCTTGTTGGGATTGTTGGAGGGAATCACCGAATTATAGTTCGGATAGCGCCCTTCAATCAGGCGGCATACCATCCGGTAATTTTCCAGGGTGAAGACCGCATTGCGTTCGTCGAATTCGATGCTCACCGGACCTTCTTCTTTGGGCAGCAGGTTTTTCATCAGTACGGCGGGCTTCTTGGGCAGGATGAAGGCGGCACGTTCGTTGCCGTGTGCGGCCAGTGTCTTGCTCCGCACCAGCTTGTGTCCGTCCGAAGCCACCATCGTGATGCTGTCCGTGGTGATGTCGAAGTAGATGCCGTTCATGACGGGACGCAGTTCGTCATCGGCTGTGGCGAAGATGGCGCGGTTGATGCCGTTCAAGAGCACTTGCGCGTCTATGCCCACGCGGACGGCGTTTTCTCCCAAGGCGACCGGTGTGGGAAACTCGTCGGCGTTTTGTCCCACGAGGCTGTATTGGCCGTTTTGATAAAATACGGTCATTTCCAATGATTTCAGGTCTATATTGAAAGTCAACGGCTGTTCGGGAATTTCCTTCAAGGCATCCAGCAGGTTGCGGGCTGTGATGGCAAAGCGTCCGTCGGTGTCGCTTTCCACGATTTCGAGGGTGGTTGTCATCGTGGTTTCGCTGTCGGATACGGTGACGGTCAGCAGGCCGTCTCTCAACTCAAAGAGAAAACAATCCAGAATGGGCAATGCATTCTTGGAATTTATCACGCGGCTGATGCCCTGCAGGTGGGTGGAAAGCGTTGTGCTTGAAACGATGAATCTCATATCTTCTAATTTTTATGTATATATTTTCGTGTCAGTTGTTTTTAGGTGATTACACGTCTTTGTTAGGACGGACAAAGTTAGGAAAAGAATTGCCGATGGCAAAGAAATCCGAAGAAAAAACCTTCTTTTATGCGCCCGTTGTGCCTAAAAAATCGTAACTTCGCCGCGTCAACAAAAAAGAGAACAATGGAATTCATAGGAAAAATCATTGCCGTGCTTCCTGAAAAGGGGGGAGTATCGAGCAGAACAGGAAATGAGTGGAAGGCTCAGGAGTATGTCATCGAGGACAGTGCCAGCGGACAATATCCCCGCCGGATGTGCTTCGAGGTATTTGGTGCCGACCGGATTGCGCAATTCAACATACAGATGGGGCAGGAGTTGAAGGTGTCTTTTGACATAGATGCCAACCAATGGCAGGACCGCTGGTTTAACCGTATCCGTGCCTGGAAGGTGGAGCCAGCCTCACAAGCACAGGCTGCCGCACCTATGCAAGGTGGAAGCCCCGTGCCTCCCCCTGTGGCTGCACCCGCACCGGATTTCCTGGCGGGCGATGCGAAGGACGATTTGCCTTTCTGACGCAGGCAATCCCTTTGCAGACAGAAGCGGACGCCTTTCCGAACACAAGCCGCGGCCTTTCCGGACACAAGCGGGAGGGCTTGCGTTTGCGGGCGGGGAGGCGTCTGTTTGTTTTTGTATGGAGAGGATGACTTTGTCTTTATTCTTCCTGGGGAAGGTCGTCCGGGCGATACCAAAGAGTGAGGTTGGGACAAATCACCCCCTCTTGGTTGTTGAACTGGATGCCTAATACGAAATAGCGGAAGAAATCCGCATAGTGCAGGAAAAATCCGGGCACCAAACGGGCACAGGAGGCGGGCTGACGCAAGACCTCGTCCATGTCGGCCATCAGCAGGAGGTTGTAGGAGGGGGCCAGGCTGCCGGCCAGGTTCTCGTAATGGGCACTGCCCGGCAAGGTGTCTTTGCGCTCCAGTGCCTCGATGTAGGCGGACAGGCTGAGGGCGTCCGAAGCCAGCAGGAGATTGCCCCGATAGAAACACGCGTAGGCATGGAGCGAGGTGTCTGCCCACCCTGTCAGGCGGGTGACGAGCGTGTTGCGCGGCATCAGGTATTTGCGGTAGGCCTGCGAACGCGGATAGCGGTCATAGCCGGGGGCAAAGCGTGGACGGGGCGATGTCTTCCGTTCGCGCGGGGTGGAGCGCAACCAAGTGAAGAAATCCTGACGGGCCTTCCATTCGTTGGCCAAGGGTATGACGCTTACGGCACATGGGGCCTTCCGTCCGGGATAGTCAGCCACGAAGAAGCAAGTGAGCAGGCTGGTGTCGGCGTTTGCCTCCAGAAAATCCAGCAATTCGTGGTCACGCTCGGCCGGATAGGGGTCGGAGGAGGTCTGGTAGGGCACTTGCGAGGCCTGGAAAGCGAAAAGGCTGTCTTTTTCGGACATCGCCCAACGGGTATATAGATAGGTGGATGAGGGGAGGGATTCGCCTGCGAATCCGGACAAGCTTTTTTGCGGGCGGAGGGCGCGTACCAGGCTATGTACGGTGTCCGTTTCGTGGCTGAAGCCCGTGCAGTAAATGGCTTCTTCGCCAAATTTCATGTTGAATTCCATCCATTCGCCCAGGTTGAGCACGGGGCGGAGGCTATCCGCCGGTTGTCCCATGCGGACGGAGCGCGTGCGCAGGTAGAGGGTGGCTTCCACGTTGCGGAGTTTTCCGCTGTGCAGGGTGTCGAACGTGGGGTCGTCGGGCAGGGCTTGCCCGTCCTTGCGGGCGTCAATGACTTTTTCCAGCAATTTCTTCTGGAAACTGAGTGCCAGGAAGTCGCGCGTAAGGTATACGGCCAAAAAATGTCCGTTGTCCATGGGGTAGATGCGGATTTCCTGTCCCCGGTATTCGGCGGTCTTGACGGGGAATGGCTCCGGACAATATTTGCGGATGAAGTTTTCCAGCAATTCCCGGTCTCCCTCTCCTAAAGTGCAATACAATACTTGGTCTGCTTGTGTATGGGGGGCATGGAAACTGATAAGCACTTTGTTCATCTGCTTGCTCAAGGCATGAGGGGTTTCCGCCATAAGAGTGTTGAGGTATTTCTTCAGGCTGCTGAACAGGCTTGAGACGTGGAGGAAGTGTCCGTCCTTGCTGCACTCCATCCGTCCCATGATTTCCAGCATGTCCACCATCCGGTCGGTTTCGAACACAGCCACTGCATCTTGAGGCACCAGTGTGTATAGGTTGAAGTCTTTCCGCTGCTCCACGGAATGGAGCCGCATGAATGAATACACTCCCACTCCCGCGCAGAGCAAGAAGATGGAGAGTATGACAACTATTTTTATGGAAAGCGAGAATTTCATAACAAGTCCTCAGATTCTTGAGGGCAAAATTAGCAATTTCCGCTAATAAAACAAAACAAATGTTTCGGAAAGTTTCGGTTGGTGGGAAAAATCTTCAAATTCTTATTTCCAATCCATCGTAGGCGAAGTGGACGTGTGGCGGCAGGCTGTGCTCCATCTCGGCGTGGAGGCCTGCGTGGTGGCTCATGTGCACCAGGTATGTCTTTTTCGCTCCGATGCGCCGGGCGGTTTCCAAAGCTTCGGAAATGCTTTGGTGCGTGGGGTGCGGCTTGGGGCGGAGGGCGTTCACGATGAGGAGGTCAAGTCCTTGCAGGCATTCGTATGACTCGTCGGGCATGGTGAGCATGTCGGTGATATATCCCAGCCTCTTCCCGATGCGGAAACCCAAGATGGGCAAGCGTCCGTGCATTACCCGGAAGGGCAATATTTCTGTATGCTTGATGTGGAAGGCTTTTCCCGGTTCGGCATCTTGCAGGTAGATGCGGGGCACGCCGGGGTATATGCGGTCCACCAGGCAATAGGGCATTCGTTGGCGCAGGTCTTCGCTGGTGTAATGCTCCGCATAGAGGGGGATTTCCCCGAATCGGCAGAAAGGGCGGAGGTCGTCCAAGCCCCCCACGTGGTCGTAATGTTCATGGGTGATGAGTACGCCGTCTATCTGTCCGAAATCTTCGAGCCGGAGCATCTGTTCGCGGAAGTCGGGCCCGCAGTCCACCAATATCGTGGCATTGTCCGTACAAACCATTGCCGAGGTACGCAGGCGGCGGTCGCGCGGGTCGGGCGAGGTGCAGACGGGGCAGGTGCATCCGATTTCGGGCACGCCTGTCGAAGTGCCGCTTCCTAATATCTTTACTTTCATACGAACAATACTTCGGGTTGGATGTTTATGTCAAATTTCTCGCGGACGGAGGCCTGCACGGCGCGAGCCAGGTGTACGATGTCTGCCCCGGTGGCTTCCCCGGCGTTGACCAACACCAAGGCTTGCTTGGAGTAAACCGCGGCGGGCCCCAAACTCTTTCCTTTCCATCCGCATTGTTCGATGAGCCATCCGGCAGGCACCTTTACGAGGTTCTCGTCCACATCGTAGTGGGGGATGGAGGGATGTTCTTTCTTTAATTCTTCGAAGCGGGCGCGGGGTATGATGGGGTTCATGAAAAAACTTCCTGCATTGCCCAACTCCTTGGGGTCTGGCAATTTGCTCCGGCGGATGCGGATAACGGCCTCGCGCACCAGTGCCACGGTTGGGGCCTGTCCGCCCAATGCTTCGCGCAGGGCACCGTAATCCAAATGAAAGCGGGGCGCTTTGTTCAGGCGAAAGTGGACGTGGGTGATGAATGTCGGTTTCATTTCCGGACGCTTGAAGAGGCTCTGCCGGTAGGCATATCCGCATGCTTCCGCAGGGTAGGTTTTCCGATGCCCGGAAATGTCCAGGGTCTCTATCGCGGTGATGACATCTTTGGCTTCCACCCCATAGGCCCCGATGTTTTGCACGGCCGCGGCTCCCACCTCGCCGGGGATGAGGGAGAGGTTTTCCACTCCTTGCCATCCGTTTTCCACACATTGGCGGACGAAATCGTCCCACACGGTGCCGGCCCCCACGCGGAGGCAGATGGAGGCATCGTCTTCGGAGGTGACGGAAATGCCCCGGATGCACGAGTGGAGGATGGTGCCCGGATAGCATTCATCCGTGAACAAGAGGTTGCTTCCCCCGCCGATGTGCAGGTAGGGTTCGGTAATTTGTCCCGTATGTATCAGTTCCTCCAGTTCCTCCTCGGAAGTGTACTCCAGGAAGCGGGCGGCGCGCACATCCAGGCCGAATGTGTTGTGTCCGCGCAGCGGGAAGTCGTTCATCGCTCTCATTATATGCTGGTGTCTTCGTATTTGTATAATTCCCATTCTCCCAAGCGTTTGCGGAAATAGAATACGTTGGAGTATCCGTTTCCGATGCCGTTCACTTTCAGTATCTTGGTGCGCGAGCGTGCCTCGTTGCGCTGGCCGTAGCAGATGTTGGAGAGCCAGTCGGCGGGCATTTGCGGGCGGAAGGCATACCATTGCTCCAGGTCGAGGGTGGTTTCGAGGATGGAGAACTCATCATCGGGATCCAGCGTGATGAAACGCAGGGGGGTATGGATGTGACTGCGCTGGTAGAGGCTGTCCGATACGAAGCGCGTGTAGAAGTCCAGGAAATCCCCGCCCTCGCCTTGCTTGACCGGGTGGAGGGCAATGGAGTCCAGCATCCACATTCCGTGTGTGCGGCGGAAGAAGTACCTCTTCATCTCCCGGCTTTTCAGGAAGAGCCACTCCACTTGCACGGCATTGAGTGCGGTGTCGCCCACGATGTCCATGTCCTGTTCGCGGTCGAAGAGGAGGGTATAGATGTTGTTTTCGGTGAAAAGCGGGTCGTGCGTCCACGCCTTGCGCCCTATTTCCGTCCGGTGCCCGCCTTGGTCATAAGGCAGGGGGAAGACGGTGCGCTGGCGTTGGAGGGCTTCATCCGAGGCATAGTTGAAGATGAAGTCGTCAAACAGCTCGTCCGCCTCCAACGGTTTCGGGAGGCTTTCCGATGAAGTGGCGGGCAGGGTGTCCGTCGGGGCCTTCATCGAATCCACCATCTCCGTGAGTGCCGCGAAAGGTCCTTTCGCACCCTTCTCCCTCTGGCCGCACGAAGCGGCGCAGAGGGTCAGGAGCAGGCATCCGGCCAAGAGTTTCTTCATGGCGCGGGCCTTATTTGTTCAGTTTCGCGCGGAGCTTTTCAAGCATATCCACGGTCATGGACTCCAGGTCGTAGTTGGGTTTCCAGTCCCACTCCTCGCGGGCGCAGGTGTCGTCCAGGCAATCGGGCCAGCTGTCTGCAATGGCTTGTTTCAGCGGGTCTATTTGATACTCCATCTCGAAGTCGGGCACGTATTTCTTGATCATCTGGTAGATTTCTTCGGGGTCGAAGCTCATCGAGGCGATGTTGAACGCATTGCGGTGTACCAGGCGGGCGGGAGCGGCTTCCATCAGGGAGATGGCGGCATTGAGCGCGTCGGGCATGTACATCATGTCCATGT
>CALNEX010000035.1 GCA_939791845.1 uncultured Mediterranea sp. | reverse complement strand
TCCACATCGGCAGCCAGATCACCAAGATACGCCGCATCAAGAACGCCCTGCGCGAGGCTTCCCAATTCTATGTGCAGCTCAACAAGATGGGCTTCAACCTGGAGTTCGTGGACACGGGCGGCGGCATGGGCGTGGACTATGACGGCACGCGCTCCAGCAGCAGCGAAAGTTCGGTGAACTACTCCATCCAGGAATATGTCAACGACGTGGTGTCCACCTTCGTGGATGCGGCGGACAAGCACGGCTTCGCGCACCCCAACATCATCACCGAGACGGGCAGAAGCCTGACGGCCCATCACTCCGTACTGATAATCGAAGTGCTGGAGACTGCCTCCCTGCCGGAGATGGACGACAAGTGGGAGCCCGACGAGAATGCCCACGAGCTGGTGAAGGAACTCTACCAGATATGGGACAACCTGAACCAACGCAGCATGCTGGAGCCGTGGCACGACGCGCAGCAGATACGCGAGGAGGCCCTCGACCTCTTCAGCCACGGCATCGTGGACCTCAACACGCGGGCGCAGATAGAGAAGCTCTACTGGAGCATCTGCCGCGAAATCAACTCCATTGCCAGCAACATGAAGCATTGCCCGGAGGAATTCCGCAAGCTCAGCAAGCTGCTGGCTGACAAATACTTCTGCAATTTCTCGCTCTTCCAGTCGTTGCCCGATTCCTGGGCCATCGACCAATTGTTCCCCATCATGCCCATCCAGCGCTTGGACGAGAAGCCCGACCGTGAGGCTACCCTTCAGGACATGACGTGCGACTCGGATGGCAAAATTGCCAACTTTGTCACTTCGCGGCCGGATGTCAGCACCCTGCCTTTGCATTCGTTGCGCGACAAGGAGCCGTATTACCTCGCCGTCTTCCTCGTGGGAGCTTATCAGGAGATTCTGGGCGACATGCACAACCTCTTCGGCGACACCAATGCCGTGCACATCTCCGTCAACAGCAAGGGCTACACCATCGACCAGCAGATAGACGGCGAGACGGTGGCCGAGGTGCTGGACTATGTGCAGTATAATCCCAAACGGTTGGTCAGCAAGTTGGAAACCTGGGTGAGCCAATCCGTCAAAGAGGGGCGCATCTCGCTGGAAGAAGGCAAGGAATTCCTGACCAATTACCGTTCGGGACTTTACGGCTACACGTATTTGGAATAAAAAGAACTTCATAAGATGGAGAAACTGACAGTCATCAAGGTGGGCGGCAAGATTGTGGAGGAAGAAGCCACGCTCGGCAAGTTGCTGGACGACTTTGCCGCCATACAAGGATATAAAGCGCTGGTGCACGGGGGCGGGCGTTCGGCCACCAAGCTGGCTGCCCGCCTGGGCATCGAGAGCCGGATGGTGAACGGACGCCGCATCACCGATGCCGACATGCTGCAAATAGTGACGATGGTCTATGGCGGCCTGGTGAACAAGAACATCGTGGCCGGACTGCAAGCCCGCGGCGTCAACGCGTTGGGGCTGACGGGAGCCGACATGAACGTCATGCGCTCCGCCAAGCGTCCCGTGAAGGACGGTGTGGATTATGGCTTTGTGGGCGACGTGAAGCAGGTGGACGGCAGTCTGCTGGGCGACCTCATCGGGCGCGGCGTGGTGCCTGTGATGGCGCCGTTGACGCACGATGGCGAGGGGCACATCCTGAACACCAATGCCGACACCATTGCGGGCGAGACGGCCAAAGGATTGGCTTCCCGCTTCGAGGTCACCCTTGTCTACTGTTTCGAGAAGAAAGGCGTCTTGCGCGACGAGAATGATGAAGACAGCGTCATTCCCCTCATCAAGCCTGCCGATTTCCGGCAATATGTGGCCGATGGCATCATACAAGGCGGCATGATTCCCAAGCTGGAGAATGCGTTTGAGGCCCTGAAGGCAGGTGTCGGCGAGGTGGTCATCACTTCGGCGGACGCCATCGGTGGCGGTGGCGGGACGCGCATCTTGGGAGAATAAACAGTCCTATAGTCCTAATAAATGTAAAATAGCAAAAGGTTCTTGTAACTTTGCCCTTGTTCAACCGTCATTCCTAATAGAAATGCAAGCACTCGATTTCCGTCGTGACATCCTTCCGCTGAAAGACAAACTCTTCCGGCTGGCCTTGCGGATTACGTTCGACCGGGCAGAGGCAGAGGACATCGTGCAGGAGACGATGATTCGGGTGTGGAGCAAGCGTGACGAGTGGCCCACGTTCTCTTCTGTTGAGGCGTATTGCCTGACGGTGGCGAGAAACCTGGCCATTGACCGCAGTGAGCGGATGGATGCCCGCACCGTGGAGTTGACCGCGGAGGTTGAGCAGGCACCCGACACTTCGGGACCCCACGAACGGCTGGTAGGTAAGGAGCAAATGAAGTTGCTCCGTCGCCTGATAGCCGCTTTGCCCGAGAAGCAGCGTACGGTGTTGCAACTGCGTGACGTGGAGGAGAAAAGTTACAAGGAAATTGCCGAAGTCATGGGCATCACCGAGGAGCAAGTCAAGGTGAATCTGTTCCGTGCACGGCAGAAAGTGAAACAACAATTTATGGATATAGAGAATTATGGACTCTGACAAGCATATAGAAGAACTCTTGCAGCGCTATTGGCTGTGCGAGACGTCCGTGGAGGAAGAGGCGCAGTTGCGTGCCTTCTTCAGTCAAGTGGATGTCCCGGCTCGCTGGTGCCGTTACAAGGCGTGGTTTGCCTACACAGACGAATGCCGTGGGGAAGGCTTGGGCGAGGATTTCGATGCCCGGGTGTTGTCCAAGGTCGGTGTTCCGGTGGTGAAAGCCAAGCGCGTCACGATGATGTCCCGTTTCCAGCCCTTACTCAAGGCGGTGGCTGTAGTGGCCGTAGTGGTAGGGCTGGGTGGTGTCGTGCAGCGTTCGTTCTTCGCCGATGTGGAGGAGGTAGCCGTCGGTGACACGATTGGCCGCCAGATCTCGACCCCTTCGGTGGCTTTGTCGGGGGAGGTTCCGGATGTGGCGGCGGAGAAGCAGAAGCTGGACAGCCTGAAGGGTGTCGAGCAGCCGATGGAACCCTTTATCCAACATTGAATTCTTTTTCATTTGCGTTTCATATAACATTTTCATTTGCTTTAAAAATATAGTTAGTGTGCTTTATTAGGACTATTGAGGCTGTGAAGTTTCAATTCTCTCAAAATCTTATGAAAAAACTAACATAAAAAGGGACACTGCGTGAGCAGCGTCCCTTTTGTCATTTGCACCCCGCCGTTTCCATCATCGGAGATGCGGGACGGACTTTAAGAGAGAATGTCAGAGTTCATGGATGTTCTTCTTCGGCAAGTCCAATTCTCTGGGTTTGCCTTTGTAGCCGATGCTGCCGCTGCCGGTGGTGCGGGCTTTCAGGTAGTCGGTGGCGTGGCAGGTGATGTCGCCGGAGCCTGCCACAGAGGCGTTGACACTCTTGGCTTCCAGCCCGGAGGCGTTCAGGTCTCCCGATCCGGCCACGCTGTATTGCGCTTCTTCGGCCTGCCCGTCAAGCACCAAGTCGCCCGACCCGGCCACCGAAGCTTCCACCGACGTGCAAGTCAGCTTGTTGAGCACAAGGTCTCCGGAGCCTGCCACAGAGGCTTCCACCGTTGTGCAGCGTATGTCGTTGAAATCCAGGTCGCCAGAGCCTGCCACTGATGTTTTCAGGTCGTTGCATTGGATGCCGTTGCCGTTCAGGTCTCCCGATCCGGCCACGCTCAGGGTCAGGTTTTCCGTCTTCAGGCCGTTGGCCAGTTGGATTTCGCCCGAGCCGGTCACGCTGAGGCTGTTCACGTCGGGTGAGGAAACGCGGATGTCCAGCTTCCGGTAGGACACGCTGACGCCCTTCTTGAAGCCGACGCAGAGCGTGCCGTTCGTTACGTGGATGTCCAGCACTTCGGCGATGTTGTCCGAGGTGTAGACGGTCACTTCGGGTTTGCCATCTCGTTGGGTGTAAATGACCGTGGGACTGCCCGTCACCTTGATTTTGTCGAAGTTGTCCACCTTGATTTCCTTGGTCACGTAGTTCTTGCTTTCCTTGATGGTCTTGTTGCCAAACCAGCCTTGGGCATTCATTGCGCCGCATGTCAGCAGGGCGCCCAGGGTGAAGCAAATAGTCTTTGTTTTCATTGTCTTATCTGTTAATGGTTGTTCCTTTATTCGTTAGACGAGGAGCGGGCGGCAAAAGTTGCACGTGCCCCCGTCTTTCCGAAGATTTTTCTTCTGCCTGGTTCTTATCAATAGCTGTGCCAAACTTGCAATACGTTGACTATTAAGCATAACCATTTTCTCGCATTGTCCGATATCGGACACCCTGTCCGCTTTTGTGCGCGCAAATCTTCCCTTGGGCTTGCCGGTGTCGCACATTCTTTGTTCTTTTGCAGCCGGAAAGGATAAAGATGACCGCTGCAGATTATACCTACGATGACCCCGAATTGGGCCGTTTCCATATCCGCGTGAGCCTTCGTGCCCGGCGCCTGACCTTCCGCGCCAAGGAGCGTGAGTTGTGGGTGACCATTCCCGCCGGGGCTTCCGTGGCCGAGGTGAAGCGTGCCATCGACTCGTTGCGCCTGCGTCTCCGCCAGCTGATGTCTGCCCGGGTGCGTCCGCCTGTCGGTTGGGATTACCGCATTGATGCGCCTTGTTTCCATTTTTCCTTGGCGAAGGGGACGGCTTCGCGCTTCTTCTTGCGCCGCGAGGGCGAGGAGGTGCAGCTGGTTTGCCCGCCCGATACGGATTTCGCGGATGCCAACTTGCAGGACTGGCTGCACCGCGCTGTGGCCGAGGCAATGCGCCGTCGTGCCAAGGAGGTGTTGCCCCTGCGCCTGGAGATGTTGGCCCGTGCCCACGGGTTGCTATATAATAAGGTGAAGATAAATGCCAGCACCGGCCGTTGGGGCAGTTGTTCTGCCCGGGGGGATATCAACCTTTCCCTCCACCTGATGCTATTGCCCCTGCATCTGATAGACTACGTCCTGCTGCACGAGTTGTGCCATACCCGCGAGATGAACCATGGTCCGCGCTTCTGGGCTTTATTGGACAAGGCGACGGGCGGGAAGGCCCGCGCCCTGCGCGAGGAGTTGAAAGGCTACCGCTGCTCCTTCTGAGAAATTATCCATTGTAATGCACTCATAACCAAGCCTCAGGCAGCGGTACGCCCAAGCACGGGCGGGCGTGCCGCCGGACGTGGACGGGCGTACCGCCAGGCACGCTTGGGCGTACCGCCGTGCAAACGCGCCGAATTACAGCCCGCAAAACAGCGTCACCAGGAAGGGCACGCTGAAGTCCACCAGGAAGCCGTGGAAGATGGAGACAATGACAAACCGCTGCCCAGACGCCTGCGCAATGACGGGCAGGGTGGTGTCCATGGTCGTGGCGCCTCCGGCGGCGATGGGGGCCAACGGGCCGAACCACCGCGTCAGCAGCGGGGCCAGCAGCAGGGTGAGAATCTCGCGGGCGATGTTGGCCAGCAGGGCCACCGTGCCCAGCTCCGCCCCCTTGTATTCCGTGATGAAGATGGAGGAGAGGGAGTAATAGCCGAAGCCCGCCCCCACGGCCAGGCAGTCGCCCGCCGAACGGTGCGCGAGGCACAGGCTGACCACCCACGCGCCCGCCAGCGTGCCCAGGATGGTGCCCGCAGGCAGTAATGCCAGGCGTGGGCTGAGCGAGCGGAAGTTGTGCAACGTCTGCGGGTCGCTGCCCAGGCCGATGCCCACGCAGCACATCAGGGCGCAGAGGGCGTAGAAGCTGATGTCCGTCCCGGCCAGGTCGATGGGGAATACGTGTCCCAGGCCGCACGCCACGCCCAGCAGGAAGAATCCCACGATAATCAGGCTACCCTTCATGCCCTGCCTCCTTTCCGCGGCCCGCCACCGCTTTCCACAGTCCCCACGCTGCCAACACGCTGCCCAGGGTGGCTCCTGCGGCGATGGCCAGTGCCTCCAGTCCCAGCGTGTGCAGGCTGCGGATGATGCGCTCGTTGCCGCCCACCTCCACGCCCAGCAGGAAGAGCAGCAGCCAGATGAGGGGCGTGACGGCCCGGCGGACCACTTGTATCCGGCGTCCGCGCAGCAGCCATCCCGCCAGGATGCCCGCCAGCATGAGTGTGATGACGATGAACATTGGGTTTTTCTTAAAATTCGGCGGCAAAGATACGTCTTTGTCCCGATTCTGCGTATCTTTGCCCTATGTTATTGCCCTATTATAATAAAGATATGGTGGAAGCCGGGTGCGACGAGGCCGGTCGCGGTTGCCTGGCGGGGGCGGTCTATGCGGCTGCCGTCATCCTGCCCCCGGACTTCCACAACGAGCAGTTGAACGACTCCAAGCAGCTGACCGACCGTCAGCGGCGTGCCCTGCGCACGGTCATTGAGCGCGAGGCGGTGGCATGGGCCGTGGGTGTGGTGTCCCCCGAGGAAATCGACCGCATCAACATCCTCAACGCCTCCATCCTGGCCATGCACCGTGCCATAGATGCCCTGCGCGTGCGCCCGCAACACCTGCTGATAGACGGCAACCGCTTCCGTCCCTATCCCGGCATCCCGCACACCACGGTGGTGAAGGGCGACGGCAAGTACCTGTCCATCGCCGCGGCCTCCATCCTGGCCAAGACCTGCCGTGACGATTACATGCTGCGCCTGCACGCCGACTATCCCGCCTACGAGTGGAATCAAAACAAAGGCTATCCCACCGCAAAACATCGGGCGGCCCTCCGCGCTTGCGGGGAGACACCCTATCATCGCCGGTCGTTCAATCTGCTGGGCGACGGGCAACTGAGCCTGGATTTCGGAGGGTGAGGTGGCGGCATTGCCTCTTTGTCTTTATTTACTACCACTTAACCCGCATATTTGCAGTTTATCCGCGGCCCGCAGATAGGGGGCTGCTTTCGGTGTGGCGATGTGGCTTGTTGTGTACGGCTCAGAAATGGGAGGATTGAACTGTTAACGTCTTATAAATATCGGCTCGGATTTAAGAAATCGGAATGATTGTTTGCGAATGTGTGAACAAGTCTTTATTTTTGCAAACCATGAGTTGCAATTTTTTTTATTAACCCAGGAACAGCCATCCGGAGGACTGGTCCGCTAATTTTACTTTAACCAACATGAAGACATTTGTATCTGCGGCACGTGCCGCCATGGTTCTTGCACTTTGTGCGCTCATTTCCGTACCGGCTCTTGCACAGGAGGCCACAGAGCCTGCCGGCAAGCCCAACGTGTTCATTGACTATTTCAAGCGTTCTTCCAATGTGCCCTTCGTCTGGGTGGAAGGCCTGCGCAATCATGTGATAGAGGGCATCCATAAACTGGATCGTGTGCAGTTGATTGACGTGGATTCCAAAGACGTGTTGCGCATCGAGAAGGAGCGTCGTGAGTCCGAAGACATCAGTGCCGGCGACGACAACGACATGGATCGCTTGGCCGTGATGCAGCAGGAAGGTGCCAACTTCCTGATTCAGGGAACGGTCAGCGCGATGACAGCCAAGCGCGAGACGATGGATGACGGTTCCGTCTATTATTCGGCCAGCGTGGCTTATACGCTGAAGCTGGTGGATCCCAAAACCGGCAAGCTGGTGGGCACCAAGAGCTATTCGCACGGAGCCGGCATCACCGACGTGGCTACGGGCAGCACGCCCGACGAGGCCATTGCCGATGCTTCGGCCAAGGCTGTGAAGGCTGTGCGTGAGTTCATCGACGAGAACTTCAAAGTGCAGGGCACCATCCTCGAAATTGCCGAGCTGAAGAAGGACAAGGCCAAGAAGGTGTATATCAGCCTGGGCTCGGACAACGGCGTGGGCGAAGGCACTTATTTTGCCGTGTACGTGTTGCGCAAGGTGGCCGGCCGTGACTCCCGCAAGGAAATCGGACGCCTGGCCGTGGAGACGGTGGAAGGCGGAGACCTCTCCTTGTGTGACGTGAAGAAGGGCGACAAGGAAATCAAGCAGGCCATGGATGCCGGACAAAACATTGTCATCGAGCTGATCCCGAAACCCAAGAGCTTCCTGGACAAGGCGGCCGGTGCGGTGAACAGCCTGTAAGTAGAATCTGTCTATCGGCACGCGGATGTCTTCGGGGCATTTGCGTGCCATTTTATGTATCATCAACCATAATCTTCAGATATGCTGAACAAACAGTCCTATTGGGCATTGCTTATAGCCTTGCTGTGTGGCCTTACCATGCAGGCGCAGAACTATTCGGCCGACGTGAGCCTGGTGCAGCAGGACGCGCAGTCCGTCACGGTGCGTGCCACCGCCGTTGCCGCCAAGAAGAAAGAAGCTGCCGACCTGGCCGTCCGCTCGGCTTTCCACGCCTTGTTGCATACGGGCATCGAGGGCGTCCGCAACGGTATGCCGATGGTGGCGGTGGAGCGGAATGACTATGACTACCGTTTCTTCACGGAATTGCGTTACCTGAATTATATCCGTGGCGAGGCGGAGGATGTGGCCGATTCCAAAATCGGCGGGCAACGTCGGGTGACGGTGCAGCTGACCATCTTGTCCAAATCCCTGCTGGCCGACCTGGAGCACAATGAAATGGTGGTCAGTCCCGGTTGGGTGGACACGAAAAAAGCATCGGCAACGGCAGCCTTGAATCCCACCATCGTGGTAGTGCCTTTGGTGGAAGGCGGAGGGGACTTCGAGGATATGCGCACGTTGGTGGAGAACAGTCCCGTGGTGGAATATGCCGTCAACAAGCTGGCAGCCGAGTTCAGCCGTCGCGGCTACAAGACGCGCGACTTCCTGACGCAGTTGCAGAACTCCAAGAACACCAGCCTGTTGCGTCAAGGCACCCAGACCGATTTGGCCACGATGATGGTGCAGAACCTGCCCGGCGACATTGTGGTGACCGTGGACGTGGAGGTGACGACCGACGACAGAAAGCGCAGTGAATGTTCGCTGAATGTGAAGGCTGTGGAGCAGCAGACGGAGGGCGGATTGGCTTCGGCCACCTTCCTGAGCGGGCAATACATGACAACCGATTCGTTGCGCCTGGCCGATTATGCCGTCAAGAAGGTCCGGGACGATTTCTTTGCCGACCTGAAGAAAGCATTCGAGGCGATGGTAGCCAAGGGGCGCGAGGTCTATGTGGACATGACCTTGGCACAGTCCGTCATGGATTGGGATTTTGACCAGCAGGCTCCCTACGGCGAGGACTATTTCAAGGATGCCTTGGATGAATGGCTGAACGAACATGCCCAGCAGAGCGTGTATGACATGGGCAACAGCACGGACAAGTATATTCACATCCGTCTGAACGTGCCCTTGTGGGACATGAAGCGGAATCGCTCTTATAAGTTGTCCAATTTCAACAGCGATTTGAAGAAGTTCCTCCGCGCCCAGTTTGGTGAGGACTATGAGGTGTCCGTGACAGCCATGGGTCAACGGCTGGAGGTACGCATTGAATAACCGGAAATAAACAGGACGTGACTATGAAGAGAACAATCTTGTTGGCATGGGTCTGCATCGCTTCACTCTGCGCCTTTGCCCAAAATAAAATCCATTTCTCCTTGCAACAACCGCAGCCGGACGATTTGCCGACGGCAGTGGCCAATGCCTTGCAGCAACGCCTGACGCAGATGCTGACCCGTCAGAGTGCCGCCGCTGCGGGGGCGGACAATGTGTTTGCCTTGCAGCCTTCGCTGGAAATCACGGACATAATGGCCACGGAAGGGATGGTGCAGAATACCACATTGGCAACGGGCAACCTGACGCTGGTGGCCTTGAACCGGGTGGACGGCACCCTCTTCTATAGCATGACGCTGCCGCTGGAAGCGGCCACGATGGGCAATGAAGAGAAACCCCTGAAGGACTTGGTGGCAAGCATCAAGGTGACGGACCGGGCCTTCACGCGATTCATTCGCATCAGCCGCGAGAAGATTCAGGAGTATTATGCCGCCAACTGCGACCTTATCCTGCAGAAAGCGCGGGCCTTGGCCGACATGAAGCGTTATGAGGAGGCCTGTTCTTACCTGTCTGCCATGCCTGATACCGCTCCGTGCTACATGGAGGCGTTGGACTTGTTGCGCGAGTTGGCACCCCATCTGCCTGCCGGGCAGGTGCCGGCTGACACCGTCATAGTGCGCGAGGTTGTGGAAAAACCGGTCATTGTGGAGAAGGTAGTGGAAGTGCCCGTGGAGGTGGAAAAGCCCCAAGCGGAAGCCCCTGTTGCAAAACAACCCGCACAGCCGATGGATTATGAACTGAATGTGTCGGTGAACGACTTGGATTTCAAGGTGCTGGACTGTTTCGGCGACCGTATGCAGCAGCGCGTCACCTTGCAAGTGGAGTTTGTCAACAGGAATGAGGACATCGCGCGTGACAAAATACTTTTCAATTCAGCCTTCACCGATGAAGGGTTGGAGTTGCACAGCCTGGAGGTTTCAGGGGGCAGTTACTGGACGATGCGCAATATGCCGTCGCGTGTGCCGCTGAAGCAGGAGCTTTATGTGACGAAGGTCAGCAAGCCGTTCGACAGCTTTTCATACGTGGAGGTGAGTGTGAGGGGGGCCAAGGTGGTCATCCGGAATTTGCCTGTCCGTTGGAATTAAAGGGAGACTTGAGATATGAAGAGAATAGCAGGAATCGTCTGTGCCTTGTTGCTGTGTAGCGGCCTGGCGGCGCAGATTAAAGTGATAGAGAAAAGCAGCAAGAAAGTACCGGCCTGGCTGGTGGAAGTGAACGAAGATTATCTGGTTGTCACCGTGAATGCGCAGACGTTGGGGGATGCCCAGACGGCGGCCTTGTCAGAGATCACGCAACGGATTATCCAGTCCGTGGCCAGCCATGTGACCGTCTCGCAGGAAAGCAGCTTGTCCGAGGAGAATGTCAACGGGAACATCGACACGCGGAGCACGTTCAGCCACGTGGCGAAGATGCAGTCGGCCAATCTGCCGTTTCTGAAAGGCATCTCGTTGTCCCGTGCCGTGGATGTCTATTGGCAGCGGGTGCGTGACAAGGATACCGGGCGCGAGTATTACGACTATTCCGTGCTTTATCCCTTCTCGCGCGAGGAGCAGCAGACGTTGCTGGCCCAGTTTGAGGCCTTGGATGCCGAGCAAGTGGCCTTGTATGAAAAACTGGAAAAACAGATTGACAACATCGCATCGGTGGACGAGATAAAGGGCTGCATCACTCAGCTGGATGCCTTGTGCGAGTATTTCTTCGATGATGTGCGCCTGAACCGGGCCAAAGGGCTGCGGGACCGTTACCGTCAGCTCTACGATGCCCTTTCGGTGACCGGAGAGTTTTTGGGCGAAGGCGAATACCGTTGCCAGGTCTTGCTGAAAGGGAAGCCCGTGGCCGTCTCCATATTGCCGCGTGTGACTTCCAATTGTGCCGCCCAGGTGGAGGTGCGTCCGTCGGAGGGAGCCTTTATCATTACCTACGATGCCATTGACTGCCTGCCCGAGGAAGAAAACTTCCTGGACATCTTTTTCCGCATTGGCGGAAAACGGCTTAGCCACAAGGCTTATCTGAAGGCGGAATGAATTCGGTTGATTAGCTGTCCATCGGTTCAGAACCATTTGATCTTGCGGAACCACACGAACGCCGCCGCTGCCAGTATCACGGATATCATGATGATGAGTGCGAAGGCGTAGGGGAGGTGCCCGATATGCACGTCCACGTTCATGCCGTAGAAGCTGGCAATGAGCGTGGGAATCATCAGCGTGATGCTGAGGCTGGTCATGCGCTTCATGATGGCGTTGACGTTGTTCGAGATGATGGAGGCGAAGGCATCCATCGTGCCCGTCAGGATGTCGCTATAGATGTTCACCGTGTTCACTGCCTGTTTCAGTTCGATGAGCACATCGTCCAGCAGGCCCATGTCCAGGTATTCCGTGTCTTGGAAGATGTTCTTCAGGCGACCTATCATTACCTCGTTGCCGCGGATGCTGGTGTCGAAGTAGACCAGGGATTTTTGCAGCTTCATCAGCCGCAGCAGGTCTTCGTTGCGGATGCTCTTCTCCAGTTCCTTTTCCGCCTCTGTCACGACGTTGTTAATCTGTTTCAGGTATTTCAAGAACCATACGGCTGAGGAGTAGATGATGCGCAGGATGAGGTCCAGCTTGTTGTTCACAGCGATGCCCTTGCGCTGGGTATGCGCCACGAAGTCCGTCATCATCTCCGTGTGGTGGTAGCAGACGGAGATGATGATTTCGTTGTTGGTGATGATGCCGATGGGCACGGTGACAAAGGGTATGTCCGGCTTGTCGTTCTGCATGGGAATGCGGAGGATGGTCAGCAGCCAGTTGCCTTCGGTGTCGGTGCGGGGACGTTCGTCCACGTCGGCAATGTCCGTCAGGAAGGCTTCGGGCACGTGCAGCTGCTGCGTCAGGAAGTCAAAGTCGTTATTGTCCGGACACTCCACGTTCACCCAACAGTTGGGTGCCCATTCGGGTTTCTCGGTGAATCCGTTTTCGCTGAACAGGTATTTTCTCATCAGTCAGGTTACTTAAGGGTCGTTTTCTTATGCGATGTTTTCTATGGCTCCGTCCACCAGCCGGATGGTGCGGTCTGTCAGCTGCGCCAGTCCCTCGTCGTGGGTGACAATGACGAAGGTCTGCCCCAAGCGGTCGCGCAGGTCGAAGAAGAGGCGGTGCAGTTCTTCCTTATGCTGGGTATCCAGACTGCCGGAAGGCTCGTCGGCCAGCACCACGGAGGGGTGGTTGATCAGGGCGCGTGCCACGGCGACACGCTGCTTCTCGCCGCCGGACAATTCGTTGGGCTTGTGGGTGGCACGTTCGGACAATCCCAGCAAACCCAGCATTTCTGTGGCGGTCTTCTTGGCCTCCTGCGTCCCGCGTCCAGCAATGAGAGCGGGAATCATCACATTCTCCAAAGCCGTAAACTCCGGCAAGAGCTGATGGAATTGAAATACGAAGCCGATGTGGCGGTTGCGGAAAGCCGCCAATTCGCGCTCCTTCATTCGCTGCACAGGTGTCCCGTCAATAAGCACCGTGCCCGTATCCGGACGATCCAAGGTGCCCATGATTTGCAGAAGGGTGGTCTTGCCCGCGCCGCTGGGGCCGACGATGCTCACCACCTCGCCTTGTTCCACTTTCAGGCTGATGCCCCGCAACACTTGCAGGGGACCGAAACTTTTGGTTATGTCTTGCAGTTGTATCATTTCTCCTTTATAATCTCTTGATGACATACTCCGCCAGGTAGCAGCCGAAAACGGCCGGCATATAGCTCACCGTGCCGCACGTGGATTTCTTGTTCCGTTCCTCGTCCGTCAGCATCACCGCCCGCGGGTCGGCCTGCTCGGTGCTGAACACCACGGGCACCTTGTGGCGCACACCCATCTTCTGCAACCGTTTGCGCACCGCTTTGCTCAGGCCGCAATGGTAGGTCTCCCACAAGTCGGCGAAGCCTATCTGGGTGATGTCGCTCTTGGCGCCTGCACCCATGCTGCATACGATTTTAAGGCGGCGGCGCAATGCCTCGGCTATCAGGTGGCACTTGGGCGCCAAGGTGTCGATGGCGTCCACCACGAAATCATACGATGCGGCATCCAGCAAGGCGGGTATGTCCTCGTCTTTCAGGAAAACGGGACGCACGTCCAGCTGCACCTCCGGGTTGATGTCGCGGAAGCGTTCGGCCAAAACTTTGGCTTTCGGTTGTCCCAAGGTGGAGTGCAGGGCGGGTAGTTGGCGGTTGAGGTTGGTGGGTTGCACCGTGTCTGCATCCACCAATGTCAGGTGGCCCACGCCCGCGCGGCACAGCATCTCGGCGGCGTAGGCACCCACGCCGCCCAGTCCTACCACCAGCACGTGTGCCCGGTGGAGGCGTTCGGTCTTATCCTCGCCCAGCAAGAGGCGGGTACGTTGTTGCCAGTCTTCAGTCATCTCAGTTGTCTTTTTTGAACCATTTATAGAACCAGCGGCCCACTTTCTCGTAGTGCTGGCTTTCGTTGTTGCCTTGCGGGTTGGCAAAGGAAATGGCATCCTGCGGCTCGCCTATCTGGTCGGGGTAGAGGACGATGAGGCTGTTGTTGGTGAAGTATTTGCCCAACTGTCCCGGCAGGCGTTCGAACGAGCTGTCGTAGGAGATGGAGCCGCGGCGCGCGCTGATGACTACCAGCAGGTGGTCGTAGTTCACTTGTCCCGTCAGCAGCAGCAGGTCGTCCCAGTCGTCCAGGCGCGAATATTCGGTCATTGTGCCGCTGTGTTTCTTGCGCACCAAGGCTTGCAGCAAGTGGGTGGTCTGTTCGTTGGCAAAGAAATGCACGCGGCAGTTCAGCGTGGCGCCCATGCGGCAGAAGTGCTCCACCCACTTCGCGAAGCCCGCCTCGTATTCCGCCTTGGGCGGCACGGCAATGATGATGCGGCGCAGGGTGTTGAGCGGCATCAGGAAGCGCGCCACCATGACTTCGCGGTGCAGGCCTTTCAGCAGACTTTCGGTCAGCTTTCCGAAGTACGAATCCATCAGGTTCACTTTGTAGTGCAGGCCGATGATGAGGTCGGTGACATCGTATTCGCGTGCCGTGTGGATGATGCCCGCGGCGATGTTCATGTCGTAGCGGCTGATGCACTGCAGGTTGATGCCTGCCGAAGCGGTGATTTTGGCCGCCCGCTCCAGGTGGCGTTTGCCTTGCAGCTCCAGCCGGTCTGTCTCCGTATGGTCGTTGATGACACTCAGTGCCACCAGGTTGTCTTTCTGCTTGGGGTCGCGGATGAGCAGGGAGAGGCTCATCAGGTATTCGATGGTGGCAGGATTGGCCACGGGAATTAGGATTTTCTCGGGCATGCGGGAGGGGTTGCTTTCCTCCAGGTGCGCCTCGTCCATCGCCACCCGCCTTGCCGCCCGCTCGGTGATGAACGAACTGACCACGCAGGTCACCAGGATGAGCAGCACCGTGCCGTTCAGCACATCCTCGTTCAGCAGGCGTTCGCCATTGGGTTGTATCAGCCCGTAACCCACCAGCACCGCCGCCAGCGTGGCCGCCGCCTGCGCGTTGCTCAGGCCGAACATCAGTTCGCGCTCCAAGGCCGACATGCGGTATATCTTCTGCGTCAGCCACGAGGCAATCCATTTGCCCACCAAGGCCACGACAATCATCATGCCGGCCACCTTCAACGCGTCTCCCCCGCCGAAAATGACGTGGATGTCTATCAGCATGCCCACGCCTATCAGGAAATAAGGAATGAACAAGGCATTGCCCACAAACTCCAGGTGGCTCATCAGCGGCGACACATGGGGAATGAGGCGGTTCAGCACCAAGCCCACGAGGAACGCGCCCAGGATGCCCTCCATGCCGATGAACTCCATCAGGCCCGCGCCGAGGAACACCATGGCCAGCACGAAGATGAACTGCATCACATTGTCGTCATACCGCCGGAAGAACCATCGCCCGATGCGGGGAAACAACTGCATGATGAGCACGCCCAGCACCACCACCTTCACCACCAGCCACAGCCAGAACAGACCGCCCCCTTCGCCCTTGAACAAGCCGCTGATGACCGCCAGCACCAGCAGGGTCAACGTGTCCGTCACCGCCGTGCCTCCCACGGCGATGCTGACGCTGCGGTGGCGCGAAATGCCGTAACGGATGACGATGGGATAAGCCACCAGCGTGTGCGAGGCATACATGCTGGCCAACAGGATGGAGGTCAACAGACTGTACTTCAGTAGTACCATATTGGTCACCATACCGATGCCGATGGGAATGATGAACGCCAGCAAACCCAGCATGATGGCCTTGCCCCGGTTCTTCTTGAAGTCGGACATGTTCATCTCCAGGCCTGCCAGGAACATGATGTAGTACACGCCCACCTTGCCGAACAGCTCGAAACTGCTGTCCCGCGCCAGGATATTGAACCCGTGTTCGCCGATGACCAGTCCCGCCAGAATCATGCCGATGATGTGCGGGATGCGCAGCTTGTTCAGCAGGATGGGGGCGAACAAGATGATGAGCAGTACCAGGAGGAATATCCAGGTAGGGTCGGTGATGGGCAGTTGCAGATTGAAGTGAAACAAGTCCATGGGCACGGGTTATTAGGTTTCGGTGTGCAAAATAACGAAAAACTTTTCACTTGAAGAAGCCGTCATAGCGCATTTTATTGTAAATTTGCGCCCGAAAAGAGACAAAGACATACATTATATCCGTATTATCAACCATCTTAAAAGCAAAAAGACAATGAAAGTAGCGATTGTGGGAGCAAGCGGAGCCG
>CALNEX010000034.1 GCA_939791845.1 uncultured Mediterranea sp. | reverse complement strand
CAGTCATCATCTGCCCAAAGGCTCCAACGTGGGCCTGTCCGTCTACGACCTCACTGCCAACCGGATGCTCTACGAACATCAGGCCGACCGCCTGTCGCGTCCCGCCTCCACGATGAAGCTGGTGACGGCCATCACGGCCCTCACCCGGCCGGAGTTTGACGAGCCGTTCCGCACCGAGGTGTGGTATCGGGGGCGGGTGGAGGCCGACACCCTGCACGGCGACCTGTATGTGGTGGGCGGTTTCGACCCGGAGTTCGATGAAGAAGACCTCGATTCGCTGGTGAGCGCCACGGCGCGTGCGCCCTTCTCGGTCATCAAAGGCCGTGTCTATGGCGATGTGTCGATGAAGGACTCCCTTTATTGGGGCAGCGGCTGGCTGTGGGACGATAATCCCGCCTCCTTCCAGCCTTACCTGTCCCCACTGATGCTGGAGAAGGGCGTGGTGCGCGTGACGGTCAGCCCCACCCAGGCGGGCGACACGGCCGAGGTCAGCGTCAGCCCCGCTTCCTCTTATTATACGATGGACAATGCGGCCCTGACCCGCACACCTTCTGCCGGTAGTCTCCGCGTGACGCGCCGCTGGATGGAGAACGGCAACGAGATTCTCGTGTCGGGCAATGTGACCAAGCGGCAGACGCGCACCCTCAACCTCTATTCGTCGCAGGACTTCTTCATGCACACCTTTGCCGAGCGTCTGCGGGCCGCGGGTGTCCGATGCCTGTCGGACAGCCTCTATGCCTTCGGCGAACTGACGCGCGACAGCCTCGCCACGCTGTTGGCCGTGCACGAGACTTCCGCCCAGCGCGTCTTGGACGAGATGCTGAAGGAGAGCGACAACCTCAACGCCGAGGCTGTGTTCTACCGTCTGGGTGCCCACCATACAGGCAGCAAGCATATCCGTGCCCGCGATGCGCAGAAAGCCGTGCGGAAGCTCATCGGCGACCTGGGACTGAATGCGCTGGACTATCGCCTGGCGGACGGTTGCGGCCTGTCGCACTACGACTACATTTCACCCGAACTGCTGGTATCCTTCCTGCGCTACGCCTACGGGCATACCGACATCTTCCGCAAGCTCTACAAGGCCCTGCCCGTCGGCGGCGTGGACGGCACGCTGAAGCACCGGATGCGCCGCGGCACGCCCGCCTATCGCCGGGTGTTTGCCAAGACCGGCTCTTATACGGGCATCAACTGCCTGGCGGGATACTTGCAGACGGAGCAGGGGCATTGGGTGGCCTTCGCCATCATGAACCAGAATGTGTTGTCCGGACGCAAGGCGCGGGCGTTTCAGGACAAGGTGTGCGAGGAGATTATCCGTGCAAAGAAGGATTGACGGGGAAAGCCGCATAAAAAGTCAGAGGCACAAAGCGCGCCGGGAAACCCCGTGGCTTTGTGCCTCTGTTTTGTTTAACTGATTAATAGTCGTTTTCTTATGCGTATTCTTCCCACTTCGTGTGGCGCATGTCGCCGCTCTTGGCCAGCTCGGCGTGCATGCCCAGCGCAGCACAGATGGAGTGGGGCGTCTGCGACTTGCCGTCAGTCAGCTTCAGGTAATCCCAAAGGATGTTCTTGTAGTCGGGGTGCGCGCAGTTCTCGATGATGGCCTGGGCACGTTCCTTGGGGCTCTTGCCGCGCAGGTCTGCCACACCCTGTTCGGTGACGATGACGTTGACGCTGTGCTCCGTCTGGTCGTGGTGGGATACCATCGGCACGATGGCGCTGATACGTCCCTCCTTGGCCACGGACGGGCAGGTGAAGATGGAGATGTAGGCGTTGCGCGTGAAGTCGCCGCTGCCGCCGATGCCGTTCATCATCTTCGTGCCGCCGATGTGCGTGGAGTTCACGTTGCCGTAGATGTCCGCCTCGATGGCCGTGTTGATGGAGATGATGCCCAAGCGGCGCACCACTTCGGGGCTGTTGGAGATTTCGGACGGGCGGAGCACCAGCTTGTCGCGGAAGAAGTCCATGTCATCGTAGATGCCTTGCAGGCAGTCGTTGGTCACGGTCAGCGAGCAGGCGCTGCCGAACTTGATGCGGCCCTCGCGGATGAGTCCGATGACCGAGTTCTGGATGACCTCGGTGTACATTTCGAAAGGCGGGATGGTCTTCTCGTGTCCCAAGGCGCTGAGCACGGCGTTGGCGATGTTGCCCACGCCCGACTGCAAAGGTAAGAAGGTGGAAGGGATGATGCCCCGCTTCATGTCCTGCACGAGGAAGTCTGCCACGTTCTGCCCGATTTTGTCCGTCAGCGGGTCGCCAGCGGCGAAGGAGCGGGCCTCGTCGGGCCAGTTGGTCTCCACCACGCCGATGATTTTCTTCGGATCCACCTGCACGTAGGGCGTGCCGATGCGGTCGCTGGGCTTGTAGATGGGAATCTCGCGGCGATAGGGCGGGTCGAGGGGTTCGTAGACGTCGTGCAGGCCCATGGCGGCTTTGCTGTGGGCGGCGTTCAGCTCCACGATGACCTTGTCGGCCAGGCGGCAGACGGTGGGGGCGATGCCTCCGGCAGCGGTCAGGTAAATCTTGCCGTCTGCGGTCACCTCGCAGGCTTCGATGATGGCCACGTCTACCCGTCCCATGAAGCCGTAGCGCAATTCCTGGGCCATTTGCGAGAGGTGGATGTCGTTGTAGGCAATCTCGCCGTTGTTCACCGCCGTGCGGAAGTCCTTGTTCGTGGTGTAGGGGGCGCGGTAGCGGATGGCCTTGGCGCGGGACAAGACACCGTCGCACGAGTCGCCCGTGGACGCGCCCGTGAAGATGCCTATCTGGAAAGGACGACCTGCGGCATGTTCCGCTTCTGCTATCTTGGCCAGCTCGGCCGTGACGGCCTTGGCCGTTCCTGCGGGGGTGAATCCGCTCAAGCCGATGTTATAGCCGTGCTTGATGTGGCTGGCAGCTTCTGCTGCCGAAATGTAGTTCAGTGCCATAATGCTTCTATAGTGTTATATTTTTCTTGTAATGGTTCTCTTGGTCAATACTTCCGGTTCAGTATCTCGCCCCAGATGATGGCGCGCCGTGCCTCCTCGGCGGAGCGGATGCTGTAGTCGGACGCATCGTCTCCGGTGTCCGGCGTTGCTGCAGGCGGGGGCGGAGTCACCGGGGCGCTTTGCCGGGGTCTTTCTTTTGCGGAGGCCGTGGCAAAGTTCGGTTTTTCCTTGGGCTTCGGGGGCGCGGCAGGCGCAGGGGCGGGTCCTTCGGGGATGTAGCCGCCATACGTCCGGTCTTTCTCTCCGGGAGTGTCGGGAGCTTCAGGCGTTTCGGGTTGCGGCATGAAGGGAGGCAGGGACGCCTGCTTTTTCCGCGCCTCTTTCTTGGCTTGCCGGATGAAGGCCACGACCAGCACGCCCGCCACCAACAAAAACTTCAAGAATTCTTCCATAAACGTATGCGTTGTTATTTCCCGCCCAAAGTTAAGGAATTAATCCGGTTAAATTAAAATTTGAAAAGCAAAAAATGAAAAGAGGGAAAATAGTCTTTACGGTCGGGCATGAAAAAAGGGCAGCTTCACAGCTCCCCTTCATCTTTTTAACCTAAACCTTAACTATGAAAAAATCTAATGTTTCTTTCAGCGGCAAAATTCGGCATTTATTCTTTTTACGCCAAATTAACGAAAGAAAAATAATCTTGCGTTAACACAAATTAAAGACCGGACACGCTGAGACCCTCCGGCAGGCTATAAGTGACGGTATAAACCGTGCCTGCTTCTACTGTGGTATAGGTTCCTATGTCCGTATTGTTTTCGTTGTCTTGGTTGAGCGCGGCCAGGGTGTAAGTGAACTCTACACCCTCCGCGTAGGGGAAGTAGGCGGTCTCATCTTTTGTCAGTTGTACACTCCGAGTGCCTACAAGTATGGAGAAAGTTGGGTTCTTGAACCAAGTCTCAAATCCTTCGGGCAGGCGGAGCGACACGCCGAAGTTGACCATAGGCACGTCTAATTTAACTGTGTTCGTCTCGTTCTCAGTAACGCTGATGGGTTTCTCCGCATAGTAGGCGGCTTCTCCCGGCTCGTTATCGCCCCAGCTTTCTTGCTCGTTGTAGGCGGCGTTGTAGGCTTTGAGGGTGTAGGTGCCTACCGGTATTTTGACGGTGGCATCCGCCGGGAGTTCCTCTGGTTCATAGAGGGCTACTTGTCGGTCGCCCTGGCAGATTTCGATGTATAGATTGGGGGCTACCGCGCGGGTGACGGGCACTACTTCGATGCTTTGCAGGCTGATGCCGTCCAAGGCGAGGTAGCCGTAGGCGGCCTCGCCTGTCCATTCGTCTTGGCTGCAACCGGCCAGCAGCAGGGCGGCGCAGAGGGGGTATAGGAGTTTCTTGGTCATAAGCGTTATGCGTTATTTGTCGTAGATAAGGGAGATGTCGTCGATGTATAACATACTTCCAATGTGTGCATTCCAATCACCCATTACAGGGAATGTGATAGATTTGTTCCTGTCAAAGTCATCCGAAGAGAATGAGGTCTTATTGGTGGACGAGAAACGTACATAGATGGAAGTGGCTTTTTTAGTCAAATCCGTATACTCTAAAGTAATCGTTCCTTCCTGCCAGCCGCTATCAGAGGAAGAAGAGGCAGGCTCAAAAGTCCCCGAGCCTATGATGTCGCTTCCGTTCTTGATGTCGATATAAGCTCGGAATGTATCCGTGTTTTTGGGCACATATTTATACCAGAACTTTAATTGTGTGGGACGGACAGCAAAGGAATGGCCTTCGGTGATATTATCCCGGTCATCACTCCAACTGTAGCTACCAATGAGTAAACTTCCGGCAAAGGCTCCGTCCTCATGTATAATGCTAGATGTAGAAGCATACCCACCTCCATGTCCAGATGTATACATCAAGGCAGAACGGCTGCCGCCATGCTTTTCTGCTTCTGAATAGCTGACGCAGGGGCTGGATGTGACTTTGACACGTGCAACTACATAATCGCGTGAGCGCTCATTATTGGTTGCCCACCAAATGTCGCTTGTTCCGCTTGAGTAAGGAAGGAAATCATAGTAGTCACCAGTGAATAAAATATTTCCCAATCTATTTGCTTGCCATCCCTCCATGTCGGAGTTAGGTATCTGCATCGGAGTTTCCAACTCCACATCGGTTATATTTGTACTAATCTCACCGCGATAAACCGCCCGAACCTGGTATTTCTTGGTGGCGGGTGCTTCACTCCATGAAACCAGCAGCTGGTCGCTATTCACCCACTCCTCGCTCCCCTCCGCCTTATACTGGTATTGCAACTGTCCCTTGATGGTCTCCGCATCGCCCGCCGTCACCGTCACTTCGTCAATGGTGAATTGCTTGGTCCAGACGTTGCCGGGCTGTACGGCAATGCTGAACTCCGGCTTATTGCACACCATCGTATAGGTGCGGTTGGCCTCCGCATCCTCGCTGCTCCAGCGGTCGTTGGCGCGGACATCTATTGTCAGGCGGTTGGTCACGGTTTCCCCGGCCTTGGTTTGCATCTTGGCAATCATGTGCGAGAGGTCCAAGCTGGCGCCCTTGGTGCCTACCTCGGGCAGGGTGATGTCCAAGGCCTGCTCCACGGCGTCCTTGTCTGCCGGGTTGGACAACTGGTATTCCTTCCCGTTCAGCGACGCGAACTGCTCGTCCTCGAACTGAAACGTTAGTTTCAGGTCTTGCAGGCCCAATTGGGTGTTCAGGTTGAGCCTGGCTTCCTTCTTCTCTGTTTCGGCAAAGATGAGGGTGTTGTCTTCCCCGAAGCCCTCGGCCTCTATTTTAGGCTTCGGCAGCCATGTTTCCGGCACGGTTTCCTTCACTGTCACCTGCTTTATTTCCGCCTTGGCGATTTTCATGGTCATCGTCGGGCTCATGCGCAGGGTCAGTATCAGGTGGTCGCCCGCTTCGAAGGTGGTGGGGATGGCATCACTCTTTATTTGTTGTGATTTTCCGTCGTCGTAGTGGAAGAAGAGTTGGAGCGAGGTGGTGTCGGCGCGGAAGTAGGCGCTTTTAGCGGTGTCCTTGATGTTCACAGAATCCTTGCCCACGTGTACTGACACATAGTAGTTGGTGAACTTCTCGTCTAGCTTGTCCACATTCTCATACTTCACGGAGAGCAAGGCGTTGGCCACGCTGCAGGCTATGCTGACGGACTTCTGCTGGTGTCCCTTCACCTCCACGTCTTCCGTCCGCCCGGTGTAGTAGGGGGCGTCCAAGGCAAGGGTGGGATTGTCGCCAAACTTGGCCTCCACGTCGTAGAAGCCGGCAGGGACACGAATTAGTTCGCCGTCGTAAGGTATGCTGTCATACACCTCTCGCTCGCCGGCCAGGTGTGTGATGGTCAGGCGGAATTGCTGCAGGAATTTCTCGCCCAACTGTTCGCGCAGTTCCTGGGGGGTGGCGCGGGTCTCTGCGCCGATGGTTCCGTCTGTCAGCGTCACCAGCAGGCCGGTGTCTCCGCCGGCGGCTTCCCATTCGTCTGCCCGGTTGCAGGCTGTAAGCCACAGGAGGCAGAGGAGTGTCGTGAGTATGTGTAGTAATAGTCTGTTGTTCATATATTTATGTATTCAGTTATCTAACATCGTCGGGCGGGGCGCTCGCCGGTACTGCTGCTTCCGCTCGTCGGTACCGCCGCTCCCGAGCGCGGGTATCCCCGCTCGTCCGGCGCAACCTTATTCGTATACCAGTTCCATTTCGTCCAGCCACAGCGTGCTGCTGTCGCCCCCGGTGAAGTAGTCGCCATACTTGCTGGCGGAAGCTACGATGATCAGTTGTTGGGGCGCGCGGTCGTAGTAGCGGTAGGTCAGCGGCAGGTCTATCTGCCGGTAGCTGCCGGTGCTCTGGCCGGTGATAAACTCGGCGTAAGCAATGATGTTCGGGTCATTCTTGTCGAACAGCTGGCGTTCCGAGGGGCGCGTGCGGATTTCATAGGGTTCGCTGCGGTCGGAAAGGGCTATATAGACGTGGCACGAGTCGGGCACGCCGCGCAGGTGCTCCATGGCGTCCTCGCCGATGCGGTTGATGGTGGAGGACGTGTATTTGTAGTGGAAGCGCAGGGCGGTGGGGAAGGCCGTGAACGGACGTCCGAAGCTCAGGATGCCGTTGGTGCCGTCCGTGCGTACATAGCTGCCGGTGAAGATATTCCCGGCGGCCAGTTTCAGCACCGACCATTTGGATTGCAGCATGGCGGCGCGTCCGCTGCCGTTGCTGGTGTCGTTGGTGGGAACGCTGTTGCTGTCGCCGATGGTGGTGGCGCCGCGGTTACCCGTGTCCCAGAAGGATTCGCCCCCTTCGGGCCAGGGCCGCCACAGGGTGCCGTTGGCGGCGGGTTCGGACGACCAGTCCTCAAAGCCCCCGTTGGTCAGCGGGGTGGCGGGCGCGGTGGTGAAGCTCAGCTGGGCTCCCGGCGTGTCGTCGATGACGATGCGGTATTCGTAGGTGGTGGCGGGTGCCAGCCCGGTGAGTTGGGCCGTGAATTGCGTACCCGATACCGTGACAGCCGATGCGGGCAGTTCTGTCCAAGTCTCCGTGCCCGCCTCGCGGTATTCCACCACGGGCGTCTTGCCACTCTCAATGCTGCCGCTGACCCTTGCACCGGTGCTCATGGGGGCGGTCTCGGTGGAAGCGGAGGTGTCTCCCGAATCATTGTAGACAAAGACGGTCCACTCGTAGGCCACCTCCTCCCATCCCTGTGTCACCTGGAAGGTCCGGGGAGCGGAGAAGTCGTGCAGGGCGGTGGGATCTGGCACCACCTTGCCGGAGGCTCCGCCCAGGTCCATGCGGTTCACTTGCAGGTTGTGCAGGTCTTGACCTTCGGCTACGTAGACAATGGCGGTGCGGTTTTCCACGTCCACCACGGCGCGCACCTGTCCCACGATGTCAATGGTGCGGTCCACCAGCTGTGTCACGCTGACCGTCCACACGTAGTTCTGGTAGGTCTGCAGGGTGAAGCGCACGGGCTGTGTGAAGTCCACGCGGGTGTCGGCCAGGTTGTCCGGTGTCTCAAAGCCCTGGGTGGGGAAGAGGGCGAAGTCCGTGCAGGCCGCCTCGTCGGCCAGGATGGTGGCGTCGTTGGAGACGGTGAAGCGGCGGATGCGCAACTGTGTCAGGTCCACCGTATCGTCCACATAGAGCGTCACCGTGCGCTCCGTGGTGTTAATGGTGGCGGCGGTGCTGCCATTGTCGGGTGAGGCGCATTGGCCTTCCACCTCGAACGAGAGGATGTCTCCCGTCACGGTGGGATAAGGGATGTCGTTCTCTATCTTACAGCCGTGCAGGCAGGCCAGCAGGCTTGCCCACAGGAGCAGGCAGTGATATTTCTTCTTGCTGATGAATAGTCCGTTCATGGGGATGGGAAGCGTATAGGTGTGGGGTTACAAATAGAAAGTCATGCCGATGTTGATGGAAAACAGATTTATCTTGAAGTTTCCCGACGACACGCGCCGCTTGCCATGCTCCACCTGGTTGGTCTTCTGGTCTATCCATTTGAAATTAAAGCCCATGATGCCCATGGATACCTCCACGGCCGACCAGTCGGTGACAAAGGCCGTGACGCCCGGCGCGAAGCCTATCTCCAGGTTGTGGACGGTCTCGAAGGTGCCATCATATTGCATGCCCGAGCCGGTGGAGTTCTTGCCGCGGGCATAGCCGTAGGTCAGGCGGCACTCGTTGAACAGGCCGAATATCTTGCTCCGCCCCACCGGCATATAAGTGCGCAGGAAACCGGAAGTCTCGAACCGGTGTTCCAGGTAGTACAGGTCGTCCAAGCTGATGTTGAAGTCTTCGCCCAGGTTCAGCTCGAAGCTCTTCAGGTCCAGGTAGGTGCGGTTGTAGGCAAAGCGGATGCCTGCCGACATGTTGTCGCGGAAGAAGTAGCCGACGTAGGGGCTGACCTTGAAGTCATAGCCCAGGCCTTCGACGTTCTTCAGCACCAGGAAGTTGAGGTTGTCCTCGTCGTGCTCGGAGTAGGAGATGGTTCCTCCCACCATCCATTGCCCTTTGGGGATGAATACCCGTTCGTGGATGCCACGGTCGATGCGTTTCACCCGGTGGGGGTTGATGGCGGAGGCGGTCACGGCGACCGCCATCAGCAGGGATAGGAGGAGTATGAATCTAGTTCGCATGTAGATTTAAATATTGAAATAGGACCGGAAGAGCCGCGCTGGCGTGGCTCTCCGGTGGGTTAGTAAAAGAGCTATTCCCAAAGCGTGGGAATGCCGTCGTAAATCAGTTCAAAGTCGTCCACATACAGCGTGCTGCCTTCACCGCCAGTCATGTAGTCGCCATATTTGCTGGCACTGCATACGACGATGATGTGCGTTGGCTTTTGTGTCAAGCTCTTGTATCGCAAGGGGATGGTGAACTCCGTGTATCCATTGCCGGACGTGGCTGCTCCCGAGGGCAATTCGCCATAGGCAATGATCCTGTCGTCGCCCTCATAGTCAATGAAGCTGCTTTCATCCCCGTTGTTGAATGTAAAGCTTTGCGTGGCCAAGGCAATGAAAATGGAGCACTCGTCCATGGTTGTGCCTTCTTGGATGTTCACTCCTGCCGGAACCCTGTCCACATGATTGATGACAGCGGGGGTGTATTGGTAGTATCCGTGCAAGGCAATGGGACGTGCCCCAAAGGGCTTGCCGAACTCCATGTTGGCACTCATTCCATCCAATCCCGCAAAATTACCCGTGTACAGGCTGGCTGCGGCAAAGGCAATGATTTTGTAGGCGGATTGCAGTTTCGCAGCTTTGCCTCCAGCGGTGTGGACGGGAGAGTCTACCCCTGTGGTCGGGTTCAAAGCTCCACCTATGGCACCTAATCCTTGCGTCGTGCCGGGGTTGCTGGTGTTCCAGAACGAGGTGGTGTTCCCGGCATTCTCGGCTGCATCGGGGTAGATGGTTTCCCCGCTTTGCGACCAAATATCAAAATTGCCATTATACAGAGCCGTGATTGCTTCCGTTGTGAATACAGTTGTTTCACTGCTGTATTCCTCGTCGGCATATACCATGCGGCACTCGTATTCCGTCTCGGGTGTCAGGCCGGTAAGGGTGGCCTTGAAGGTTCCTTTCGGGGTCAGGTCTTCTGCATCGGTTGCAGGGGTAGTGCCTTGCGCCGGAATCTCATCATAAGTCGTGGTAGGGGCGTCTGTCCAGTCTGCATCCCCTTTCTTCCTGTATTGGAACTTCATCAGACCGGTGTTCAAGGTCTCCGTTGCGCTGATGACAGAGCCTTCCAGATAGGCCAGTTTGCCCCATGAATTGACTGTGGGAGCGGCCAGGCTGGTTTTGGGCGTGGTGGAGATATTGATATGGAAGGTATAGGTATGCATTTTTTCGTCCACGTCAATGTCTATGCTGCCTTCTCCCATGCCTATGGAGTAGTTTAGGATGTAGTGGTCCCGTGGTTTGACATTGCGGATGGCGTCTGTTTGCGAGAAGGTTTTATCTTGCTGGTTGGTGATTTCCACCTTGGCCTGCAAGTCTATGGCCGGGAAATAACCGGAGCCTTGCTCCTTGCCCATCTCGAAAATCAGCGGGGTGATGGTGGGTTCGGTTGCAGCGGTCTCCTCTTCGGGTTCGTTCTTCCCGACTGTCACGGTAGCTGCCTTAAAGTACTTCTGGAACGATTTGTCGAAGTTGACCGTGACCTTTACATTGGCCAGGGTGCAGGTGACGGTGGCGTTGATTTCTTTCCCCTTCTCGATGACAAACTCGGTTTGGCCTGCGTAGTAGGGCTTATTGAAGCCGGAAGTTTGTCCGTCGAAGCCGGCCGAGGAGGCCTGCAGGGTATAGGTTCCCACGGGCAGGGCAATCTGTTTGCCTTGCCACTCGGCGGCAAAGTTGGAGGTTTCCTCTGCCACCGTGCCGTCTGCCCGAAGGATTTGCACGGCCATCTGTTTCGGATTGTACACTTCCTCCGCTTTGGTGTTGGTGGATTCGTTGACACCCATTTGCAGGCGCAGATAGCCGATGTTGTCGCTGCTTAAATCGTCATTCTGGCATGAGAACAACAGCAAGATGCCCATTAGGCAGAGGGTACACAGGGATGTTATCTTGTTCATGATCGGATTCCTTATAGTAAATTCAACTTAGGAGGCGGGATTGATGGTGACTGACAGTTCATCTTCTACTCTGTTCCCGGCTTGGTCTTCCAATACAATCCTGAATACGTGTGCATCAGGAGCCGTGGCACCGAAGCCGTTCATCAGCGTGAAGAATGCACCTACCGGGAATGTATAGGAATTGTCACCTATAGCCGGGGCACTGACCGTGGCTCCCCCGCCTAAGAACGCTGCCAATACGTCGCCAATGGTAGCATTGCCAACGATTTCCACGCCTTGTGTAACAAAGTCCAGGGTAGATGTCAAATCGTTTATAGTTTTTTTGAACCCTTCATTGCCAGCCTCAATCTTTACGTTGATCGACTTCAACCCTTGGGGTGCATTGATTATCACATCCGCTGAAGCCGGTTGGTCTTTGCCGCCTAAAGTATAAGTGATATGTCCGTTGCCAGGCATCTGCATGGTAGGCATGTCCGTATCGGTTCCCTCATCGCCTCCCGGTTGCTCCGGCTGTTCCGGTTCTTCTTCATTCGGCACATCTTCTACCGGGATTTCCACGGTGTCATCCGTCCCTGCGAATGTGATATCTGCTTCGATGACGATGCCTATGGACCCGTTTTCCGGCTCCGTTTCGTCTTCATCGATGGCTCCCAGCGTGATGTTCAGGTTGTCGCCACCGGCAAAGTAGTCGGTATCGTCGCCATAGCTTTCTTCGGCATCGGCTTTCCGCAGCTTCTTGGTTTCGCGGATGGTCTGGTCGTCTGTCGTGATGGCGATGACGTTCAGGGTCAGTTCGGAGGGTTGGCTTTCGGCGATGTACCAATACCAGGAGGCTCCCGTTGCAGTTCCGCTCTCGCCGGTGATGGTGTGGATATGGTTGTTGCCGTCGTCAAGGGTGATGGTCCACGACTTGAAGGCTGCCAGGAAATCTTCTCCGTATGATAAGGACAGCTGGGTGTTCATCATCTTGCATTCCACCGTGGTCTGGGCAGTCACGCCGGGGGTGATGACCAGGTCTGTGCTGGTGCTGCCGCCATAGTAGGCCTCGTCCATGATGGGTACAATGTCTCCGGCGGAGTGTGCCGTCACGCGGTAGTTGCCCACCGACAGGCGGATCGGGTTCTCCATCTCGCTATAGACGTATTCGTAGGTGTTCTCGGCATTTTCCGTGTCCGTGATGGTCACAGTAAAGTCGTCGGTGTCGACAGCGCGTGTCGGAGTACGATCCGGTACGGACAAGGCCAATTCCAAGGCTCCTGTTTCTGCGGAGGAGCCTTTGCCCAGCAACTCGTCTTTCATCTCGCACGATGCAAGCGTGAGCAACAGGGCACCCAGTAGGATATTTGTTCTCTTCATGTTCAGTCTGCTATATATTATATAATGTGGTTTACACCCAATCGTCGGGTACTTCGATGTCTATCTCGTGGTCATTGGTGGACGTGTCTATCTCGATGCTGATGCCGACGCTTCCATCCGTGTCTTCCAGGACAGGGGCGATGTTGATGGTCAGTCCTGTGTTCGGGCTGAGCTTGTATTTTTTGACCACCTCAGATGAAGCACCATTTGCTGCATTGGTAAGCATGATGGTGGCGGTGATGGCCTCGTTTTCATCCACCAGCAGGTAGACGGGGTCGGTAGCGTCCTTGACCCATGTGTAAGTACCGGATTCGGCTTCCAAGGCTTTGGTCCTGAAGACAACGGAATAATCCCTAAAGTAGTTGTCCATGTCTTCCCCGAACTTCACGATGACCTTGGCGCAAGTGGGTTTGCAGACGGCGGTCATGGTTTGTATCTCGCCTCCGGCGGTCACGGTCACGGTGTTGCTCCTGCCCTCCACATACATGGTTTCCGTAGAGGCCGCTACCTTTTCGCCGCAGTGTGCCGTGAAGTAATAGGTGCCTGCAGGCACTTCCAATGTGGTGGGCGGGTAATTGTTGTCGCCGTATTCGCGGTATAGACCCTGTTCGTCATAAATGGTGACTGTGTAGTTGTTTCTGTCCTTGTAGTCCGCTTCGTTCAGCGCCTTTGTCTGGAAGCCGGTTTCTGCCTGCACTTCCAATGCCAGGGTTCCCATACCGGATGCCGGTGCATCTTCTTCGGACGAGCAGGCTCCCAACATTCCCGTCAGGAAGCCGATGCCTATTAAAATCAGTTTTTGTCTTTTCATAAAAACTATGTCGAATAATCCATTCTTTTTGCGGGTGCAAATGTACGAGGTTCAGGGGGATTCCTGCAAGGTCTGTTTTTGGGAATTTTGTCCTTTTCTTAAATAAAATCTAATTCAAGCGTGAGGAAGGCGTTAATTTTAGGGATTATTCTGTAATTTTGCGGAGTAATATGTCGTCAATATATTCAACTTCTTAATTCTGTAATTATAGGTGTCATGGAAGAGAAATTGCCCAAGATAGACTTGCCGGAAGACTGGATGATCGGCACCGATATAAGCAAGGAACTGCTAAGTTTATATACTAATTTTCCTGTGCGGCTCAAGTGTGAGATTTTTGTCCTTTGCATGTCCGGGGAGGTGGAGGCCTCCGTTAATCTGAATCGCATAGAGGTGCATGCCAATGATGTGGTGACCTTGACACCCGGCAGTATTTTTCAGGTACATCGGGTGGAAGGCGAACTGAAAATCTATTTCTTGGGGTTCTCCTCGCAATGTGTCGAGCAGGCGGATCGCTCGCGTTCGGTGTTCGATGCCATGCATCTCACGTTGGCGCGGCCGGTTATGGAATTGAAGCCGCAGGGTGCCAAGGCACTGGAAGAATATCTCGGCATGATTATCAGGCTGTATGGCTTTCTGCCCGAACGGATGCGCAAGGCTGTTACTCCCAACCTGTATGCGGACATCCATACCGGCCTCTCCTTGCTCTATGCTTCGCGAGGGCTTGACCCCCGCTCTTCCTCGAAGAGTGAGCAGCTTAGCAAGGATTTCTCGCGGCTGGTGATGTTGCACTATGCGGAGGTGCGCAATGTCTCTTGGTATGCCCGGCGTCTGGGTATCAGCCATGCCCATCTGTGCAATGTTGTGAAGCAAGTGACCGGCAGAACGTGCGTGGAAATCATATCCTCCATGGTCATTATGGATGCAAAGGCTCAGCTTAAAGCCACCCGCCTCACCGTGCAGGAGATAGCAGATGCGCTGCACTTTGCGAATATGTCTTTCTTTGGTAAATATTTCAAGCGTTATACAGGCATGAGCCCTTTGGAGTATCGCAACAAGGGCTGATTAATGGTCATAGCTGCAGGAATGTCACTTCATGAAGACGAAGTACACCGCCAGGATGAGGCAGATGAAGGCCGCCAGGTGATTCCAATGCAGCGCCTCGCCCTTGAAGAACAGCGTGGTGAACACGGTGAAGATGATGAGCGTGATGACCTCCTGGATGACCTTGAGCTGCATCAGCGAGAAGGGACCGCCGTTGCCCGTGAAGCCGATGCGGTTGGCAGGAATCTGGCAGGAATACTCGAAGAGCGCGATGCCCCACGAAAAGAGGATGATGGCAAACAGCGGCCAATGGGTGGTGATCTTCATCTCCTGCAACTTCAGGTGCCCGTACCAGGCGAATGTCATGAAGATGTTGGACACGACCAGTAGAAGGATGGTGTAGAATGCTTTCATATCGGTGATGTTTTTTATCCGTTCAGAAAATCGGGGCAAAGGTACGAAATATTCCTGCCGGATGGTCGGCTGGAGGGGAGTTTCATCTGTCTGTTGGGGATTTGGACGAAAAATTGCACTCAATGAGAGCAGAAACGGGGCAAAAAATGTTCTCAATGAGAGCAATTCTTCGTATCTTTGCCTGCGTCAAACAATCAAGCCTTATGATAGATCTAACTTTATTCGCGTATATGGAGGAGATGCTGAAGCAGGTCCCTACCACTTTCTGCAGGTATATGAGCGAGGAAATAGACTGGGACAGTCGGATGATAGGCATCACGGGTCCCCGTGGCGTAGGCAAGTCTACGATGTTGCTGCAACGCATAGTCAGACATCGGGGGGAAGGCCTGTTTCTCTACGTGTCAGCGGACCATATCTATTTCTCCCGCCACACCTTGGTGGAGCTGGCCGATGATTTTGTGAAAGAAGGGGGTACGGATTTGTATGTGGACGAGGCGCACAAGTACAAGGACTGGTCCAAGGAGCTGAAGCAGATTTATGACGTGCATCCCGCCTTGCGCATTGTATTCACCGGTTCGTCCGTATTGGACATCCGCAAAGGCGAGGCGGACTTGAGCCGCCGGGCATTGATGTATCATCTGCAAGGATTGTCCTTCAGGGAATTCTTGGCCATGAACTATCGGATAGAGGTGCCTGCCCATACGGTGGAGGATATCTTGTCGCACCGGATTTCCGTGCCGGGATTGACGCATCCTCTTCCTCTGTTTCGTGAATATCTGTCGAAAGGGTACTATCCTTTTGCGGCGGAAGGTGGGTTTGACATCCGTATGGGGCAGGTCATTGCCCAAACCATTGAGTCGGACATCCCCCAATATGCCGACATGAAAGCCTCTACCGCCCGCAAGTTGAAGCAGATGCTGTCTGTCATTGCCCGATTGGCTCCTTATAAGCCGAATATGGACAACCTTTCCAAAGAGATAGGGGTCAGTCGCAATAGCATTCCTGAGTACCTGACCTATCTGGAGAGGGCTGGCATGATTGGGCTGTTGCGGGATGACACGGGCGGCATGCGCGGTTTGGGCAAAGTGGAAAAAGTCTATGTGGACAATCCCAGCCTGATGTCCGTATTGGCCGGCGGGCGTCCCGACACGGGCAATCTGCGGGAAACATTCTTCTACAATCAGATGCGGGTGAAGAATGAGGTCACGGCCTCGCGGGATTCAGATTTCGTCATCGGCCTTCATACGTTCGAGATTGGCGGGGCGAAGAAAGGCAAGAAGCAGATAGAGAACATACCGGGCGGCATCATTGTCCGAGACGACATAGAATACGGACACGGCATCATAGTGCCGCTTTGGCAGTTCGGGTTCAACTATTAGAACATCTTCCTCACCCTTTCAATCCCCGCCACCAGCACATCCACTTCCTCCTTTGTATTGTACAGCCCGAAGGAGGCGCGCACCGTCCCTTCGATGCCGAGGCGCGTCATCAGCGGCTGGGCGCAGTGGTGGCCCGTGCGGACGGCGATGCCGAGGCGGTCCAGCAGGGTGCCCATGTCGAAGTGGTGGATATTCCCTACCA
>CALNEX010000033.1 GCA_939791845.1 uncultured Mediterranea sp. | reverse complement strand
CTGGAGATGAGCAACGCCAGGATGACGGCCATCAGCGCGCGGAACGACGTGTAGGAGAACATTCCTGCGCCGGGGAAGTCGTATTGGTCAAGCCATTGGAATAAGTAGTATAGCATAGTCGTATGTCTTTTTAGTGACGAGCTACGAGCTACAAGCTACGAGTTTATGTGTGGTAGACGCACTTGTAGCTCGTAGCTGGTCACTCGTAGCTGATAATGTTCTTTATCTCCTCCTTGTCGTCGAAGTGGTGCTTCACGCCCTTCACCTCCTGGTAGTCCTCGTGTCCCTTGCCGGCCACCAGCACGACGTCGCCCTTCTGCGCCAGCATGCAGGCGGTGCGGATGGCCTCGCGTCGGTCGGCGATGGAGAGGGTCTTCTGCATGTCCTCGGCGTTCAGCCCGGCCAGCATGTCGCGGATGATGTCCTGCGGCTCCTCGAAGCGGGGATTGTCGCTGGTGATGATGAGGCGGTCGCTCAGGCGGGCGGCCTCCTTGGCCATCATGGGTCGCTTGCCCTTGTCGCGGTTGCCTCCGGCGCCCACCACGGTGATGACCCGTCCGCGTCCTTCCAGCACGCCGTGTATGGCGTTCAGCACGTTGACCAGCGCGTCCGGCGTGTGGGCATAGTCCACGATGGCAGTGAAGCCCCGGGGCGAGCGGAGGGTCTCGAAGCGTCCGGACACGGGGTGCAGCGTGCTCAGGCCGATGAGCACCTCCTCCGGCTTCTGCCCCAGCAGCACCGCCGCGCCGAAGACGGCCAGCAGGTTGTAGGCATTGAAGCGGCCGACGAACGGCACGGCCAGCTCCTGCCCGTTGAAGTCCAGCAGCATCCCTTCGAAGTGGCTCTCCAGCACCCGGCCCTTGAAGTCGCACAGGCTGCGCAGCGAGTAGGTGTGGACGTGCGAGCGCGTGTTCTGCACCATCACCATGCCGTTCTTGTCGTCCAGGTTCACCAGGCTGAAGGCGTCGCGGGGCATGTCGTCGAAGAACTTCTTCTTGGCGCGGATGTAGTTGTCCACCGTCTTGTGGTAGTCCAGGTGGTCGCGCGTCAGGTTGGTGAAGATGCCCCCGGCGAAGCGCAGGCCGCTGATGCGCTTCTGCGCGATGGCGTGCGAGCTGACCTCCATGAAGGCGTACTGGCAACCGGCATCGGCCATGCGGCCCAGCAGTTGGTTCAGCGTGATGGGGTCCGGCGTGGTGTGGTCGGTGGGCACGGCCTCGTCGTCGATGTAGTTGCACACGGTGGATATCAGCCCCACCTTGTAGCCGAAGTAGCGGAACAGGCGGTAGAGCAGGGTGGCGGTGGTGGTCTTGCCGTTGGTGCCGGTCACGCCCACCAGCTCCAGCTGCGATGTCGGGTCGCCGTAGAACAGGGTGGCGATGCGCCCCGTGGTGTCCTCGCTGTCCTTCACCACCACGTAGGTGATGCCTTCCTGCGTCTCTGCGGGCAGCTCCTCGCACAAGATGGCGCGGGCGCCGTTCTGGATGGCGGCGGGGATGTAGGCGTGCCCGTCGGCCTGCGTGCCGCGCATGGCCATGAAGAGGTGGCCCGGCTCCACGCGGCGCGAGTCGATGTCCACGCCCGTTATCTCGATGTCCGTGCGGCCGATGACCTCCACCGGCTGCACTGTCTTCAGTAGTTCGTTCAGTTTCATGCCTATATTATATAATATGTATAGAGTCTTATTTCAATGTCAGCGCCACCGTCCGTCCCTTGACAATGCGGCTGCCGGGGGAGAGCGACTGCTTCCGGACACGTCCGATGCCGCTGAGGTGTACCTTCAGGCCCGCGCTCTCCAGCAGGTAGACGGCATCCTTGGCGCCCATGCCCACTACGTTGGGCATCAGGCCTTCCTTGGGCTCGCGGCCGTGCAGCACCACGGCGGCGGTGTCCCGTTGCTGCACGGCCCAGGCATCGCCGCCCGTGCCTTCAGCCTCGACGGGGATGTCCAGGGCGGCCAGCACTTCGCGGGTGTCCTCCAGTTCGCCCGCCTTGACGTCGGGGATGGGGCACGAGGTGCTGTCTATGGCCGCCGCCAGGTCGAAGCGCAAGTCCTGGGCATAGACCTGGCGGGCAATCTTGCCGAACACGCTGCCCGCCATCTGTCCGCCCGATGCCGGCAGCCCCGGCTTCTGGATGGAGACGATGCAGCTGTACTTGGGCGCCTCCGAGGGGAAGTAGCCGCAGAAGCTGACCAGGTAGTTCACCCGGCCGGACTTGTAGCCCTCCTTGCCCTTGGAGATCTGTGCGGTGCCCGTCTTGCCGGACACGGCGAACTCCGGGTTGCCCGCGGGCTTGGCCAGGCCGTGCGACACCACCCTGCGCAGGATGACGCGGATCTGGCTCAGCGTGCTGTCCGAGCATATCTTCGGGTTGATGACCTCCGTGGGATACTCCTTCACCACCTCGCCGTCGCGCAGCAGCGCCTTGACGAACTTGGGGCGCACCATCACGCCGTCATTGGCGATGGCGTTGTAGAAGGTCAGGATGTTCATCGGCGGCAACTGCGTCTCGTAGCCGATGCTCATCCAGGGCAGGGTGGTCTTGGCGAAGTAGCGTTCGTCCGGGCCTTTCAGGTAGGGCTTGCCTTCGCCCTGTATCTGCAGGTGCAGGGGCTGGTCGAGGCTCATGCGTTTCAGGCCGTCCACGAATTTCTGCGGGTCGTCGTGGTAATACTTGTCGATCAGGTAGGACACGCCGATGTTGGACGACACTTCGAGGATGCGCGTGACGTCTATCTTGCCGTAGCCGCCGCGGTGCCAGTTGTGGTCGCGCATCTTGCTGCCGTGCATGTTCATGATGCCGTTGCCTGTGTCCACCACGGTGTGCGGGGTGATTTTCCCGTCTTCCAGGGCCACCATGATGGAGGCTGTCTTGAAGGTGGAGCCCGGCTCCAGCAGGTCGCTGATGGCGTTGCTGTTCATTTCGTAGTATTTCCCGTCGCCGGCCTTGCTGAGGTTGACGATGGCTTTCACTTCGCCTGTCTTCACCTCCATCAGTACGGCCACGCCCACCATGGCGTTGATGCGCTCCAGTTCGTCGCGCAGGGCTTTCTCGCAGATGTCCTGCATGCCTACGTCGATGGTGGAAACAACGTCACAGCCGTCCTGTGCGGGTATGTCCACGATGTCCAGATAGCGGTTCATCACCTTCTGGCGGTGCGTGATGCCGTTTTGCCCGCGCAGCACGGAGTCGAAAGCCAGTTCGATGCCGCTGCGCGCTCCCTTGGCCGTGTCGGCATAGAGTCGTCCCAGGGTCTGTGCGGCCAGCGAGCCGAAGGGCTTCTTGCGTTGGTTGTACACCTGTTCGTGGAATCCGCCGGCGTTGGGTCCTTGCCGGAAGACGGGCAGGCGCTTGGCCTCCTTGTATTGGATGTAGGAGATGCGGTTGGGGTAGATCAGCCAGTGGCGGCTTTTCTTCTTGCGTCCCTGGCGCAGCCGCTGCTTGAAGTAGGCCACGCTCTTGTCCGGGAAGATGTGGTGCAATCCTATGCAGATGCTGTCGATGCTGTCCGTCAGGTTCTGGTCGCGGCGCTGCTGGTCCTTCTTGCGGCGTTCTTCGTCGCGCTCGCCGGACATGAAGTCCATGTAGATGCGGTATTCCGGCAGCGAGCTGGCCATCAGCTTGCCGTCGGACGAGAGGATGTTGCCGCGGTTGGGGCGGATGGTGACATTCTCGCGCACGAAGCGGTCGGCCACTTCCTGCCAGTATTCCCGCTCGGCATACATGATGATGGCTGCCTTGATGATGACGAATACACCCAGGAGCAACATCACTACCACGATGAGGAAGTAGCGGTTGACAATGCTTTTTTTGTTGATAGTCATAATGCGTCTCTCCTTTGGGCGTTAGTCGTTGCGTATCAGGTAGGGGGGCGTCGTGGCGCTCTGCAGGTCGCTGTGCTGCGTGGCGATGTACTCCTCGATGCGCGACTGGCGGCTGTGTTCCATCAGCTCCGAGCTGCGCGTCAGGGCGTCATACTTGATGTCCGTCAGTTCCTTCTTCAGTTCCTCGATGCGTATCATCAGTTGCTGGCATTCGTAGCGGTTGTTTATATAGAAGATGACGAGTACCATGATGAGCACCAGCAGCTTGGCCTGCCGGTGGAAGAATTCGGCGGCCAGGATGTCGCCTCCGATGATGCTCCTCCAGGACGTGTGCCGGGAGGAGGCCTTGTCTGTCTTTTTCTCGGTTCCCATGATTGTCTTCTTGTTTAGTTGTCGTTGTTGTCTTCGTCCCGTTTCTCGGCGATGCGGAGTTTGGCGCTGCGCGAGCGCGGGTTGCGGGCCACCTCGTCTTCATCGGGCGTGATGACTTTGTTGTTCACCAGGCGGAAGGGCGTCTGCACGTTGCCGTAGAAGTCTTTTTCCACTTTGCCCTCCACGTTGCCGGTCTTCATCAGGTTCTTCACCAGGCGGTCTTCCAGCGAGTGGTAGGTGATGACGGCCAGGCGTCCGCCCGGTCGCAGGGCTCCGGCGGCCGCCAGGAGCATCTCGCGCAGGGCTTCCATCTCGTGGTTCACCTCGATGCGCAGGGCCTGGAAGACGCGGGCCAGCTCTTTCTTCTCGCGTTCGCGGCCGAAGAGGGGCTTCACGATGTCCAGGAACTGGCCGATGGTGGTCACCGGCGTGTTGGCCCGTGCTTTGGCGAGGACGGCAGCCAGCTTGCGGCTGTTCTTCAGCTCGCCGTAGAGGTAGAAGACGTAGGCCAGGCGTTCCTCGTCGTAGGTGTTCACGATGTCGGCCGCCGTCTGTCCGGCCCGCTTGTTCATGCGCATGTCCAGCGCGCCGTCGAAGCGGAAGGAGAAGCCCCGCTGGCTGTCGTCGAAGTGGTGTGACGACACGCCCAGGTCGGCCAGCAGCCCGTCGATGCGTTCGATGCCGTGATAGCGCAGGAAGTTGTGCAGGTAGCGGAAGTTGCTGCGCACGAAGGTGAAGCGCGGGTCGTCCGGGATGTTGCCCTCGGCGTCCTCGTCCTGGTCGAAGCCCAGCAGGCGTCCGCCGGGGCCGAGGCGGCGCAGGATTTCGCGCGTGTGGCCGCCTCCGCCCAGGGTGACGTCCACGTAGATGCCGTCCGGGCGGATGTCCAGCCCGTCCACGGCGGGTGCCAGCAGCACCGGTATGTGATAGGTTGCAGTGTCTTCTTGTGCCATCTCTTATCCTTTTTCGTTGTTATCCCACAAATCTTCGCCCAGCGTCTCCTGCAACGCCTGGCTGAACTCTTCCGCCGACAGGAAAGGCTGTTCGGCGCGCGCCTTCGCCCAGATTTCGATGGTGTTGTCCATGCCGATGAAGCGCACCTCGTCCTCGATGCCCGCCATCTGCAGGTAGCGGCGGGGGATGAGGATGCGCCCGTTGCCGTCCGGCACCACCACTTCGGCATCGCTGACGAATTGGCGGAACACGGCCTGCTGGCGGGCGTTCCAGCGGTTCAGGCGGCGGCGCAGTTCCTCCTGCGTCTTGAACCACACGCTTTCGGGGTAGAGCACCAGGCAGTCCTGGAACACGTCCTTGCGCAGCACGAGGCTCTCTTCCGCGGCGGCTTGCAGCTGCTTCCGGAAGATGGCGGGGATGAACACCCGTCCCTTGGCGTCGGTCTTGGCCTCTATGTTGCCCAGAAAACGTATCATTTCTTTCCTTATTATAATATCAGGGTGTAAAAGTACACAATTCCCCACAATCCCCCACCATGTTTCGGCGAAAAACTTTCAAAGAAGTTTTCAACAGCTTGTTGATTGCTTATCCTTCTGAAAATTAGGAATCTTCTGAAACGCTTTGCTGGTGGGGGATTGCGGGGAATCGGGGGGTGTCGGGGAGGCGGATTCGGGGGTGGTTGTCCGGCGGTACCGCCGGACGCGGGCGGGCGTACCGCCGTGCTCGGGCGGAGGTACCTGCGCCCGTGCTTGGGCGTGCCTCCGCCCGCGGGCGGGAATCTTGGGTGTCAGGGTGTGGTCAGCGGAAGTCCTTCAGCTCCCGTTGCAGCCGTTGCCGGGTGAAGAAGATGCGGCTCTTCACCGTGCCGATGGGCAGGCCCAGCTTCTCGGCAATCTCGCGGTACTTGAAGCCTGCGATGTGCATCGTGAAGGGGACGCGGTATTCCTTGGGCAAGGCGTTCACCACGCGGTGCATTTCCTTCAGGTCGTAGGCACTTTCGGTGCTCTCCGAAGGCGTTTCGCCCGGGGCGTTCAGGTAGTAGTGGTTCTCGGTGGTGTCCACGAAGGTCTGCTCGCGCACGATGCGGCGGTAGTTGTTGATGAAGGTGTTGCGCATGATGGTGTATATCCAGCCCTTGAAGTTGGTCTGGGGCTCGTATTTCTCTTCGTTGTCCAGGGCCTTCAGCGAGGTCTCCTGGCGCAGGTCGTTGGCTTCTTCATAGTCGGCAGTCAGCTTGTAGGCAAAGCGCAGCAGTTCGTCCTGCACGCCCACCAGTTCTTTGGTAAATGTCACACTGTTCATAATCTTCTGTTTTGAGGTTCAGGCCGGCGTCCCGTCTTTCGGGGCCGGATTTTTTTCTGATGCAAGTTTACGGAATTTTTTCGGAGGAGGCGGACGGATTTCCACCATTCTTTGGGGGGGAAACTGTCAAAGGGCAGCTTCTCTGTGGAGCCGGAGAGTTTTCAGGAGTTTTTCTATTTATTGCACACTCGGAGGGGTTTTGCGCAATCCGGCGGGTAAAAACAGCCTTCCGGGAGTTATTATGTAGGTTTTGATAGATTTCGGTGTCAGTTTTCTGACAAAACCTTGTGTTTAATTAAAAAGATGCGTTAATTTTGCGCTGTAAAATCATCGGAACAAGCATGGCTGACGATTCATTGTTTTTGATAGACATAGACAAAGTGCTGCGGGAGAAGGCTCCCGGGAAGGCGAAGTACATCCCCCGGTTTGTCGTCTCCTACCTGAAGCGCATCGTCCACCAGGACGAACTGAACGCATTCCTGCGCGGCGCGCAGGATAAGGTCGGGGTGGACTTCCTGAAAGCCAGCCTGGACTTCCTGGATGCCAAACTCGTGGTCCGTGGCGAGGAGAACCTGCCTGCGGACGGACGCCTCTGCACCTTCGTCTCCAACCATCCCCTGGGCGGGCAGGACGGGCTGGCCTTGGGATACGTGCTGGGCACGCGCTATGACGGCAAGATCAAGTACCTGGTCAACGACCTGCTGATGAACCTGCACGGCCTCGCCCCCCTCTGCATCCCCATCAACAAGACCGGGCGGCAGGCCAAGGACTTCCCCCGCGTGGTCGAGGCGGGATTTGCCTCGGACAACCAGCTGCTGATGTTCCCCGCAGGCCTGTGCTCGCGGCGGCAGAAGGGCGGGATCATCCGCGACCTGGAGTGGAAGAAAGCCTTCATCGTCAAGAGCGTGCAGCACCGGCGCGACGTGGTGCCCATCCACTTCGACGGCCGCAACTCCAACTTCTTCTACAACCTGGCCAACGTGTGCAAGGCACTCGGCATCAAGTTCAACATCGCCATGCTCTACCTGGCCGACGAGATGCTGAAGAACCGCCACAAGACCTTCACCATCACCATCGGGAAGCCCATCCCCTGGCAGACGTTCGACAAGAGCCGGACGCCACAGCAGTGGGCACAATACGTTAAAGACATCGTGTATAAACTCTGAATACCACAACAGAATATGGAAGATATCATAGCACCGGTAAGCAAAGAACTGCTGAAGGCGGAACTCACCGAGGACAAACGCCTGCGCATGACCAACCGCAGTCATAACCAGATATACATTGTCACGGCGCACGACTCGCCCCACACGATGCAGGAGATAGGCCGCCTGCGCGAGATAGCCTTCCGCGCCGCAGGCGGGGGCACGGGCAAGGCGGTGGACATCGACGAGTTCGACGTCATGGAGCACCCCTACAAGCAGCTCATCGTCTGGAACCCCGAGGCCGAGGAAATCCTGGGCGGATACCGCTACATCCTGGGCACGGACGTCCGCTTCGACGACAAGGGGCAACCCCTGCTGGCCACGGCCCACATGTTCCACTTCTCCGACAAGTTCCTTCGCGAATATCTCCCCACCACCATCGAGCTGGCCCGTTCGTTCGTCACGCTGGAGTACCAGCGCACCCGCATGGACAACAAGGGCCTCTTCGCCCTGGACAACCTGTGGGACGGCTTGGGCGCGCTGACCGTCGTGATGCCCAACGTGAAGTACTTCTTCGGCAAGGTGACGATGTATCCCAACTATTCCCGTCCGGGGCGCGACATGATTCTCTATTTCCTGAAAAAGCATTTCGGCGACAAAGAGGGCCTCGTCACCCCCATCGAGCCGCTGCAAATAGAGACTGACGAGCGTCAGCTGGCCGCCCTCTTCTGCAAGGACACTTTCAAGGAGGACTACAAGATACTGAACTGCGAGGTGCGCAAGCTGGGTTACAACATCCCCCCGCTGGTGAACGCCTACATGAGCCTCAGCCCCACGATGCGCATGTTCGGCACCGCCATCAACCGCGAGTTCGGCGACGTGGAGGAGACCGGCATCCTCATCGCCGTGGACGAAATCCTCGTCGAGAAACGCATGCGCCACATCCAGTCCTACATCGAGAACGAAGCGAAGCGGGGCGCGTCCAAGTGCTTCTGATTCAACTTTAGTTGCTATATATATGAGTTTGCCCCTTCCTTGTCGACAAGGAAGGGGCAAACTTGTGTCAGTGTCTTCTGTAGGCCCGTGTCCGGTCGTGTCAAGGTTCGGCAGTCTTGGGCAGTGTCACCCGGAAGAGTTCGCTGGGGCGGTGTTCACGCAGGATGATGTCCGTCATCTGCTGCACGATGTCGGGGTGCTGGGCGGCCACGTCATTGTCCTCGTGGATGTCGGTGGCCAGGTCATACAGACGGGGCACGCCGCGGACCACCACCAGCTTCCAGTCGCCCATGCGCACGCCAATCTGGTCCGTCTCGTGGAATTCCCAGTAGAGGAAGTCGTGCTTGGCCTGCCGGTCGTCCTGGCCCAGCAGGGTGGGGGCGAAGGAGATGCCGTCGAAGCAGTCGCCTTCGAGCTTCTTGTTGAGGTATTTCTTGGGGAACTTCTTGTCTCCCACCAGCTCGCAGAAGGTGGGCATCACGTCGTAGAAGGCCAGTTGGTGTTCATTGACCTGTCCGGCCTGGATGCGTCCCGGCCACCAGGCGATGAAGGGCACGCGGATGCCGCCCTCGTAGCACTGGCGCTTCAGGCCGCGCAGCTTGCCGTCGCGTCCGAAGAAAGTGGGGTCCGCGCCGCCTTCCTCGTGGGGGCCGTTGTCGCTGCTGAAGATGACGAGGGTGTTCTCATCCAATCCTTTTTCTTTCAGCTTGGCCAGGATTTCGCCCACATAGGCGTCCAGGCGCGTAATCATGCCTGCAAACTGGGCGTGCGTGTGCTCCACCGGGTTGTAGCGCGAGCCTTCGCTGCCGCCCCAGGTCTTGTCGGTGAAGAATTGCCGCTTGTATCCCTTCAGGATGGAGTCTTCGGGCTGTGCCAGTTCTGCGTGGGGCAGGGTGTAGGTGAAGAAGCCGTAGAACGGTTGCTTGCCGTCCTGCTTGTCCAGCCATTCCAGGGCCTTCTGGTGGATGATGTCGGCCGAATACTGCTTGCGGTTGCGGTAGTCGTCGCCATACATGGCGTGCTGGATGTTCTGCTCCATCACCTCGCGCACCACGGCCGTGTCGCCCATCGAGCGGCTGAAGCGGTTGAGGAAGTTGGGGTAGTAGAGGTGGGCCTGGAACTGGCAAATGTAGCCGTAGTACTCGTCCACGCCGCGCTTGTCCGGGGTGGAGACGGAGCCTTCGTAGCCGCCGGCCCACTTGCCGAACATGCCGGTGGTGTAGCCGTTCTGCTTCATGATTTCAGGCAGGATGATGTGTCCGGGATCGTAAGGTTCCTGGCCGACGATGGCGTAGTCCTTGTTCTGCCCGTATGTCACCTCGCCCTGCCAGTATTCCTTGTTGCCGCGGACGTGGCCGTGTCCGGAGTGTTGTCCGGTCATCAGCGAGGCACGCGACGGCGCGCTGACGGGGCTTCCGGCGTAGGCCTGGGTGAAAAGCATTCCCTCTTGGGCCATGCGGTCCAGGTTGGGGGTGTGGATGTACTTCTGCCCGTAGCAGCCCAGGTCGCCGTATCCCATGTCGTCGCACAGGATGAAGATGATGTTGGGCTTCGGGTCCTTGTTCTTGTCCGCCGCTTGGGCGCCCGTCGCGCAGGCTGTGGCGAAGAGGCCGGCGCAGAGGAGGGGGAATCGGTTGGTTTGCATTATCAGTAGCTTGTTTTTAGGGTTATGGACTTATGAAAACAGCCTTAAAGGTAGGGAAAACTTCGGGTAATCCCTGCGCTTCAAGGCTGTTCTTTTCAGTTATTAACAATCTTTACGGGGCGGCAATGTTTAGTAGCCCGGATTCTGCTCGATGTCGGGGTTGAGCACAATTTCGTCCGTCGGCACTTGGTAGAGGTAGTATTTGTCCAGCCAGCCCACACCTTGCGCCACGGGGTCGTTGAAGAGGTACAGGTAGCCTTCGGTCATGCTGCCGTCCGTGCCGTCGGAGTAGCCGGTTTCGGGGTTGTAGAGGGTGCGGCCCTGGCTTTGGGCGTATTCCTTGGTGACCCAGATGCCCTTGGCCACCTTGTTGATGAACCAGGGTGCCATGCGCCAGCGGCGGACGTCGTAGTAGCCGAAGCCCTCGCCCAGCAGCTCGATGATGCGTTCGCGGCGCACCTCCCACAGCAGGGCGGGCACTTGCACGCCGGTGGTGTTGCCTTCGGGGTAGTAGTAGGGCCGGTCAGGGTCGAAGTTGTCGTTGATTTGCCCGACGGTCATGCGGGCCACATCGGCACGGTCGCGCAGCTTGTTGATGGATCGGTCTGCGGCAGCCTGGTCGAAGCGACCCAGTTCGGCCATGGCCTCGGCATAGTTCAGCAGCGTTTCCTCAATCTTGAAGATGGGCTTGTCCGCCACGTTCAACGAACCGGTGTTCAGGTTCTCCTCCCAGTTGTTGTAGAGCTTCCAGAGGTAGTAGCCCGAGCGGCATTGCAGGTAGGCACCGCCTTCGCCCAGGCGCGGGATTTCGTCCACCAGCGAGGCCGACCAGTTCTGCACGGGCAGGCGCTTCATGCCGATGCCGGGGTTGCTGCGGCTGTAGTTGGCCCCCATGATGTCGATGTATTCGCGTTCCACGGGGTTGTCTGTGTAGCCCCAGTCCGCGTTGGGGTTCTCCACGGGGGTGTTGGCGCCGCCGGCTTCTACCTTGTAGGGCGGGATGACGGTGTGGTAGAGGCGCGGGTCGCGGTCGCGGAAGGTGTCATACATGGTCTTGTCGCCATAGTAGCCGGACTGCGGGTTGTGGATGGGCAGGCCGTTCTTCATCAGGTAGAGGTCCACGGTGCTTTGGTGTACCTCGATGCTCTGGCTGGAGGTGTGTTCCAGGTAGCATCCGCCTTGCACGGCGTTGATGCCGGCCACGTATTCCTTGTAGAGGATGACGCCCGGCACGCCGTTCAGGTCGGCCGTGGTCCACATTTCGCCGTAGCCGGCACCCGGCTGGCCGTCCGTGCCCTGGTAGAGGTCGGGATAGTCGGCCATCAGGTCTTCGGAGACGCGGACGCACTCTTCCAGATACTTGTCAGCGCCTTCCAGGCCGTGATATTTGCGCCATGTGCCTTCGCGCAGGGTGAAGCGGGAGAGGGCGGCGCGCACGCAGTCGCGGTCGATGGCATTGTCACCGTCCTGCGACTCGAAGTCGCCGATGTTCTGTTCGGCCCATTGCAGGCGTTCCAGCACCTTGTCGGCCACCTCGGTGCGTGCCACGCGCGGGCCGTAGGTCTCTTCGGAGCTTTCCGTCAGCACCTTGTCCACCCAAGGGATGTCGCCGAAGCGGTCTATCAGCTCCATATACCAGAAGGAATGGAAGAAGTAGCCCACGGCACGCCAGTGGTCCTTCTCCTCCTGGGTCATGTCGGAGGCGTCGATGTGGGACAGCATGATGTTGATGCGGCGGATGAAGGAGCTGAAGTTCCAGCCGTTGCCGGAGGCCACCAGTCCCACGGTCTGGTAGGCGAATTGGTTGAAGCCGCTGGACGAGCGGTTGTTGAAGTAGTTGGCGTCCATATCGCCGTCATACTGTCCGCCGGGTCCCCAGCCGTTGCTGCGGGTGGAGGTGCGTATGGTAGTGTTGGTGAACATCTCGTAGCAGGGCCACATGAAGCTTTGGAAGTTGGCATAGGAACTGAAAGCGTTCTCTTCCGTCAGGTCGGTGATGGGCGTCTTGTCCAGGAAGCTGTCGTTGCATCCCGTCAGTGCCAGGCCCGATACCAACGCCATGCCTATGAATATCTTTTTCATAATCAGTCTTTGTTGTTTTGGTTAATATTATAAGGAGAGGTTCACGCCGAATGACACCGTGCGGAAGGCCGGGTAGTTCCACGACAGCGTTTCGGGGTCGATGCCCTTGGGCAGCGAGCTGAACGTGGCCAGGTTCTCGATGCTGACGAACAGCTTCAGCTGCGACAGCGTGAGTTTCCGGATGAGGTGTTTCGGGAAGGAGTAGGACAACGTCACGTTCTTGATGCGCAGGTAGGAGGCATCGGACAGGTAGCGGTCGGAGTAGCGGTAGTTGGAGCCCATGTTGCCATAGCTGTCGTAGATGCGCGGATACTCGGCACCGGGATTGGCGCAGGTGTAGTCGCCGTTGGCGGCATCCACCGGACGCCAGTAGTTGTCCAGCCCGTCGTACAACGGCAGGAAGGTGTAGTCGCCGTACATCGGGAAGGTCAGCACGTTGGCCAGCCAGTAGTCGCGCTTGCCGGTGCCCTGCAGGAAGACGCTGAGGTCGAAGCCCTCGTAGCTGACGCCCAGGTTGATGCCGTAGAGGTAGCGGGGCAGATAGTTGCCGATGACCTGCTGGTCGCCGGGATTGCCCAAGGTGCCATCACCGGCGGTGATGAGGTTGGTGCCCTGCTCGTCATCGCGCAGGTTCTTGAACTTGACGTCGCCCGGGCGTACGGCAGTGCCGTTGATGTCCGTCACGCCGTCTTTCAGTTGCCAGCTCTGTGTGTCTACAAAGTCGTCCACGGTGTAGAATCCGTCATAGACGTAACCCCAAATTTCACCCAGTTCCTGGCCTTCGTAGTAGTTGGACAGGAGCTTGGACTCGTTGCTGTCATACTTGGTGATGACGCTCTTCGAGTCGGAGAGGTTGAAGCCCACGTTGTAGCCCCACTTGCCGATGCGGTCGCGCCAGTTGAGGTTGATTTCCCAACCGCGGGTGCGCATGTCGGCCGTGTTCTGGTAAGGAGCCGACGCGCCTACCACGGCGGGCAGCTGCATGCCCGGTGCCAACATGCCTTTCGTGTCCTTCTGGTACCATTCGAAGAGACCGGACAGGCGGCTGTTGAACAAGGCGAAGTCCACGCCGATGTTGGTCGTGCCCACCTTTTCCCACGTGAACGACGTGCTGACCAGTGCGGGCAGCGAGGTGACGGCGGCCACCACGTTGCTGTTCATCAGCCAGCCGGTGTAGGTGTTGTTGATGGTCATCGACGGGATGTAGGCATATTCCACGATGTTCTGGTTGCCTATCTGGCCGTAGGAGCCGCGGAGTTTCAGTTGGTTCAGCCAGCTGCGGGTGTTTTCCATGAAGTTCTCTTCCGTGATGTTCCAGCCGACGGACACGGAGGGGAAGAAGCCGAAGCGGTTGTCCTTGGGGAAGCGCGACGAGCCGTCGTAGCGGCCGTTCACCTCCAGCAGGTACTTGTCCTTGTAGTTGTAGTTGACGCGGAAGAACCCGCCGCGTACGGCGTACTCCGTGTAGTAGTCATTGGACGTCAGCTTGCCTGTGCCGCCTCCCAGCGAGGGTACCTCGATGACGGCCTGGTTGTAGGAATAGTTGTCTACCGTCTCCTTGTAGCTGGACTCCTGGTTGAAGCCGGCCATTACCTTGAAGTGGTGGTCCGTGCCCAGGTCGAAGCCGTAGGTGGCGTAGGCGTTGATGGCGTTGTAGTTGGTGAATTGCTTGTACTTGCGCAGGTAGTCATCCGTGGGCGAGGTGTTGGCGCCGCCCTGGATGGTGGTGAAGGTCACGCTGCTTGTGTAGTAGTGGTAGTCGTACATGTTCTTGTCGAACGTATATTCAAAGGCCACTTCCAGCCCCTTCAGCGGCTTCAGGATGGACTTCAGGAAGATGCGCGGGTTGTCGTAGTTGTTGCGCGAGGGCTGGGCGTTGAGCACCTGGTTCTTCGGGGTGAAGAAGGGGAGGTCGTCATCGCCGCCCACGCCGTAGCCTGCGGGCATGTTGCCTTCCGGATAGTAGGAACCGAGTCGGAGGCTGTAGATGCCGCCTGCGGCCGATTCTGGATTGGTGCTCTTGCTGTGCGCATAGCTCAGGGTGGCTTCCTGCGTGAACCACGGCGTGATGTCGGCCGAGATGAATGAGTTGACGTTCAGGCGGCGGTAGGTGTCCTTGTCGCCGATGAGGACGCCGTCGTTGTTGGTGAAGCCGCCGGACAGGCGGAAGCGCAGGCGTTCCGTGCCGCCGCTGACGGACAGGTTGTGCGTCTGCTGGAAGCCGGTTTCAAGCATGTTCTTGATGAGGTCTTTCTCGTTGAGGTAGTAGAGGGCACCGTTGTCGTCACGGAAGATGCCGTCGCCTTGCGTGGGCACGGACGAGGGATTTTGCCGGTATTGTTGCAACAGTTCCCGCCAGCGCGTCACGCTGGGCGAGCCCAGCGACCAGTAGTCATCGCGGCCCGTGTCCTGGTAGGCTTGCAGGTAGGTGTCCAGCGGTGCTTGCTTGGGCAGGTTGATGGCATTGGTGAAGGCCAGGTTGTTATTGTAGTTCAGTTGGAAGCGCGTGGCACCCTGCGGGCGCTTGGTGGTCACCAGGATGACGCCACCTGCGGCTCGTGCACCGTAGATGGCGGAGCTGGCCGCATCTTTCAGCACGGTGATGGACTCGATGTCGTCCGGGTTCACCAGGTCGATGTCGCCTTCCACGTTGTCAATCAGGATTAGCGGGGCCACGGTGGCACCATAGCTTCCATCGCTGTTCTGGATGCCCAGTGAGTAGGCACCGCGGATTTGGAAGGACTTCGAGGAGGTGGGGCCGTTGCCGCCGCTGCTCACCAGCAGGCCGGGCACCGCACCTTGCAAGGCATCCGAGGCTTTTGTCAGAGGACGTTCGCCGAGGACTTCGTCCATCTTCACGGTGGTGACGGCGCCGGTCAGGTTGGCTTTCTTCTGTGTGCCGAAGCCCACGACAACCACTTCGTCCAGTTGCTGGGTGTCTTCCTTGAGGGTGATGTTCAACGGTTGGCCATTCCACGTGACGGTCTGTTTGACGTAACCGATGTAACTGATTTCCAATACAGTCCCAGGTTTGACATCGGCGATCTTGAACTTGCCGTCCAGGTCGGTGATCATACCTTGGGCACTGCCTTTCACTACTACGGAGGCACCGATGATGGCCTCTCCGTTGGTGTCTTTCACTACGCCTTGGCACTCACCGCTTTGTTGTACGATGAGAGTCTCCGGAGCGGAGGGCGTTGCCTGTAACAGGCTTGCAGGTAGCAAGGATAGCATGAGTAATACGCTTACCCTTCTGAATCTTTTCTGCATAAGCTACGTGTTTTTGAATGTAAATAAAAAAGGTAAAAGGTTTCGAGGTTGTGGAGCCTCTTGTGCGGCGGCGTTTGGTGCCGCTTTGCACATTTTGGGCAAAAATAGCAATATTTTATGATAGCTGCAAGGCTTTCCGGGAGGAAAATACGCTTGTTCTTTGACGAATGTGTGTTGTTTTATGGCGGATTGCCTATCTTTGTCCCGGATATTCCTGACGGATGGGAATAGGTATATATTATAATGTGTATCATGTGGCAATCCTGCAAACTCTGGCTCCTTTCTTTCTTCCGCCTTTTTGTGCCGAGGCGTTGCGCCGTGTGCGGTGCCTGTCTGGACGACGGGGAAGAGGTGTTGTGCCTGAAGTGTGACATCGGCATGCCTCGCACCAACTATCACCTGCGAGTGGACAATCCCGTGGAGCAGCGTTTTTGGGGGCGGTTCCCGCTGGAGCGTGCCACCTCTTACTTCCGCTATTGCAAGGACGGGGACTATCGGCGCATCTTGTTCCGGATGAAGTATGAGGGCCGTCAGGATGATGCCGAGGCGATGGGGCGGCTGATGGCGGCGGACCTGGTCCGGTCTGGCTTCTTCGAGGGGGTGGACGTGCTGTTGCTTGTGCCTTTGCATCCCGACAAGCAGCGACTCAGGGGGTATAACCAGAGTGCTTGTATCGCGCAGGGGGTGTCTGCCGTGACGGGCATCCCGGTGTCGGTGGGGAACGTGCGGCGCCTGAAGTTCACGGAGACGCAGACTCGCAAGTCGGCCCACCAGCGTTGGGACAATGTGGACGGGGTCTTCGAGGCTGTGGATGCGGCTGCCTTTGTCGGGCAGCATGTATTGCTGCTGGACGATGTGCTGACCACGGGCGCCACCCTCACGGCTTGTGCCGATGCGCTGGCAGGCGTGGAGGGAGTGCGCTTCAGCGTGCTGGCGCTGGCGGTGGTGGAGAGGTAGGCATAAAAAAAAGAGGAACGCTTCGGCATTCCTCTCATCTCTCTTTTGCTCTTCGTCTTGGACTTGAACCAAGGACCCTCTGATTAACAGTCAGAT
>CALNEX010000032.1 GCA_939791845.1 uncultured Mediterranea sp. | reverse complement strand
AGGAGAAAGGCCGCTTGCAACCGGGCAAAATCCTGATGGTGGACACGCAGGAGGGCCAAATCTACTACGACGGCCCGCTGAAGGAACAACTGGCTTCCGCCCGTCCCTACCGCCGCTGGCTGTCCGCCAACCGCATCGAGTTGGACGCCCTGCGCAGTGGCCGCAAGGTGGAGAATGCCGTGCCGGACTACAACCGCCGCCTGCGCGCCTTCGGCTTCACCCGCGAGGATGTGGAGCGCATCGTGATGCCGATGTGCACCACGGGAGCCGAACCCACGGCCTCCATGGGCAATGACACGCCCCTGGCCGTCCTCTCGGACTTGCCGCAACTGCTGTTCAACTATTTCCGACAGCAGTTCGCCCAAGTCACCAATCCGCCCATCGACCCCATCCGCGAGGAACTGGTGATGTCGCTGACGGAGTACATCGGTGCCGTAGGCAACGACATCCTCCAGCCCGACGAGAGCCACTGCAAGATGGTGCGCCTGCCGCATCCCATCCTGACCAACACGCAGCTGGACATCCTGTGCCACATCCGCTACAAAGGCTTCCAGGCCGTCAAGCTGCCGATGCTTTTCCCCGTGGATGAAGGCAAGGCCGGCCTGCAGGAAGCCTTGACGGAACTGTGCCGACGGGCCGAAGAGGCCGTGACGGAGGGAGCCAACTACCTCATCCTGTCCGACCGTGACGTGGATGCCGCCCATGCTCCTATCCCTTCGCTACTGGCTGTCAGTGCAGTACACCATCACCTCATCGGCGTGCAGAAACGTGTTCAGACTGCCCTGGTGGTGGAAAGCGGCGAAATCCGCGAGGTGATGCACGCGGCCTTGCTGTTGGGCTACGGCGCCAGCGCCATCAATCCTTATATGGCTTTTGCCGTACTGGACGACCTGGTGCGCCGAGGCGACGTCCAACTGAATTACGAAACGGCAGAGAAAAACTACATCAAGGCCGTCTGCAAGGGTCTCTATAAGATCATGAGCAAGATGGGCATCAGCACCATCCGCTCCTACCGTGGCGCGAAGATATTCGAGGCAGTGGGCGTGGGTGCGGAGTTGCTGAAGAACTACTTCGGCACGCCCGCCTCCACCATTGGCGGCATCGGCCTGAAGGAAATCGCACGGGATTACACCGCCTTCCACCGCGCGGGCTTCATACCCGAATCCGTGGAGGACCTGTTGCCCCACATCGGGCAGATGTCTTACCGCAAGGACGGAGAACGCCACGCTTGGAATCCGGAAACCATCAGCACCCTGCAGCTGGCCATCCGCCTGGGCAGTTACCCCAAGTTCAAGGAGTTCACCCGGTTGGTGGACGACAAAGAGCAGCCCGTCTTCCTGCGCGATTTCTTCCGTTTCCGCCGCCACCCCATCCCCATCGAGCAGGTGGAACCGGTGGAAGAGATTGTCAAACACTTCGTCACGGGAGCCATCTCGTTCGGCGCCATCAGCAAAGAGGCACACGAAGCCCTGGCCCTGGCCATGAACAAGCTGGGCACGCGCAGCAACACGGGCGAGGGCGGAGAGGACTCCGTCCGCTTCCACGGCGAACAGGACGGCATCCCGCTTTGCAGCAAGACCAAGCAGGTGGCGTCGGGCCGCTTCGGCGTGACGACGGAATACCTGGTGAATGCCGAAGAAATACAAATCAAGGTGGCACAGGGAGCCAAGCCCGGCGAGGGCGGACAACTGCCCGGCTTCAAGGTGGACGAAGTGATTGCCCGCACGCGCCATTCCATACCCGGCATCTCCCTCATCTCGCCCCCGCCGCACCACGACATCTACTCCATCGAGGACCTGGCCCAGCTCATCTTCGACCTGAAGAACGTCAATCCCCGCGCCCGCATCAGCGTCAAGCTGGTGGCGGAGAGCGGTGTGGGCACCATCGCCGCCGGCGTGGCCAAGGCGAAAGCCGACCTGATAGTCATCTCCGGTGCCGAGGGAGGCACGGGCGCCTCGCCCGCCTCGTCCGTGCGCTATGCGGGCATCCCGCCCGAAATAGGCCTGAGCGAGACACAGCAGACCCTGGTGCTGAACGGCCTGCGCGGACAGGTGCGCCTGCAGACCGACGGACAACTGAAGACTGGGCGCGACATCATCTCCATGGCCCTGCTGGGCGCCGAGGAGTTCGCCTTCGGCACCGCCGCCCTCATCGTGCTGGGCTGCGTGATGATGCGCAAGTGCCACGCCAACACCTGTCCCGTGGGCGTCGCCACGCAGGACGAACGCTTGCGCAAGCACTTCCGGGGACATTATGAATATGTGGTCAACTACTTCCGCTTCCTGGCGCAGGAGGTGCGCGAATACCTGGCGGAGATGGGCTTCACCCGCCTGGACGACATCGTGGGCCGCACGGACCTGATAGAACTGAAGCCCGCCGCCCCGGACACCAAGGCCGCCCTGCTGGACTTCGGCCGATTGCTGCACCGCGTGGACAACGGCGCGGCCCTGCACAACGTCTCGGCGCAGCGGCATGACATCGACCACGTGTTGGACGTCCCGATGCTCGCCGCCGCCCGCGAGGCGCTGGACAACCGCCGGGAGGTCTCGCTGGAGTATGCCATCGCCAACACCGACCGCTCCGTGGGCGCGATGCTCTCCGGCGCCGTGGCCGCCCGCTACGGGGAACAGGGTCTGCCAGACCGCACCATCCAGGTGAGGTTCAAAGGCTCGGCAGGCCAGAGCTTCGGCGCTTTCCTGGCCCGCGGCATCAGCTTCCGCTTGGAGGGTGAGGCCAATGACTACCTGGGCAAGGGACTGAGCGGCGGGCACATCTCCGTGCAGCCGCCCGTGCGCAGCGGGTTTGCCGCCGAGGACAACACCATCGCGGGCAACACCCTGCTCTACGGGGCCACCTCGGGCGAGGTCTACATCAACGGCCGCGCGGGCGAACGCTTTGCCGTGCGCAACTCCGGCGCCGTGGCCGTGGTGGAAGGCGTGGGCGACCATTGCTGCGAGTACATGACCGGCGGTCGCGTGGTGGTCCTGGGCGAGACGGGACGCAACTTCGCGGCAGGCATGAGCGGCGGCGTGGCCTACGTCTGGGACAAGCACCGCAACTTCGACTACTTCTGCAACATGGACATGGTGGAGCTGTCCCTGCTGGAAGACGCCTCCGCCCGCAAAGAACTGCACGAACTGGTGCGTCGGCACTACCTGCACACCGGTTCCGAGCTGGCCCGCGCCATGCTGGACGACTGGGCGCGCTACGTGGACGAGTTCATCCAGGTGACACCCATCGAGTACAAGAAGGTGCTGGCCGAGGAGCAGATGCGCAAGCTGCAGGAAAAGATAGCCGAAGTGCAGCGGGATTATTGACGATAGAAGGAGAAAAATCTCTCAATCCCTGTTGAAAGTTATATTTCCAGCCTAAAAATATACATTTCCAGCCTAAAAATGAGCATTTCCAACTTAGAAATGTGCATTTCCAGCCTGGAAATATAACTTTCAAGCGGCAAAACAGGATTTTTCTCCTACAACCGGGAACTTTTTCCCGCCACTTTGCCAAAAACTTCGGCCACCAAAGCACGAACAACGATAACCAACCGAGCCACCCGTGGCTCTTAAACCAACGAAACAATGGGAAACCCGAAAGCATTCCTTACCATACCCCGGCAAGAAGCCGGATACCGGCCGATACACGACCGCATCAACGATTTCAGCGAAGTGGAGCAGACGCTGAACACGGGCGAACGCAAGCTCCAGGCCTCGCGCTGCATGGACTGCGGCGTGCCCTTCTGCCACTGGGCCTGCCCGCTGGGCAACCGTCCCCCGGAATTTCAGGATGCCCTGTGGAAGGGCGACTGGCGCAAGGCCTACGAGATACTGGCGCGCACCAATGACTTCCCCGAATTCACCGGGCGCGTCTGTCCCGCCCTGTGCGAGCAGAGTTGCGTCCTGAAACTCAGCATCAATGCGCCTGTCACCATCCGCGAAGACGAGGCCGCCGTCATCGAGGCTGCCTTCCGCGAGGGCTATGTGCAACCCAAGGTCCCCCGCCGCAACGGCCGCCGGGTGGCTGTCATCGGCTCCGGCCCCGCAGGACTGGCCGCCGCCAACCGGCTGAACCATCTCGGCTATGAAGTCACCGTGTTCGAGAAGGATGAATACGTGGGCGGCCTCCTGCGCTTCGGCATCCCCAACTTCAAGCTGAACAAGCCCATCATCGACCGCCGCATCCGCCTGATGGAGGCCGAGGGTATCACCTTCCGCGTGAACCAGGAGATTGACCTCGCCCGGTTGCCCGAAGGCTTCGATGCCTACTGCCTCTGCACCGGCACGCCCCAGGCGCGGGACCTCGCCGTCCCCGGCCGCGAACTGGCAGGCATCCACTTCGCCCTGGAGATGCTGGCCCAGCAGAACCGCGTACTGGCCGGGCAGACGTTCACGGAAGACGAACGCATCACGGCGCGGGACAAGCACGTGCTGGTCATCGGTGGCGGCGACACGGGCAGCGACTGCATCGGCACGGCCAACCGCCAGGGAGCCAAGAGCGTGACGCAGATAGAAATCATGCCCCAGCCGCCTGTGGGCCACAATCCCGCCACGCCCTGGCCGCAGTATCCCCGCGTGCTGAAGACCAGCAGCAGCCACGAGGAGGGTTGCACCCGCCGCTGGAGCCTCAGCACCGTCCGCTTCATCGGCGAGGAAGGACACGTGCGCGGCGCGGAAGTGGAGGAAGTGGAGTGGTTGCCCAATCCCGACGGCGGCCGCCCCGTGATGAAGCCCACCGGCCGGCGCGAGGTACTGGAGGCCGACCTCGTCCTCCTGGCCATGGGATTCCTGAAGCCCGAACTGCCCCCGCTGCCCGCCAACGTGTGGGTGGCCGGCGATGTGGCCACGGGGCCGAGCCTGGTGGTGCGTTGCATCGCCGCGGGGCGGCGGGCGGCGGAGGAAATCAGCCGGACCATTTTATAAGATTAGGCGCGGATTACGCGGATTTCACGGATTAACAATAGTAAGTAAGTAAGATACATGATTCCATGGGTTATATAAAAACAAATCCGTGGAATCCGCGTAATCCGCGCCAAAAAAATACCGATTAATTATCATTCAACAAAGATATGTGTGGAATAGCAGCAATACTCAACGTCAGGCAGCAGACGCCTGAACTACGTGCCAAGGCCCTGTCCATGGCCAAGAAGATACGCCACCGCGGCCCCGACTGGAGCGGCATCTACTGCGGCGGCACGGCCATCCTGGCCCACGAACGACTCTCCATCGTGGACCCGCAGAGCGGCGGGCAACCCCTTTACTCGCCCGACCGCCGGCAAGTGCTGGCCGTGAACGGCGAAATATACAACCACCGCGACATCCGCCAACGCTACGAGGGGCAATATGCCTTCCAAACGGGCAGCGATTGCGAAGTCATCCTCGCCCTCTACCGCGACAAGGGCATCCATTTCCTGGAGGAGCTGAACGGCATCTTCGCCTTCGTCCTCTACGACGAGGAGCGGGACGAGTTCCTGATGGCCCGCGACCCGATAGGCGTCATTCCCCTCTACATCGGCCGCGATGCGGACGGCACCGTCTATTGCGCCAGCGAGCTGAAGGCCCTCGAAGGCTTCTGCGAAAGCTACGAGCCTTTCCTGCCGGGACATTATTACTGGAGCCGCGAGGGACGAATGACGCGCTGGTACCGCCGCGACTGGTTCGCCTACGAGAGCGTGGCTGGCGGCAAGGGCCAGGGCAACGACCCCGGTCTGCAACTGCGCACGTCCCTCGAAGCCGCCGTGCGCCGCCAGCTGATGAGCGACGTGCCCTACGGCGTGCTGCTGTCCGGCGGACTGGACAGCAGCATCATCTCCGCCGTGGCCAAGCTCTATGCCTCGCGCCGGGTGGAGACGGACGGGCGCAACGAGGCGTGGTGGCCGCAACTGCACTCCTTCGCCATCGGCCTGGAAGGCTCGCCGGACCTGGCCAAGGCACGCGAGGTGGCCGCCTACATCGGAACGGTACACCACGAGGTACACTACACCCTGCAGGAGGGGCTGGACGCGCTGAGGGACGTCATCTATTACATCGAGACCTACGACGTGACCACTGTCCGCGCCTCCACGCCGATGTACCTGCTGGCCCGCGTCATCAAGTCGATGGGCATCAAGATGGTGCTCAGCGGCGAGGGGGCGGACGAGGTGTTCGGCGGTTACCTCTACTTCCACAAGGCGCCGGACGCACAGGCTTTCCACGAGGAGACCGTGCGCAAGCTCTCCAAGCTGCACCTGTATGACTGCCTGCGGGCCAACAAGTCGCTGTCCGCCTGGGGCGTGGAGGGGCGCGTGCCCTTCCTCGACAAGGAGTTCCTGGACGTGGCCATGCGCCTCGACCCCGCCCTGAAGATGTGTCCGGGCAAGACGATGGAGAAGCGCATCCTCCGCGAAGCCTTTGCCGACCTCCTGCCTGCCAGCGTGGCCTGGCGGCAGAAGGAGCAGTTCAGCGACGGCGTGGGCTACGGCTGGATAGACACCTTGCGCGACATGACCGCCCGCCTGGTGAGTGACGAGGAGATGGCCCATGCGGCGGAACGCTTCCCCGTCAACACGCCGCACAACAAGGAGGAATATTATTACCGCAGCATCTTTGAGAGCTACTTCCCCAGCGAGAGTGCCGCCCGCAGCGTGCCGAGTGTGCCCAGCGTGGCTTGCTCCACCGCCGAGGCCCTGGCCTGGGACGCTTCTTTCAAGAACATGAACGAACCGAGCGGACGCGCCGTGGCCGGGGTGCATGAGGAGGCGTATGGGAAAGGAGGTGATTTATGAAAATACAATTCACCAAAATGCACGGCGCGGGCAATGACTACATCTACGTGGACACCGCCCGTTACCCCATTGCCGACCCTGCCCGTTGCGCCATCGCCTGGAGCCGCCCGCACACAGGCATCGGCAGCGACGGCCTGGTGCTGGTCGGCCCGTCGGACAAGGCGGACTTCTCCATGCGCATCTTCAACGCGGACGGCTCGGAAGCGCGGATGTGCGGCAATGCCAGCCGCTGTATCGGCAAGTATGTCTACGAATACGGCCTGACGGACCGGACGTGCGTCTCACTGGACACCCTGTCGGGCATCAAGCAGCTGCATTTGCACGTGGACGGGCAGGGAGAGGTGCAGTCGGTCACGGTGGACATGGGCATCCCCTCGGACATCCGCCCCGTGGACTTGGGCGAAGGCTTTCCGTATGAAAAAGGCATCGCCGTGTCGATGGGTAATCCGCATTTGGTTATCTTTGTGCCCGATGCGGAGCGTGTCCCCCTGGCGGAAGCCGGACCCCTGCTGGAGCGTCACCCGCTGTTCCCGGACCGCGTGAACGTGGAGTTTGCCCAGGTGCTGGACGAGTCGCATATCCGTATGCGGGTCTGGGAGCGCGGTTCGGGCATCACCCAAGCCTGCGGCACGGGAGCCTGTGCCACGGCAGTGGCCGCCGCCTTCACCGGTCGCTGCGGGCGCGAGTCGGACGTCCTCATGGACGGCGGCACGCTGCACCTCAGCTGGCAAGGTCCCGGCGGACATTTGCAGATGACCGGGCCTGCCACGCGGGTCTATGACGGCGAGATAGAAACTACCGACTACTAACTACTGATTACTTGACATTATGCCCTTAGTAAACGAACATTTCCTGAAGCTGCAAGGCAGCTACCTGTTCTCCGACATCGCCAAGCGTGTCAATGCCTTCAAGGTGACCCACCCGGACAAGAAACTGATACGTCTGGGCATCGGCGACGTCACCCGCCCGCTTCCCCCCGCCTGCATCGAGGCGATGCACCGCGCCGTGGACGAACTGGCCCGGGAAGACACCTTCCACGGCTACGGCCCCGAACAAGGTTATGGCTTCCTGATAAACGCCATCATCAAGCATGACTTCGCCGCGCACGGCATCAACCTCAGTCCCTCCGAGATTTTCATCAGCGACGGGGCCAAGAGCGACACGGGCAACATCGGCGAACTGCTGCGCTGGGACAACAGCATGGCCGTCACCGACCCCGTCTATCCCGTCTACGTGGACAGCAACGTGATGAACGGGCGGGCCGGCGCACTCAACACGGACGGACAGTGGTGCAACATCACCTACCTGCCCTGCACCGAGGCGAACGGTTTCATGCCCGCCCTGCCCGAACACCGCGTGGACCTCATCTACCTGTGCTATCCCAACAACCCCACGGGCACCACCCTGACCCGCGACCAACTGAAGAAGTGGGTGGACTATGCCTTGGCCAACGACACCCTGATAGTCTTCGACGCCGCTTACGAGGCATACATCCGCGAGCCGGACGTGCCGCACAGCATCTACGAGATACGCGGCGCCAAGAAGGTGGCCATCGAGATACGCAGCTTCTCGAAGACGGCGGGATTCACCGGCGTGCGTTGCGGCTATACGGTCGTGCCCAAGGAAGTGACGGCAAGCGACATCGAGGGGCGGCGCGTACCCCTCAACCCCTTGTGGAACCGCCGCCAATGCACCAAGTTCAACGGGGCCAGCTACATCACCCAGCGCGGTGCCGAGGCCGTCTATTCGCCGGAAGGGAAGAAGCAGGTGCGGGAGACCATTGATTATTATATGGAGAATGCCCGCATCATGCGTGAGAGCCTGACCGCCGCCGGCTTCCGGGTCTACGGCGGGGTGAACGCCCCCTATCTCTGGTGGAAGACGCCGGACGGCCTGCCCTCCTGGAAGTTCTTCGACAAGCTGCTCTACGAGGCCAACATCGTGGGCACGCCGGGCGTGGGCTTCGGCCCCAGCGGCGAAGGCTACCTGCGGCTCACCGCCTTCGGCAGGCGGGAAGACTGCCTGGAGGCGATGCGGCGCATACGCAGCAAGATGTAAGACGACAAGTTTCTCTCGTTGGTTGTCAAGCGACGGGGCGTGCCTGTGACGGGGTGCGTCCCGTTTTTTATGTGCACACGCAGGCTGTTTAACATATTCCCCCGCAGGCAGGTGTGTCAATTTGCATGAGAAACCGGCGATATGCTTTCAGATTATAACCCGGACAGACTTATACATGCCAATATGAAAGCAGACGCGTATATTTGCCAAATAGAAAGCGAATATGTGCGTATTGATAGCAGAAAGCCGTAATTTTGCAGTGTGATAAGACAAAAGGAAAGAAGAATTATTATTTAGCTATCAATAGGTATAAAAGAGCCCTGCGCAGGCTGACGTTAAGGTAAATGTATGTATGATTAAAAACGATGAATGTTATGATTGGAACGTTACAACACAAGGCTATGGCATTGGCCGGTTGTCTGATGCTGTGTCCGGTCGCCACGATGGCGCAAGACAAGGTCACGGCCGATGCGGGTGCAGAACTGGTGAGCGGCTACATCTGGCGCGGACAGGACCTGGGCAACGTGAGCCTGCAACCCACGCTGACTATTGGCTACAAGGGCTTGTCCTTGAGCGGATGGGGCTCGGTGGGTTTGGACAAGGATGACACGAAGGAGTTCGACTTGACCTTGGGATATGCCGTCGGAGGCTTCCACGTGGCGGTCACGGACTATTGGTTCAACAACGGCGCGGGCTACTTCCACTACGGGGCGCGGAACACCGCGCACGTGTTCGAGGCGAACGCGGGTTATGACTTCGGCTTCCTGTCCGTCAACTGGTTCACCAACTTTGCCGGAAACGATGGCGTGAACCGCGACGGGAATCGGGCCTATTCCTCCTACGTGTCGCTGGCCGCCCCCTTCCGCCTGGGCGGACTGGATTGGACGGCGGAGGTCGGGGCGGTGCCCTGGGCTACCAGCTTCTACAATGCCACGGCTGACGACCCGGCAGGGGCCGACGGCTTCGAGGTGTCCCACGTCGGCATCGGGGCCTCCAAGGCCATCCGCATCACGGAGCATTATTCCCTGCCCCTCTTTGCCCGGGCCGTATGGAACCCTGCCACGGAAGGCGCGTACTTCGTGTTCGGACTACGTTTATTCTAACCACAAATCAACATATATAATAGGTATAGTTTATGAAGAAGATTGAAGCTATCATCCGACGTTCCCGTTTCGAGGACGTGAAGGAAGCCCTGCTGGCCGCCGACATCGAGTGGTTCTCCTACTACGACGTGCGCGGCATCGGCAAAACCCGCGAAGGACGCATCTATCGCGGAGTAGTGTACGACACCAGTTCCATCGAGCGCATCCTGCTCTCCATCGTGGTGCGCGACAAGAATGTGGAGAAGACCGTGCAGGCCATCATGCAGTCCGCACGTACCGGCGAGATTGGCGACGGGCGCATCTTTATCCTGCCCGTGGAGGACTCCATCCGCATCCGCACCGGCGAACGGGGGGACATCTCCCTCTACAACGCCGAGCAAGAGAAATAAGCAAAACAAGGTAACACACTTAAAAAGGAAATCACAATGGATACAACTATGTTACTCGATACCGGCAACACGGCTTGGCTGATTGTTGCCACAATATTGGTCTTGCTGATGACCATTCCGGGCATTGCCCTGTTCTACGGCGGCTTGGTGCGCCAGAAGAATGTGCTGAGCATCGTCATGCAAAGCCTGCTGATTGTGGCAGCCGTCAGCATCATTTGGGTGGCTTTCGGCTACAGCTTCGTGTTCGGCACCAGCCTGGTGGAAAGCGGCAGCCCGCTGGGGGCCGTCATAGGAGGCTTCGACAAGGTGTTCCTCCGTGGCATCACGCTCGACACGCTCACGACCGGACAAATCCCGGAACTGCTGTTCGTCTTGTTCCAGTGCATGTTTGCCGTCATCACGCCGGCACTGATACTGGGTTCGTTTGCCGAGCGCGTGAAGTTCTCCGGCTTCCTGCTGTTCACGGTGTTGTGGAGCATCCTAGCCTATATCCCCATGGCCCACTGGGTGTGGGGCGGCGGCTTCCTGCAACAAATGGGGGCCATCGACTTTGCCGGAGGCACGGTGGTGCACATCAATGCCGGCATCTCCGCCCTGATAATGGCCCTCATGGTGGGGAAGCGCAGTGACTACAAGGCGGGACACCCCATGACGCCCCACAATGTCACCTTCGTCTTCATGGGAACGGCCTTCCTCTGGCTGGGATGGTTCGGCTTCAATGCCGGCAGCGGCCTGTGTGCCGACGGCCTGGCGGCCAACGCCTTCCTGGTGACCCACCTGGCCACGTGCGTCGCCGCCCTGACGTGGATGGCCATCGACTGGATACAGAACAAGAAGCCCACCACCGTGGGCGCCTGCACGGGTGCCGTGGCCGGGTTGGTGGCCATCACGCCTGCGGCAGGCACGGTGGACATCCTGGGGGCCATCTGCATCGGGCTGCTCTCGTCCCTGGTATGCTTCTACATGGTGGCCGTGGTCAAGCCCAGGCTGGGGTATGACGACACGCTCGACGCGTTCGGCGTGCACGGCATCGGCGGCATCATCGGCTCCATCCTGACGGGCGTATTTGCCACCCGGTTCATTTCGGGCGAGGGCGGCGTGGAAGGCGCGCTCTATGGCGACTGGCACCAGCTTGGGGTACAGGTCCTGGCAACCGTCATCTCCATCGTCTTCAGCGCGGTGATGACCTTCGTCCTGTTCAAGGTGACGGACCGCCTGGTGGGCATCCGCGTGGACAAGCGCGTGGAAGAGGAAGGCTTGGACATCTACGAGCACGGCGAATCGGCCTACAACAGATGAATGGAATGCCCCCTGCAAGACTCCTTGCAAGGGGCATAAGAGACTAGTTTACCATATCAAATTCAATACACCATTTTATGTCTACATTAAGATTCAGCGTAGTGGAAAAGGCGTTCCAGGCAAAGCCCGTGGAAGTTCCCGTCCCGGCGGAACGCCCCAGCGAGTATTTCGGGAAATATGTGTTCAACCGCGAGAAGATGTTCAAGTATCTGCCCACCGATGTCTATGCCCGGCTGACGGACGCCATGGACCACGGCGCAGCCCTGGACCGCGACGTGGCCGACCGGGTGGCCGAAGGCATGAAGCGCTGGGCCATGGAACTGGGCGCGACGCACTACACCCACTGGTTCCAGCCCCTGACCGAGGGCACGGCCGAGAAGCACGATGCCTTCGTGGAGCACGACGGCAAGGGCGGCATGGTGGAGGAGTTCTCCGGCAAGTTGCTCGTGCAGCAGGAACCGGATGCGTCCAGCTTCCCCAACGGCGGCATCCGCAACACGTTCGAGGCACGCGGATACAGTGCCTGGGACCCCTCGTCGCCCGTCTTCGTGGTGGACGACACGCTGTGCATCCCCACCGTCTTCATTGCCTACACCGGCGAGTCGCTGGACTACAAGGCACCCTTGCTGAAAGCCCTGCGTGCCGTGGACAAGGCCGCGACGGACGTCTGCCACTACTTCGACCCGAAGGTGCAGAAGGTGGTGGCCTACCTGGGCTGGGAGCAGGAGTATTTCCTGGTGGACGAGGGCCTCTATGCCGCCCGTCCCGACCTGCTGCTGACGGGCCGCACGCTGATGGGGCACGAAGCTTCGAAAAACCAGCAGCTGGAGGACCACTACTTCGGCGCCATCCCCACCCGCGTGGCCGCCTTCATGAAAGACCTGGAAATCCAGGCGTTGGAGCTGGGCATCCCGCTGAAGACGCGCCACAACGAGGTGGCTCCCAACCAGTTTGAGCTGGCACCCATCTTCGAGGAATGCAACCTGGCCGTGGACCACAACATGCTCATCATGTCGCTGATGCGCAAGGTGGCCCGTGCACACGGCTTCCGCGTACTGCTGCACGAGAAGCCCTTCAAGGGCGTCAACGGCTCGGGCAAGCACAACAACTGGTCGCTGGGCACGGACACGGGCGTCCTGCTGATGGCTCCCGGCAAGACGGAGGAAGAGAACCTGCGCTTCATCACCTTCGTGGTGAACACGCTGATGGCCGTCCACCGCCACAACGGCCTGCTGAAAGCCTCCATCATGAGCGCGACGAATGCCCATCGCCTGGGAGCCAACGAGGCGCCGCCCGCCATCATCTCCTCTTTCCTGGGCACACAGCTCAGCCGCGTCCTGGACCACCTGGAAGACAGCACGCCGGAAGAACTGCTGTCCCTCAGCGGCAAGCATGGCCTGAAACTGGACATCCCGCAGATACCGGAACTGCTCATCGACAACACGGACCGCAACCGCACATCGCCCTTCGCCTTCACGGGCAACCGCTTCGAGTTCCGCGCCGTGGGCTCGGAGGCCAACTGCGCCAGTGCGATGATAGCCCTCAACGCCGCCGTGGCCGAGCAACTCGTGGACTTCAAGCGCGAGGTGGACGCCCTCATCGAGCAGGGTGAACCCAAGGTTTCCGCCCTCCTCCAGGTCATCCGTCGCTGCATCAAGGCGTGCAAGCCCATCCGCTTCGATGGCAACGGCTACAGCGAGGAGTGGAAGGCCGAAGCCGCCCGCCGCGGGCTGGACTGTGAGACCAGCGTCCCCGTCATCTTCGACAACTACCTGTCCGAAGACAGCATACGGATGTTCGAGACGACCGGCGTCATGACCCGCAAGGAACTGGAGGCGCGCAACGAGGTGAAGTGGGAGACCTACACGAAGAAGATCCAGATTGAGGCCCGCGTCCTGGGTGACTTGGTGATGAACCATATCGTCCCCGTGGCCACTGAATACCAGACCCGCCTCATCGACAATGTCTACAAGCTGAAGGCCCTCTTCCCGGCTGAGAAGGCGGACAAGCTCTCGGCGGAAAACCTGGCCATCATCGACAAGATAGCCGAGCACACCACCTACATCAAGGAGCACGTGGACGCCATGGTCGAAGCGCGCAAGGTGGCCAACAAGATTGCCGACGAGCGCGAGAAGGCCGTCGCCTACCACGACACCATCGCCCCCATGCTGGAGCAAATCCGCTACCACATCGACAAGCTGGAACTGATGGTGGACGACCAGATGTGGACGCTGCCCAAGTACAGGGAACTGCTGTTCATCCGTTGACACGTTGCATTCAGACTTGTATAACGCAGGGGGTGCGCCCGGGAAGGGTGTGCCCCCTTTCATATCCGGGAAATAATGCGTACCTTTGCGGCAGACAGAGAATCCTTTAACAAAAAACATATTCCGATGAACTACTACGTCACCGTATCCTTCCTCAACCTCTTCTGCTATGTGCTGTGGGGTGCCGCCCGCTACATGGGCCATCCCCAGCTGATCCATGTCGCCCTGCTGACGGCCCTCGCCTCGCTGTACTTCACCGTGCGCATGCTGCGCCACTACCTGCGCCACAAGGCCGACGCGCCGCAAGGCACGCTGTTCCGCATCGGCTTCTCCTTCCTGTGCATCGGCTTCTTTTGCGTGTACTACGCGATGGAGAACCTCTGATTGCTTGCCATATACACGATAAATCCGTACCTTTGCGCGATTTATGGATTATAAGTATAAAAACAGATAGACTATGGCACTTAAAGCAGGTATCGTGGGCCTGCCCAACGTGGGCAAATCCACCCTTTTCAACTGCCTGTCCAGCGCAAAGGCGCAGGCGGCAAACTTCCCTTTCTGCACCATCGACGCCCAGATGGGGCAAGTATCCGTACCCGACGAACGACTGACCAAACTGGCCGAACTGGTGCATCCGGGGCGCATCGTCCCCGCCGTGTGCGACATCGTGGACATCGCCGGGCTGGTGAAAGGCGCCAGCAAGGGCGAGGGTCTGGGCAACCAGTTCCTGGGCAACATCCGCGAGTGTGACGCCATCATCCACGTGCTGCGCTGCTTCGACAACGGCAACATCGTCCACGTGGACGGCTCCGTCAACCCCGTGCGCGACAAGGAAATCATCGACACCGAACTCCAACTGAAAGACCTGGAGACGGTGGAAAACCGCATCAAGCGCGTGGAGAAGCAGGCCAAGGTGGGTGGCGACAAGCAGGCCAAGACCGAATACGGCCTTCTCGTGCGCTACAAGGAAGCCCTGGAGCAAGGACGCAGCGCCCGCACCGTCGTGCCTGAAAACGAAGACGAGGAGACTTGCGCCAAACAAATGTTCCTCCTTACCACCAAGCCCGTGCTCTACGTCTGCAACGTGGACGATGCCTCCGCCGCCACGGGCAACGCCTACGTGGAACAGGTGCGCGAGGCTATCAAGGACGAGGATGCCCAGCTGATGATTATCTCTGCCCAGACCGAGGCCGACATCGCAGAACTGGAGACCTACGAGGAAAAGCAAATGTTCCTTGAAGACCTGGGCTTGAAGGAAAGCGGCTGCAACCGCCTCATCAAGGCCATCTACAAGCTGCTGAACCTCGAGACGTTCATCACCGCCGGCGAGATGGAGGTGAAGGCCTGGACCTACCGCAAGGGTTGGAAGGCCCCACAATGCGCCGGTGTCATCCACACCGACTTCGAGAAGGGCTTCATCCGCGCCGAGGTCATCAAGTATGACGACTATATAAAATATGGTAGCGAGGCCGCCGTGCGCGAAGCCGGCAAACTGGCGGTGGAAGGCAAGGACTACGTGGTGCAGGACGGGGACATCATGCACTTCCGGTTTAATGTATAAGAATTCAACCATGCTCCCGACACTTATCATCCAACAGAAGATATACATCATCCGGGGCGAGCAGGTAATGCTCGACTACGACTTGGCAGAGATGTATGGAATGGAAACCAGGACACTGAAACAAGCTGTCAGAAGGAATATGAACCGTTTTCCTTCCGACTTTATGTTCGAACTTACCAAAGAAGAATATGCATCTTTAAGATCACAATCTGTGACCTTAAAGAAAGGACGAGGCCAACATTCCAAGTATCTCCCCTACGCCTTCACCGAACAAGGCGTTGCCATGTTATCTTCCATCCTCAACAGCGACATCGCCATCGAAGTGAACATCGCCATCATGCGTACTTTCGTAGCCGTGCGCCGATTGGTGACTTCGCCTGCCCTGCCCGATACCTCGCCTGCCGAGCGTATTGAGAAACTGGAGCACGATGTGCAGGAGCTGAAGGAATATATGGAAGAAGTCTTTACCGACCAAAACGATATCAACGAGGACACCCGCATGCAATTGGAACTTATCAACCAAGCCTTGGCCGAGTTGCAAGCTGCCAAACAACGCAACGAGAAACTTCGCAACCCCATCGGATTCAAATCCTACTAAACACTCATCGATAACCACTAAACACTATAACAACTATGAACTACCTAATCGTAGGAACCGGAGGCGTAGGCGGCTCGATCGCCGCCTTCCTCGCACTGGCGGGCAAGGACGTCACCTGCATCGCCCGTGGCGAACATCTGGCTGCCATCCGCGAACACGGATTACACTTGCACAGCGACCTGAAGGGCGAGCATACCCTGCACATCCCTGCTTGCACCGCCGAAGAATACCAAGGAAAGGCAGACGTCATCTTTGTCTGCGTCAAAGGCTACTCCATCGACTCCATCACCGGCCTCATCCGTCGGGCGGCGAAGCCCGAAACGGTGGTCATCCCCATCCTCAACGTCTACGGCACGGGGCCGCGCATCCAGCGGCTGGTGCCCGGCGTGACGGTGCTGGACGGCTGCATCTATATCGTGGGCTTCGTCTCGGGCAAGGGGGAAATCACGCAGATGGGAAAGATTTTCCGCCTGGTGTACGGCGCACACAAAGGCACGCCCGTGGCCCGCGAGACGCTGGAAGCCGTGCGGGATGACTTGCAGGAAAGCGGCATCAAGGCCGAAATCTCCGAGGACATCAACCGCGACACCTTCGTCAAGTGGTCCTTCATCTCGGCCATGGCCGTGACGGGCGCTTACTATGACGTGCCGATGGGCGAGGTGCAGAAGCCGGGCGAGGTGCGCGACACCTTCACCGGACTGTCCCGCGAGAGTGCCGAACTGGGCCGCCGCCTGGGCATCGACATCCCCGCCAACCTGGTGGAATACAACCTGAAAGTCATCGACTCACTGGACCCGCACAGCACCGCCTCCATGCAAAAGGACATGGCCCGCGGCCACGAAAGCGAAGTGCAAGGACTGCTGTTCGACCTGATAGACGCCGCCGAGGCAAACGGTGTGGACATCCCCACGTACCGGATGGTGGCACGGAAATTCATTAAATAAAGAACCATATGCTTGACACACTCCTGACCATCAACTGGAATCCCGACCCGACACTGTTCCACCTCTTCGGGTTCCCCATCCGCTACTACAGCCTGCTGTGGATAGTGGGCATCGCATGCTCGTACTTCATCGTGCGCCGCGAATACCGCGACCTGAAAAT
>CALNEX010000031.1 GCA_939791845.1 uncultured Mediterranea sp. | reverse complement strand
CCCGTCTGATGGGTGCCCTTATCATGACCCATTCCGATGACAACGGCTTGGTACTGCCGCCCCACTTGGCCCCCATCCAGGTGGTCATCGTGCCCATCTACAAGAGCCAGGAACAGCTGCACCTGATTGACGAGAAGGTGGCAGGCATTGTGGCCCGTCTGAAGGAACTGGGCATCAGCGTGAAGTATGACAACGCCGACAACAAGCGTCCGGGCTTCAAGTTTGCCGACTACGAGGTGAAAGGCGTTCCCGTACGCCTCGTGATGGGTGGCCGCGACCTGGAAAACAACACTATCGAGGTGATGCGCCGCGACACGTTGGAAAAGGAAACCCGCACTTGCGACGGCATTGAACAATACGTCAAGGACCTGCTGGAAGATATCCAAAAGAACATCTACCAAAAGGCACTGAACTACCGCAATGCCCGCATCACCAGCGTGGACACCTACGACGAGTTCAAGGAAAAGATAGAAGAGGGCGGCTTCATCCTGGCACACTGGGATGGCACCACTGAGACCGAGGAACGCATCAAGGAAGAGACGAAGGCCACCATCCGCTGCATCCCCTTCGATACCTACCTGCCGGGGGACAAGGAACCGGGCAAGTGCATGGTGACGGGCAAACCCTCGCCCTGCCGCGTCATCTTTGCACGGTCGTACTAACTAATATTGGTATCCCATAAGATAGCAACCGCCATAGAGGATATACTTCCCTTGCCAGAGCAGTATATCTTCCATGGCGGTTGCAGTATATATGGAATTGCTGATGAAGTATATCTTCTTTTGAGAAACAACAAGCGCACCGAATTGGAAAAATTCTTTCCTTTTACGATGCGCTTTTTATATCAAAACAGCTTCATTAACCACGTCAGCCTCCTGTTACCTTTGAACCCGCAATTCCACGCCGGCACTCTCTATGTCCGCCCCCATCGGCGGATTGCGCTTCATCAGCTTCAGTCCTATTTCATCCAATGCGGGAAAGTCGTGGAAAAGCCGCCGGGCAATGCGCCCGGCCACATGTTCCAGTAGGCGTGAGGGGCGTGACATCTCGTCCTTCACAGCCTCGAACACATCGGCGTAACTAAGGGTATCGTTCACATCATCCGTTTCCACGGCACGTGCCAGGTCTGTCCGCAAGCGGAGGTCCAACGTGAACTCATTGCCTACAAGGGTTTCCTGCGCCCCCACACCGTGACGGGCGTGGAAGCGCAGGTCCTTCAGTACAATGTAGCCTTGCTTTATCCGCATCGCGATGCACCACAAGTCTTACAGATGAGACAACCTTCCTGGTAGACCAACGTCTCGTTGCCACAATTGGGACACTTCTGCCCTTTCAGTTCGGTGCCGTCGGAAACGTATTTTTTCAGGGCACGCTCCACACCGTTCTTCCAGGTGTTGATGCTCTCGTTGTCCAGTTGGAGCGAGCTGACCAGCTTGATGACCTGCTCGATAGGCATACGATAACGCAACACGCCGGAAATGAGTTTGGCGTAGTTCCAATATTCCTTGTTGAACTTCTCGGACAGACCTTCGATGGTGACCTTGTAGCCGCGCTTGTTCTCGAACTGGAAGTCATAGTGTTTGCGTCCGTCCTCGTCATAGTTCTTAATGATGTGACCCGTGGTGACGCTCTTGGGCAGGACTATACCCTCCTCGTCGTCCAGCACACCGGTAAAGATTTCGTAAGGATGTCCGTTCAGCAGGCCGACAAAAGCCACCCATTTCTCCTTGTTGTTCTGGAAACGGACCACATCGGCCTCCAAGACCTTCGGACGGGTTTCCACCACCGTAGGCGGCTTGCAAGGAGGCATTTCGTCTTTCTTGTCACTCTTGGTGGACAGGAGCACGCCCGAACGGGAACCGTCACGATAGACCGTGCAACCCTTGCAGCCCGAACGCCAAGCCTCCACATAAAGACGGTTCACCAAGTCCTCGTCCACATCATGCGGCAGGTTGATGGTGACGCTGATGGAATGGTCCACCCACTTCTGGATGCGGCCCTGCATCTTCACCTTCATCAGCCAGTCCACATCATTGGAAGTGGCTTTATAATATGGAGACTGCTTGACCAGGTCGTCAATTTCCTCCTGGGTATATTTCTTGGCGGGATTCAGTCCCTGCGCCTCCATCCAGGTAACAAACTTGGGATGGAATACGATGTATTCCTCGAAGGCGTCGCCCGTCTCGTCCACGAAGTCGATATGCACGTTCGTGTCGTTGGGATTCACTTTGCGGCGGCGCTTGTAGACGGGCAGGAAAACGGGTTCGATGCCCGAAGTGGTCTGCGTCATCAGGCTGGTGGTGCCGGTGGGCGCGATGGTGAGGCAGGCGATGTTGCGCCGTCCATATTGCTTCATATCCTCGTAGAGGGCAGGATCGGCCTCACGCAGACGGTTGATGAAAGGATTGTCCTTCTCCCGCTCCGTATCATAGATTTCAAAAGCACCGCGCTCCTTGGCCATTTGCACCGAGGAACGGTAAGCCTCCAGTGCAATGGTGCGATGCACCTGTTCGGAGAACTCCGTGGCCTCCTCCGTGCCATAACGCAGGCCCATGGCGGCCAACATATCGCCCTCGGCAGTGATGCCCACACCCGTGCGACGGCCTTGACCGCTCTTCTTATATATCTTTTTCCAAAGGGTGCGCTCCGTATGTTTCACATCCTCACCTTCCGGGTCTGAATCTATCTTCTCTTGGATGCGCTCGATTTTCTCCAACTCCAAGTCAATGATGTCGTCCATGATGCGCTGGGCCAAAGCCACGTGTTTCTTGAAGAGATCGAAATCAAAATAAGCATCCGGTTTGAAAGGATTCACCACATACGAATAAAGATTGATGGCCAGCAGACGGCAGGAGTCATACGGGCAAAGGGGAATCTCACCGCAGGGATTGGTGGATACTGTGCGATAGCCCAAATCAGCATAGCAATCGGGCACGGATTCCCGCAGGATGGTATCCCAAAAGAGCACACCCGGCTCGGCCGACTTCCAAGCATTGTGGATGATCTTCTTCCACAAGGCCGAGGCATCGATTTCCTTCTTCACCATAGGATCCGCAGCATCAATGGGGTATTGCTGCACGTAGGGCTGTCCTTCCGTGGCAGCCTGCATAAAGGCGTCATCCAGCTTGACCGACACGTTGGCGCCTGTCACCTTTCCTTCCGTCATCTTGGCATCAATGAAAGCCTCGGCATCCGGATGCTTGATGGACACGCTCAACATCAGCGCGCCACGACGTCCGTCCTGCGCCACTTCGCGGGTGGAGTTGGAGTAACGCTCCATGAAAGGAACCAAACCCGTGGAAGTCAAAGCCGAGTTCTTCACCGGAGAACCTTTGGGACGAATGTGGGACAGGTCGTGGCCCACGCCTCCGCGACGCTTCATCAGCTGCACCTGCTCCTCGTCAATCTTGAAGATGGCACCGTAGGAGTCCGCCTGCCCGTCAATGCCTATCACGAAGCAGTTGGAAAGGGAAGCCACCTGATGATTGTTTCCGATGCCGGTCATCGGACTGCCTTGCGGCACAATGTAGCGGAAATGGTCCAGCAGGCTGAACAATTCTTCCGCCGACAGGGGATTGGGGTACTTGGCCTCAATGCGCGCCACCTCATTGGCTATGCGCCAGTGCATATCCTCCGGAGACTTCTCGTAGATGTTCCCGAAAGAATCCTTGACCGCATATTTGTTGACCCAAACCCTTGCGGCCAGCTCGTCGCCTTGGAAGTATCGTAAAGATTCTTCAAAAGCTTCATCATAGGAATACGTTTTCTTTTCCACGCTGTTTTGTTCCATTGTGAGTTAACGAATAAAGTTTTTTCTGTAGAAGTTGCGTTTGTTGTACACGAATGTGTCTGCAAAGCTATGAATGTTTTCCAATATGGCCAAGAAAAACCGAATGTTTTTCCGCATCCTTTGGAAAGTTTTCCATTTTCACGACACACACATCTAATTATCAACACATTAAATTTACACACATAGAGAAAAGTTTTCCAAAAGAGAAAATCCGGACATTCTTATATTATGGATAAGATGCAAGAAACCCCAAACGGTTGAAAACTTTTTCGGCGGAGGGATGACACCATATCGTTTTCTTTTCCTATATTTGCCGAAAAAAGACACAAATGGAAAGTCTAAAGCAAAGAAGAACCATCCGGAAATACCAAACCAAGGATATTTCCGATGATTTGTTAAATGATTTGTTCGAGTCTGCATTCCGTGCATCCACCGTGGGGAACATGCAGGCATACAGTGTAGTGGTAACCCGCGATGCGGCCCGCAAAGCCCGACTGGCTCCCGCCCATTTCCACCAGCCGATGGTGGAGGAAGCCCCGGTGGTGCTGACCGTCTGCATTGACCTGCACCGCTTCACCCGTTGGTGTGAACTGCGTCAGGCACGTCCGGGTTATGGCAATTTGGAGTGGTTTGTGACCGGTGCCATCGATGCCCTCCTGGTGGCACAGACCTTCTGCGTGGCCGCCGAAGAAAAAGGCTTGGGCATCTGCTACCTGGGAACCACCACCTACAATCCTGACCAAATCATCGAGGCCCTGGAATTGCCTCAGTTGGTATTCCCCATCGCCACCATAACCGTGGGATGGCCCGCCGAGCATCCGGCCCAAGTGGACCGCCTCCCCTTGGAAGCCATCGTTCACCAGGAAACTTATCATGACTATACGAAAGAAGACATAGACCGCCTATATGCTTACAAGGAATCGCTTCCGGAAAACAAGCAATTCATCTTGGAAAACAACAAAGAGACATTGGCCCAAGTGTTCACCGACGTGCGTTACACAAAGGAAGATGCCGAAGCCATGTCGAAGCTTATGATGGAAACCATGCGGAAGCAAGGATTCTGACAAGAACGGCTGATGGTTAGGGATTAGTGTTTATGATTAGCGGTCAGTGTTTAGCAATAAAAAGAAAAATACTAATCATTAAACAGTAAACACTAATTCCTACTTTTTCAGTTCTGCCTGAATTTCGTCCATCTCCACCTGAAAAGCCTTGTCCACTTCCCGCAAAGCCTTGATGGTCTTGCAGGCATGGAGCACCGTGGCATGATCCCGGTTGCCTATCAGGTTGCCTATTTTGGCAGTGGAAAGGTCCGTATAGGTCTTGGCCAGATACATGGCCACCTGACGGGCCTGCACCACATCGCGCTTGCGGGACTTGGTGTGGATGGTGGCAGGCTCCAAGCCATAATGGGTGCATACCGCCCGGACAATATCATCCACGGTGACGGGCTTGTTCTCGTTGTGCGTCACCTTCTTGACAATGCGTTGGGCCAATTCCAAATCAATCTCCCGATTATAGATAGTGGCATGGGCCATGATGGAGATGATGATGCCCTCCAGGTCACGGACACTGTCGCTCACGTTCTCGGCAATATAGTCCACCACTTCGGACGGGAACTGGAGTCCGTCGCGACGTATCTTGTTGAGCAGGATGTTGCGGCGAAGTTCCACGGTGGGTTTCTCCAACTCGGCCACCATGCCCCACTTGAAGCGGGTGATGAGTCGTTCTTCCACGCCTTGTAACAATACAGGAGAACGGTCCGAAGTCAGGATGAGTTGCTTGCCGTTCTGATGCAGATGGTTGAAGATATGGAAAAAGGTGTTTTGCGTCTTCGTTACTCCTGCGAACTCCTGTATATCATCAATGATAAGTACATCAATGGTCTGATAGAAGTTGATGAAATCATTGACCGTGTTGTTGCGCACGGAGTCCGTGTACTGCACCTGGAAGAGATGGGCGGACACATACAGCACACGCTTCTCCGGATACAATTCCTTGATTTTGGTGCCGATGGCATTGACCAAGTGCGTCTTGCCGACACCCGATGCGCCATAGATGAACAACGGATTGAAGATGGTCTTGGCCGGATTGAGTGCCACGGCCTCGGCCACGCTGCGCGAGAGTTTGTTGCTTTCCCCTTCTATAAAAGTCTCGAAGTTGTAGTCTCCCTTCAGGTGGGAATCCAGTTCGTTCACCAAAGGTTGCCGGGGTACATCTTTTACTTCGGACTTGGCGGATGTGGTTGCCGAGTGGCCGGCATGTGGAGGCAGAGGTACCGTCGTGGGCGGATTGTTGACCACCATCACGTTGTACATCAGTTTGCTTCCTTCCCCGAACACCTTGTATATGGACTGGCGGAGCAGGTCGATGAACTGCTCTTCCAAAAATTCATAGAAGAACTGGCTCGGCACTTGCAGAACCAGCGTCTTGTCCTCATATTTCAACGGCTTGATGGGGAGGAACCATGTCTTGTATGCCTGCGCAGGGACATTGTCCCGTATAATCTGGAGACAACGGTTCCACAGCGTCACATAATCTATACCACTCATAACAACTACAACAACTTTTATAGATAAGGTTTATCTTCTACGCTTTGCAAAAATCGGAATCTTATTCGAGAAAAACAAATCCCTTTTTTCTTGCTTTTTTAAGGAAGACAATAAGGCATTTACTTTCAGCCACTTATAAGACACCATAAAAATAGCCCCTTGACTGGGGCTATTGCATTTTTACAACTACTTATCAAACAAACAATTATACTCTAATTTAGGTTCTATCCGCCATCCTTTCCCAAAGGGAAAGAAGAGTCTTTTCCTGCTGTATATCGTCTTGTTGCACCCATTTGGGCAACTTCATCCGGAAGAGACCATTATTTAGATAAAATCTATATAAGCCCCTTTTCATCACTTATCTTTCTTGCCGAAAAGCGAGAAGTGGACATAACGTTTCGGGTGCAGGCGCAGGTCTTCCAGCAAGCTGGCGGCATTGGCCGTGGTGGCGTTCAGGTTGTTGTACAAGGTAGGGTCGTTGAGCAGAAGGCCCACGGTATTGTCCTTGCGCCCCAACTTGTCTGTAATCATTTTTACATTGGCCAATGTGGAGTCCACCTTCTGCATGGCGGCCGCATAGTCAATCTCCTTCAAGTTGCCGGAAATGGTGACAAAATTGTCGCCGATGGTGTTCAACTTGCCGGTCAGTTGCGGGATATCGTTGGACATCAGCGTCTGGAGCTGGCCGCTGGTGGCGGAAAGGTGGGCGGTCAGGCTTTCAATGTTGTGCAGGGTGGCGGGGATGGCGGGATCTGCCAACAGGGTGTTGAGGGAAGCCATGATGGAGTCCAACTTGGGCAGCATCTGCTTCAACTGGGGCACCAACTCCCCTACCTCGCCCATCATGCCACTGTTCAATCCGCCGGGGATGGTGTCACCCGTCTGATACCGCTCGCGGGGGTTATTGGCCAACAGGAGGTTCATGCGCACACCTCCCAGCATCTCGGCAGCCAGTTCGGCCGAACTTCCCTTGGGGATACGCAAGTCCGGCTCCACGTCTATCTCGGCCACCACATTGCCAGGGCGGTCATAGTCATAATACAACTCGCGGACAATGCCCACCCGGAAGCCGTCGGCATAGACAGGGCTCGACTTGGTCAGTCCGTTGATATTCTGAAACTTGACATAAAAATAGCTCGTGGGCTTGAACAGGTGGATACCTTTCAGGTAATTGATGCCGTATATCAACACGCAGAGGGCTATGATGGCCGCAATACCTATTCTGACTTCTTTTGTAAAATACTTCATAACGTATTCTTTTGATTGATTCTTGAATTGGGTTTATCTGTTCTCCTTAAACTCCCGGATGGCCTGGTTGACATCCATCTTCCGGCCGTCCTTGAAAGCTATGATGAAAGCCTCCTTGAACTTGCCAGCCACGGATCGCCGCGTGCGCAACACCCGGTTGTAGTCTTCCGAAGCACCGTAAGTATATTTGTAGAGGCCGTTTTCCTTGTAATGCTCCACGCCTTTCAGCCCCTTCAGGCGCTTGTCATTGCCTTTCAGAAGTTCGGACGAGGCGAATATCTGCACCTTGAACACCGGCTTGCCCGAAGCGGGCACGGAGGCAGATGATGGCTTCTCCACCTTCTCCGGTGCGGCGGAAGCGGGCTTCTTTCCGGCCAGGCGGAGCTCCGGCGTATGCCCCGGACGATGCTCCTGCTCCTGCTTGTAGGCCAGGAAGGCACGGTAGATGCCGTTGGAGAGATTGCTGACCCCCTCCTCCGTATTCAGATAGCGTTCTTCCGCCGGCGTGGAAATGAAGCCCAGCTCTATCAGGACACTGGGCATGGCACTGGCCTTCAACACCAGGAAACCGGCCTGATGCACGCCCCTGTCCACCCGCCGGCAAGTGTGGCGAAACTGCTCCTGCACCAGCGAGGCCAGGTGTACGCTCTGCTCCATATATTTGTCCTGCATCAGCTCGAAGATGATGTAAGACTCGGCCGAATTGGGATTGAAGCCGGCATAGCGCGTCTGATAATCGTCTTCATAGAGGATGACGGCATTTTCGCGCTGGGCCACCTTCAGGTTGGCATCGGACTTGGCCAAACCCAACGTCCACGTGGAGGCACCACGCGCCGTGCGGTTATTGGCCAGGGAATTGGTATGGATGGAGATGAAAAGGTCAGCTTTGGCCTCGTTGGCTATGTCCGAACGGCGGTTCAAGGGGACGAAGACATCCCGCTTGCGGGTATAAATGACCTTCACATCCGGGCAATTCCTTTCTATCAGCCTCCCCACGGCCAAGGCCACCTTCAGGTTGATGTTCTTCTCCTTCGAGATGCGCCCCACGGCACCGGGGTCATGTCCGCCATGCCCGGCGTCGATGACCACCACAAAATCGTGCGCCTCCACCTTCCCCAAGCAGGGAGGCGAAACCAGCAAGCCGAGCAGGAAGCCTATATATAATATGTGTAACTTAATCCGTTTCATATCGAAAGCCGCTGCAAATTTAGTGGAATTTTATAGAAAACTCATACCCAAGGTTCAAGTTTTGCGCTTTTTCGTGTATTTGAGACAGATTTTTGCCCTCCAAGGAAAAGATTTTCAGCAGAAGACTGTAATTTTGCGCCCGTTTTGGAGGTCACATGTCCCCGGACAACCACGGAGGACTCCGCAAAAGAAAGGCGAAGACTTCGCGAAAGAATGTCAAGGCCTCCGCGAAACATTGCTAAATTGAACGTATGTCACTGTTTATTCGTTTTCTAAAAGACTGGACCTTGCCCGTGGCCATGGTGACGGGCACGCTGGTTTACTTTTTCTTTGCCAAGGTGCCTTTCCTGGCACCGGCCAAGCCGGCCATCAACGGCATTGTGGCCATACTGACGCCCTTACTCATCTTCGCCCAACTCCTGCTCACCTTCTGCAAAGTGGAGATGCGCGACCTCAAACCCAAGGCGTGGCATGGCTGGCTCATCCTCATCCAGTTGCTCTCGTGCCTGCTGATGGCCATCCTGCTGGTGTATTGCCCGATGAACGAAGTCTATCACGAGGTGTTCGAAGCCGCCATGGTGTGCCTCATCTGCCCCACGGCCACGGCCGCCGCAGTCATCACGGGCAAGTTGGGCGGAAGCGCCTCGAGCCTGACCACCTATACCCTCCTGTCCAATCTCCTGGCCGCCGTGGCCGTCCCTCTGGTCTTCCCGTGGGTGGAGCCGCATGCAGACATTTCCTTTTGGACGGCTTTCCTCAAAATCCTGAGCAAGGTGTTTCCCTTGCTGATATGCCCCTTCCTGCTGGCTTGGCTCCTGCGCGCCTTTGTGCCCAAGGTACACGCCTACCTGCTGAGCCTGCACGACGCGGCTTTCTACCTGTGGGGCGTGGCCTTGGCCATCGTGTCCGGACAAACCGTCCGCTCGCTAGTCAACAGCAACGCGCCCGCCTCCGTGGAGTGGCTGATAGCCTTGGCCGGATTGGTGGCGTGTTGCCTCCAGTTCTTCCTGGGCAAGCAGATTGGCGGACACTACCGGGAGCGCATCAGCGGAGGACAGGCCCTGGGGCAGAAGAACACGGTGCTGGCCATCTGGATGGCCTATACCTACCTGAACCCGCTGGCCTCCGTAGGCCCCGGCTCGTATGTGTTGTGGCAGAACATCATCAACAGCTGGCAATTGTGGAAGAAGCGCAAACAGGAGGAGAAAACAAAGCGTTAATATGGGGGCCGGGCGCGGTTTGTTAAAGAATAATTCGTACTTTTGCACTCCGTAAAAAACAACCAAGGAATGAATCCATTAGATATCATCAACAAATATTACCCGGGAGAGAGTGAATTGAAGCATATCCTGCTGACGCATAGCCGCTCGGTGGCCGACAAGGCCCTGCAGATAGCCGACCGCCATCCCGAACTGCATCTTGACCGGAACTTCCTCTACGAGGGAGCAATGCTGCATGACATCGGCATCTTCCTGACCAAGGCAGAGCCCATCTTCTGCTTCGGGGACAAGCCCTACATCTGCCACGGATACCTGGGCGCCGACCTGATGCGGGGCGAAGGCCATCCGCGCCATGCATTGGTGTGCGAACGCCACACGGGAGCCGGACTTTCGCTGGAGCAAATCATAGCCCAGGACTTGCCCGTGCCACACCGCGACATGGTGCCTGTCAGCATGGAAGAGCAGGTGATTTGCTTTGCTGACAAGTTCTTCTCGAAGACCCACCTGGAGCGTGAGAAGACCGTGGAGAAAGCCCGCAAAAGCCTGGAGAAATATGGCGAGGCGGGAGTGAAACGCTTTGACGGATGGTGCAAGTCTTTCTTGTAGCATCTAAATTTCTGTAAAAAGCAGAAGAATCCATGGATTTTTCCGTACTTTTGCCGCGCTTATTGCAAATGTAATTTGATTGACATCATTGAAAGCGAACATATCCATATCGTGCATCTTGTTTTTCCTGCTGCTCCTGATTTCTTCCGAAGCCGATTCCCAGCGGCGTGGAAGGGAAGGGCGCTTGCGGGGAGAACGCACGCAACCCACCTTGCAGGCAGGAGATTCCTTGTCCGCCGACTCACTGATGTCCGACACCCTGCGGATGGACACGGTACCCAAGAAAAAGGATGGCCTGGACGCACCGGTCACCTACGAAGCCAATGACTCCATCGTCTTCACCCAAAACGGCTACGCCCACCTCTACGGCGAGGGCAAGGTGAACTATCCGCACCAAAACATAGAACTGACCGCCGAGGTCATCACCATGAACCTGGACAGCAGCACGGTCTATGCCCACGGCGTGGAAGACTCCTTGGGCGTGATGCAAGGATTGCCCGTGTTCAAGGACGGCGAGACACCCTATGAGACCAACACCATCCGCTATAATTTCAAGAGCAAGAAGGGACTTATCAGCAATGTGGTGAGCCAACAGGGCGAAGGCTACGTCACCGGCAACAACGCCAAAAAGGGAGCCGGTGACGAACTTTACATGAAGAAGGGCCGCTACACCACCTGCGACAATCATGAGCATCCGCACTTCTACATGCAGATGACCTACGCCAAGGTGCGCCCCAAGAAGAATGTGGTGACCGGCCCTGCCTACCTGGTGGTGGAGGATGTGCCCCTGCCCCTGGCCGTGCCTTTCTTCTTCTTCCCCTTCTCCAGCAGTTACCAGTCCGGTTTCCTGATGCCCACCTACATGGACGACTCCAGCCGCGGCTTCGGCCTGGTGGACGGAGGCTATTACTTTGCCATCAGCGACCAGATGGACTTGAAGCTCCGTGGAGACATCTTCACCAAAGGCTCGTGGGCCTTGCGCGCGGAGACCAACTATGTGAAACGTTACAAGTTCTCGGGCCTCTTCCAAATGGACTACCAAGTGACCAAGACGGGCGACAAGGGGCTGAGTGACTATTCCGTGGCCAAGGACTTCAAAATCGTGTGGAGCCACCGCCAGGACCCCAAGGCCAACCCGAACTCCACGTTCTCGGCCAGCGTGAACTTCTCCACCAGCAGTTACGAGCGTACCAACATCAACAACATGTACAACTCGCAGCTGATGTCGCAAAACACGAAGACGTCCAGTGTCAGCTACTCGCGCAGCTTCTTCGACAACCTGCTCAACATCTCGACCACAGCCAACATCGCACAGACCATGCGCGACTCGTCCATCTCGGTGACTTTGCCAGACCTGAACATCTCGCTCAGCACCGTCTACCCTTTCCGGCGCAAGAAGCGCGTGGGCGACGAGAAATGGTATGAGAAAATCAACCTGCGCTATACGGGCCGCCTGACCAACAGCATCCAGACCAAGGACAACTTGTTGTTCAAGTCCAACTTGGTACACGACTGGGAAAACGCCATGCAACACAACATCCCCGTCAGCGCGACATTCACCGTGTTTGATTACTTCAACGTCACACCCTCGTTCAACTACACCGAACGCTGGTACACACGCAAAATAAACCAAGAATGGGACCAGAATGCCCAGGAAGCAGTAAGAGACACGACTTTCGGTTTCCACCGGGTGTATGACTACAGCGCCAGCGTTGGCATCAACACCAAGATATACGGCATGTACAAACCTATATTCTTCCCCAAGAAGGAAATACAAATCCGTCATGTCATCACCCCGTCCGTCAGCCTCAGCTGGTCGCCCGATTTCGGTTCTTCCCGCTTCGGCTATTACAGCTCCTATGTGCAGACGGACCCGAACGGCCTCCCGGTAGACACGGTTCGCTATTCCTATTACGCCAACCAGCCTTTCAGCCCTCCCGGCGAAGGGAAATCGGGTACCGTCAGCTTCGACCTCTCCAACAACCTGGAGATGAAGTTCAAGGACAAGAACGACTCCATCCGCAAGATAAGCCTGATTGACGAATTGGGCCTTGGCATCTCCTATAACTTCGCCGCCAAGGAAAAGCCTTGGAGTGACTTGGATTTCCGCCTGCGCATGAAGCTGACCAAGAACTACACCTTGAGCATGTCCTCGCGCTTTGCCACCTATGCCTACGAGTTCGATGAGAACGGACGCGTTTACGAGGGCAACCGCACCGAGTGGTCTTATGGCCGCTTCGGCCGTTGGTCGGGCTATGGCACGTCCTTCAGCTGGACGCTCAACAACGATACGTGGAAAAAAATAAAGAAGCTCTTCACCGGCAAGGATGATGAAGAAGACGAGAACAAAGAAGGTGATGAATCATCCGAAGAACAGTCAAATACGGAAGCCAACACCGGCACCAAAAAGAAACGGACGGAGAAAGCTGCCGTGGACGAGGATGGCTACCAAGTGTTCAAGATGCCTTGGTCCATCAACTTCAGCACGGGCTTCAACATCTCCGAAGACCGCACCAAGCCCATCAACCGCGAACGGATGCGCTACCCCTATAAGTTCAGCTTGAACGCCCTGAACATCAACGGCAACATCAAGATTTCGAACAAGTGGTCCATCAACTTCAACTCGGGTTATGACTTCAATGCGAAAGAAATCACGCAGACCACGTTCAACATCACCCGCGACCTGCACTGTTTCAGCATGTCGGCCAGCGTGGCACCTTTCGGACGATGGAAGTACTACAACTTCACCATCCGTGCCAATGCCAGCATCCTGCAAGACCTGAAGTACGAGCAGCGCAGCCAGACACAGAGCAACATCCAATGGTATTGACCCACACCAAACGGAAAGGTGTGTCAAAACAAAAAGGAACTGACTATCAACGTCTAAAAGATTGCCCTTTCCCGTTTTGACACATCCCTATGATTACTGTCAGGCAGTATGTGTAAAGAAGAACACCGCCATCCCGATGAGTATCATGCCCAATACCCCGTAGAACCAACGCGCTTGTTTCCGCCCCACGTTGCGCACCACAAACTGCGCGTTGCGTGCAGTGAAGAACCAATCCCAGTCCAGCAGGGCGGCCAGCAACGAAGTGAGGCCGGCCAAGGCAAAAATGCCTTGAATGATATAATGGCTGACCATAGGCTCATTCTGGATCTTCCACAATGATATGCCGCTCACCGCTCTCTTCTTCCTCGATGGTCACTTTCACGGTATCTCCCGGCAACAGTTCTTCTATTAGTTCGGGCCATTCAATGAAGCAGAGGGCACCGCAATAAAAGTAGTCCTCGTAGCCCATGTCATACACTTCTTCCAGCTTCTTGATACGATAGAAGTCGAAATGATAAATCAGTTCGCCCGTCGTGTCCGAACGGTATTCATTGACAATGGCGAAAGTGGGCGAAGTCACCATGTCTGTTACCCCCAATTCTTCACAAACGGCCTTGATGAAGGTAGTCTTCCCAGCTCCCATCTTGCCATAAAATGCAAAAACTGTGCGGTCGCCCATCGCTTCGATAAAATGACGGGCCGCCTCACGAATCTGTTCCAAAGATTGAATCTTGATTTCTGTCATGGTTATATTAACTTTATTGATTTACAAACATCTTCCGTTGCCGGTATATCCACAAACTTTTCCCCACCTTGCAGACGGCATATATGACAATGGAGAAAAATATGATGGCCGCCCCCGAAGGAATATTCCCGTGAAAGGAAAGATACAATCCTCCCAAGCAACTGGCATACCCGATGCCTATGGACAGCCAAACAATACGATGGAAACGGTGCGAGAAAAGGTTGGCCGTCATCTGCGGGATGGTCAGCAGCGAGATGACCAGCACGATGCCCACCATCCGCAGACAGGCCACGATGGTCAAGGCGATAAACATCATCAGCATATACTCCAACACTTGCACCGGCAAGCCTTGGGAACGCGCGAACTCACGATCGAACGCCACCTGCACTATGGGATGACGGAAGAAAGCGAAGAACAACCCCAACGCCCCTGCCACACCTGCCAGCAACATCAAGTCGCCCCAGGTAATGGTCAGGATATTGCCGAAAAGATAGGCCGAAAGGTCAGGCGCGAAGCCTGGGGACAAGAAGGTAAACATGACCCCCACCGCCATTCCCAGTGCCCAGAACACGGCAATGGCCGAATCCTCGCGCATATCCCGACGCTTGCTCAGCCACTCCACGCCAAAGGCCGAAAGCACGGCAAACACGGCAGCCGACAAAATGGGAGGAATGCCTGTGTACAATCCGATGCCAATGCCCCCGAACGAGGCATGAGTCAATCCTCCGCTGATGAACACCAGACGCCGGGTAACGATATACGTCCCCACCAGTCCGCAGGCTATGCTGGCCAGCAGACTGCCAATGAGCGCGTGCTGAAAGAATGTATATTGCAACCAGTCCATATCTAAACCTGTTTCCCGTTTCTCCGTTCGCCAATGATGAGGAATACTTCGTCCTTCAGATTGTCCGGCAACGCAATGCCCCGCAGTTGCAGGCTGCGCACCCATCCGGCCACGTCTTCCTCCGGCATGGTGTAGAAAACATCGCGGAACTCATCCTCTTGCGCTGCCGTATATCCATCAGGCGGTGTACCGATGTAACGGTCCAGCTCCTCATCGTCATAATATTCTATCTGCTTGCTGACGGCGGCCAACAGGCTCTCCTTCTCGCATACCTCGTGCTGCCCGCAACATTCCATGTCCACGGGGTTCACTTCGGGCACAGCGTCCAGCTCGCCACGTTCCACCTGTCGCTGCAGCTTCCTGTCACGCAGGATACCTGCCACGGCAGCCACCAAGGCCAATGCCAACAAGGCCACAATGAGTATCCACATATATAAAATAGGTCTCCTTCTTTCTTGCTGTTAGTAACATGAATCCGATGTCGTCCTACGGAAACGACCGACAAAGATACAATAAATTTTGGCATTCCGAAAGGGGACCATGCGGCAATCTTGCCTCTTGCAGACCCGGCAGCAGAAAAGCCGAAAAAAGTGTCAAGAGTTACGGCCATAACTCTTAAGTATTTCTGCCGTAACTCTTAAGTATTTCTCCGGAAACTCTTAAGAGTTACGCTCGTAACTCTTAAGAGTTTTTTTGAGGAGTGTCACTAAAACTTAGTTACCTGTATTACAGCCACTTATACAATATAATATAATTACAAAAATATTTTTTGTAAGGATAATTATCCCAATAACGGCACAAAACCGGATTCAGACAGGCCTTTTTATCCAGGAAATGAACGCAATCAGAACTCACCTCCTCCCAACGAACGATAGAGCAAAGCATTCAGTTTGCAGTAATAAATATTTAGTTCTATCTGTTCCAGTTCACAGTCCACATGTCGCTCGTTGGCAGTCAGCACTTCCAAGTAGCCGGCGAAACCAGTACGGAACAATTCGTTGGCATCGTCCACGGAACGGCGGTGTACCAAGCACTCCTTGCGCTTCAGTTCGCGGCGTTCTTCCGTCAGGCGGGTGGCTTCCAGCAGGTTGACCACTTCCTGATAAGCCTGAAGTGCCTGATGGTGGTAATTAAGCAGGGCGATGCGCTGGTTGCTCTTGGCATTCTCCCAAAGGGTCCGAATCTCGTTGCGGCGGAATATCGGGGCCGTGAGGCCGGCAGCCAGGTTATACACCGCCGAAGCGGGCGAGCTGAACCAATGGCTGAGGTCAAACGCATTGAAGCCGACGGAACCGCCCAAGGTCAACGAGGGAAAGAACGACTTGCGGGCAGCCTGCACATCGGATTTGGAAGCCAGCAACTCCAACTCGGCCGCCCTTACATCCGGACGTTGGGCCAGGAGAGTGGCCGGAATGCCCCGCTGCACTGGAAAGACGGACTTCCTCAGAGTCGCATAATCCGTACGCTTCACCTCGAACGGCAATTTCCCCAGCAACAGGGCAAAGGCACGCTCGGTCTCGCCAATCTGTTGCCCAACAGCCAATCGCTCGGCCTCCAGCCGCATACGGGTGGACAAGAACTGGTCCACCGAAAGGCGGGACACCTCACCTTCCTTCATCAGTTCGCTGGTCAGCTGATAAGCGTTCTGCACGTCCTTGATGGCGTCTCCCAACGTACGATACTGCTGGTCCAGCCCGACCAGGTCATAATAAAGCCCGGCCGTTTCGGAGATGAGCATCGCCCTGGCCAGCTTTTGGGCTTCCACAGACTTGAGCCAGCGCGACACGGCGGCCCGTTTCTTGTGGGTCAGCTTTCCCCAAATATCGGCCTCCCATTGGAAACTGATGCCGACATTGAAATCCCTGTAAGGAGAAGGAATGTGTTTTTCCCGATCCAAATCGGGCGTATTGGTCGTGCTGTTGCCCACACCGTCCATCGTATAGTCGCCGAAACGCTGCACCCCGACGCCCAGGCCAAGGGAAACATCCGGCAACAGGGCACCTGTCCCCAGCCGGACCTGCGAACGGGCCATGGAGACGTGTTCCACCGTCTGCAGGAAGGAATGGTTGTTTGCCAAAGCCGTATCTATGTAGGCCCTCAACAGCTCGTCGGGAAAGAAGTCCCTCCATGACATACGGGCCATGCCGCTGTCCCCTGCCTGCAAATACGTGTCGGGCAGGGTCAGTTTTTCGTCCGCGGTCAAGGCCGGTGCCTTGCAACCGGTCATCACCATCAAAGTCGCGGACACTATGTATAAAACAGATAGGATACTACGCTTCATCGTCTTCATCGTCATAAGAGTGTTTTTTGTTTTTAGCAAATCTCGCCGAAAGGCTTTCAAAAATCAGATACAAGCCGGGCACCAGGAAAATGCCGACAAAGGTCCCGACAAACATGCCGCCGGCTGCGGCCGTACCGATGGAGCGGTTGCCCAGCGCACCCGCCCCGGAAGCCATTATCAACGGGATAAGTCCGCAGATGAAGGCGAACGAGGTCATCAGGATGGGACGCAAACGG
>CALNEX010000030.1 GCA_939791845.1 uncultured Mediterranea sp. | reverse complement strand
TCCAAGACCGCCTGGGCTTCCTGCCCAACCTGAGCATCGTGGACCTGCTGTTCAACATGGGGCCGGAAAGCGTGCTGGTGCTGCGGGCGTGCCAAGCCACCGAAAAGAATCCGCAAATCTGTCCTCCTATACAAACCTCCGCCTTATGCTAAAGCTACAGACTCCCAACGGGGACACGCGCGTGTTGCTGCACTCGTGTTGCGCCCCTTGCTCGTCGGCCATCATCGAGTGCATGCTGGCCAACGGCATCCGTCCCACCGTGTTCTATTGCAACCCCAACATCTACCCGCCCGAAGAATATGAAATCCGCAAGCAGGAAGCCATCCGCTTCGTCACGTCCCAAGGGCTGGACTTCGTGGACGCAGAGTATGACCACACGCTTTGGCAAAGCCAGATGAAAGGTTTGGAGGAGGAGCCGGAAAGAGGGCACCGTTGCCTGCGCTGCTTCCTGATGCGCCTGGACGAGACCGCCCGCTATGCCGCCGAGCATGGCTTCACCCTCTTCACCACCACCCTCGCCTCGTCGCGCTGGAAAAGCCTGGAACAGATCAACGAAGCCGGACGAGCTGCCGCCGCCCGCCACCCCGGCACCCTATTCTGGGAACAGAATTGGCGCAAAGGCGGCTTGCAGGAACGCCGCAACCAACTGCTCCGCGAATACGGCTTCTACAACCAGCAGTATTGCGGATGCGAGTTCAGCATGCGGCGGCTGGAGAAACAGCCGACTGCGGACAAGCCCTGAGCCACCCACACTTAGTCATATATCAACACCGACAAGCGTTCCTCCTCCAGCATCTCGCCCGCCACGTCCAGCAGAAGGTCCGGCGTCAGCGCATCGATGCGACGGAACACATCGGCCATGGTCTCGTAGCGGTTGTAATGCAGGAAGGTCTTGGCCATGCCCAAGGCGTTGGCCTCGTTGTTGTCCGAAGCCACGATGAGCTGGCCTGTCAGTTGCTTTTGGGCGGCGGCCAGCTGGACGGCAGTCAGGCGACGGTCGCGCAGGCGTTTCAGCTCCTTGCCCACCAAGCGGAGGCAGGTGTCCGTGTCTTCGGGGTCGCAGCCGAAGTAGATGCAGAAGGTGCCCGTGTCGGTGTAGGAAGTGAGGTTGGCCTCGACGTTGTAGACCAAGCCGCGACGCTCGCGCAAGGCCACGTTCAGGCGGCTGTTCATGCCGGGGCCGCCCAGCAGGTTGTTCAGCAGGTAGAGGGCCGTGCACTTCGGGGAGTGGGCATCGTAGCCCCGTCCGCCTATCATCACATGCGCCTGGTGGGTGTCGCGGTGCACGGTGCGGCGGACAGGCACGTAGGGCGGGGGCTGGACACGAGCGTCAGATTGTGGTTCTGAATGTCCAGCCATATCGGCCAACAATTTCTCCGCCAAGCGCGTCACCCGGCGAAAGTCCACAGCGCCATACACGAAGAAGACCATCCGCTCCGGCCGGTAAAGACGGGCGGTGAAGGCGGCGGCGTCTTCGCCCCGGAAAGTCCTCAGGCGTTCGGGCGTGCCCAGGATGTTGCGCCCCAAGGGATGCCCGCGAAAGATGAGGTCCTCGAAATCGTCGAATATCAGTTCGGAAGGCGTGTCCTCATAGGACTGTATCTCGTCGATGATGACGTCCGTCTCCTTCTCCACCTCGCGCCGGGGAAAGGTGGAATGGAACACGATGTCGGCCAGCAACTCGAAGGCACGGGCAAAGTGCCCGACGGGAAAGGCGCAATAGACCACCGTCTCCTCCTTGTTGGTGTAGGCATTGAGGTCGCCGCCCACGTTCTCCATGCGGTTCAGGATGTGCCACGCCTTGCGCTTGCGGGTGCCCTTGAAGAGGAGATGCTCCACGAAGTGCGCCATGCCGTGCTCGTCCTCGCGTTCGTCGCGCGTGCCGGCATCGACGGCAAAGCCACAATAAGCCACCGGCGATGCCAAAGGCTGGTGGATGATGCGCAGGCCGTTGGGCAGGACACATACATTGCAAGCGGGAGTATCTTCCATCAAATTCTTCATTTTGGCAGGCTATTCGATTTTACGGGCGCAAAAATACAACAAAACTTATTGCCGTTTATGGAAAATTGCGGATATTTGCAAGTAGTAAGGAAGGCAAAGGCTTTCCGAGAGATAAACCGGCACGTGCAAGCCGGTTCATACATCATCCTAAAAACTGACTACAATGATAGCTGACATCAAAGAACTCCTGCTGAAAGAGGCGCAAGCCGTGAAGGACATCCCGGTGACCGACGCTTACGAACAGGCCGTGGAACTCATCGTGGAACAAGTGCACCGCCGCCGGGGCAAACTGGTGACCTCGGGCATGGGCAAGGCCGGCCAGATAGCCATGAACATCGCCACCACTTTCTGCTCGACGGGCACCCCCTCCGTCTTCCTGCATCCCAGCGAGGCACAACACGGCGACCTGGGCATCCTGCAGGAGAACGACCTGCTGCTGCTCATCTCCAACTCGGGCAAGACCCGCGAAATCGTGGAACTGACCCAACTGGTCCACAACCTGGACCCGCAGCTGAAATTCATCGTCATCACCGGCAATCCGGACAGCCCCCTGGCCCAAGAGGCAGACGTGTGCCTCAGCACCGGACATCCCGACGAGGTCTGCCCCCTGGGCATGACACCCACCACCTCGACCACCATCATGACCGTCATCGGGGACATACTGGTGGTGGAAACCATGAAGCAGACGGGCTTCACCATCGAAGACTATTCCAAGCGCCACCACGGTGGCTACCTGGGTGAAAAATCAAGGCTGCTATGCGAAAAGTAATAGGAATCGGAGAAACCATCCTGGACATCATCTTCCGCGACAACCAGCCCACGGCGGCCGTGCCCGGAGGCTCGGTGTTCAACGGCATCGTGTCGCTCAGCCGCACGGGCGTGCCGGTCTGCTTCATCAGCGAGACGGGCAACGACCGCGTGGGCGACATCATCCTGCGCTTCATGCGCGACAACCACATCCCCACGGACCACGTCAACGTCTTCCCCGACGGCAAGTCGCCCGTGTCCCTCGCCTTCCTGGACGAACACAGCGATGCGGAGTACATCTTCTACAAGAACTATCCCGCCCAACGGCTCGACGTGGCCTTCCCCCGGCTGGAGGAAGATGACATCGTGGTGATAGGCTCGTATTACGCCCTCAACCCCGTGCTGCGCGACAAGGTGGTGGAACTGCTGGAGCAGGCACGCCAACAGAAGGCCATCGTCTACTACGACCCCAACTTCCGCTCGGCGCACAAGGAGGAAGCCATCAAGCTGGCACCCACCATCATCGAAAACCTGGAGTACGCCGACATCGTGCGCGGCTCGCAGGACGACTTCTTCTACATGTACGGCCTGCGCGACGCGGAGCGCATCTACAAGGAGAAGATAAAGTTCTACTGCCCCAACTTCCTCTGCACCCGCGGCAGCGGCGAAGTGACCTTGCGCACGGCCACCCTTGCCAAGTCCTACCCTGCCCTGCCCCTGGAAGCCGTCAGCACCATCGGCGCGGGCGACAACTTCAATGCGGGCATCATCTTCGGCCTGCTGACCCAAGGCGTGCGCCATGACGACCTGGACACGACGGACGAAACCACGTGGGACATCATCGTGCGATGCGGAATGGAGTTCGCCGCCGATGTCTGCCGCAGCTTCAGCAACTCCGTCTCACCCGAGTTTGCAGCCTCCCACCGCTACAAGGCACACGAATAACCCGGAGGGCGGAGCCTCGTTTCCGCCCTCTCCCCCAGCCCCGTTAACGGGCGTTTAGACACAATCGTTTATTATTTCCAAAAGAAATCTAAATCCGCGCGCACAGCCGTCCAACCATTTCCGAAAACATCTATATTTGCTCTGCCATCCGGTGGCCGGCGCAAGGCTGTCAACGGACGGGTACATAGGTGGCCGCGGGCAGCGGTACCGCCGCCCGTGTCCGGAGGTACCGCTGTCCACGCTCCGGAGTACCGCCGCCCGTGCTTCCTGGTACCGCCGCCCACAGGCTGGAAATGAACGAATTACAATGGAAATCCCGCAAAAACGAAAACAAGCTGAAGGCTGTATGTACAAGAATCTGTTAAACGGGCTTGCCCTGACCATGTTGCTCTCCGCCTGCGGCGGGGTGACCCCGCACATCACCGCGGTGTGCGAGGAGAACAGTGTGGGCAACAGCATTGTGAAATGGGAAACCAAACCGGCCATCGAAGGCGAGGTGAAAGTCTTTGCCTCCACCGACCCCGACCATATCCCCGAACACAAGCCGGTGGCCCGGGCCAACATCACCGACCAGTGGATGACGGTCATCAACGACAATCCGGCCAAACGCTACTACTACACGCTACTGTTCAATGACAGATACCGCGTGCGGGTGGCTTCACGCAACGTCAACGTGCCCGGCGTGCAGAACTTCCGCGACATAGGCGGCTATCCCGTCTATGCACGCCACAAGCAGGTGCGCTGGGGGATGCTCTACCGCTCGGCCCAGATAGACCCCTCGCAACCCGCCACGCTGGACAAACTGCAACAACTGGGCATACGCACCGTCATCGACCTGCGCGACCCGTCCGAATATCCCCACCCGACGGTCCCGGCCCCCGACAGCCTGCACGTGGTGCACATCCCCATCCCGGCCGGACGGCTGGCCGACCTTCTGACAGACATTGACGAAGAGCGTGTCCGGACCGACACCATCGCGCGCATCGTGGAGCGCGTCAACCGCCATATCGTGGCGGCCAACGCGCCCGCCTTCCGCCGGCTGTTCGACATCCTGCTGGACAGGGACAACTATCCCGTGGTCATACACTGCTACTCCGGCAAGGGGCGTACCAGCATCGCCTCGGCCTTGGTGCTGAGTGCCTTGGGCGTCAATGACGACGACATCATGGCCGACTACCGCCTGAACAGCCATTGGTTCAACATCTCCAAGGCCATCAGCAACGTCTACGACCTGCCTGTCCGCTCGCAAGATGCCCTCGTCACCGTGTTCTCCGCCCGCGAGAATTTCCTGAACGCCGCCAAGGACGAGATAGAGCGCACCTACGGCAGCGTGGAGGACTATCTGAGCCAGGCCGTGGGCCTGGAGAAGGACGAACTGCGGGAGTTGCGGAAGATTCTGCTGGTGAACGAGGAATAAAGACACGAAATCTCAACTATTTGTATTACCTTTGCACCCGGAAACTAAGTGATACAAAGACTGAATGAAGACATTTGAAGAGCTCGGTGTGTCGCCGGAGATACGCCGCGCCATCGAAGAGATGGGCTATGTGCAGCCCATGCCGGTACAAGAAGAAGTGATTCCATATCTGCTGGGAGAAAACAATGACATCATTGCACTGGCGCAGACCGGGACGGGAAAGACCGCCGCCTACGGCCTGCCGTTGCTGCAGAAGACGGACGTGAGCCGACGGGAACCCCAGGCACTCATCCTCTGCCCCACGCGCGAACTCTGCCTGCAAATAGCGGGCGACCTCAACGACTATTCCAAGTATATCGACGGCCTGCGGGTGCTGCCCGTCTACGGCGGCTCGTCCATCGAAAGCCAGATACGCGCCCTCAAACAGGGCGTGCACATCATCGTGGCCACGCCGGGACGCCTGCTGGACCTGATGCAGCGCAAGACCGTGTCGCTGGCCACCGTGCAGAACGTGGTGCTGGACGAGGCGGACGAGATGCTTAACATGGGCTTCAGCGAGAGCATCGACGCCATCCTGGCGGACGTGCCACAGGAGCGAAACACGCTGCTCTTCTCCGCCACGATGAGCAAGGAGATAGCCCGCATCGCGAAAAATTACCTGCGCGATGCCAAAGAAATCACCATCGGACGCAAGAACGAAGGCACGGCCAACGTGCATCACGTGGTCTACGTGGTACATGCCAAGGACAAGTATGAGACACTGAAGCGCATCGTGGACTACAATCCCAACATCTACGGCATCATCTTCTGCCGCACACGCAAGGAAACGCAGGAAATCGCGGACAAGCTGATGCAGGAAGGCTACAACGCCGACTCGCTGCACGGCGAGCTGAGCCAGGCGCAGCGCGACGCGGTGATGCAGAAATTCCGCATCCGCAACCTGCAGCTGCTGGTGGCCACGGACGTTGCCGCCCGCGGACTGGACGTGGACGACCTGACACACGTCATCAACTACGGCCTGCCCGAAGACACCGAAAGCTACACACACCGCAGCGGGCGCACGGGACGCGCCGGCAAGACGGGCACCTCCATCGCCATCATCAACCTGCGCGAGAAGGGACGCATGCGCGAGATAGAACGCATCATTGGCAAGAAGTTCGAGGTCGGCAAAATGCCCACCGCCAAGGAAATCTGCGAACGCCAGCTGATGAAGGTCATCGATGACCTGGAGAAGGTGAAGGTGAACGAGGAGGAGATTGCCGACTTCATGCCGGACGTCTACCGCAAGCTGGACTGGCTGTCCAAGGAAGACCTCATCAAGCGGATGGTGAGCCACGAGTTCAACCGCTTCTCCGACTACTACCGCGACCGCGCGGAAATCGAGACAGCCGGCGATGCCCGGACTGACCGCAAAGAAAGGAAGGGAAAGAAAGGTGCCTCCGGCGAGGACAACCGCAAGGCCGAACCGGGATTCACCCGCTTCTTCATCAACCTGGGCAAGAACGACAACCTCTTCCCCAACGAACTTATCGGCCTCATCAACTCGCACGTGCGCGGACGGGTGGAAATCGGCCGCATCGACCTGATGCGCAGCTTCTCCTTCTTCGAAGTGGAGGAAGGGGCCACGCAAAGCATCCTGAAGGGCCTGAACCGGGCCAACTGGAAAGGCCGCAAGGTGACGGTGGAAATTGCCGGGGAAGAACCGGGAAGCACTCCGCCGAAGTCCGGAAAGAAAGCCCGCAAACCCGCCGAAGCACCCCGCAAACGCCGCGACAAGGCCGCCAAGGAAGAAGCGGAATTTGCCCGCCCCCACAAAAAGAAAGAGGACTGGCGGCAGTTCTTCCAACACGACGACGACCCGCGCTGGCAGGAGCCGGATTTTGACGAAGAAGGCTGGGCCAAGCCTTCGAAGAAGAAGAAAAAGAAATAAGCATCTGAATAAAGGCAACGGAGCGGAACAAACCGGGACAAAACCCGCTTGTTCCGCTCCGTCCGTTCATGCGCCCCGCATCGGGGGCAACGCCCTTATTTGCTCAACTGCAACCGGCCGTCCCGCCATTCCACGAGGCACACCTGTCCGGCCTCCGTATCAAAAGAATATTCCTCCCCCTTGTAACGAAGACGGCAAACACCGCCGGAACCGGAGTGTATCCGCACCTGCGTCAGGTTATTGTCCTTCCACTGCAAGTCCAATACAAAGTTGCCGCGGGCCCGCACACCGGTCAGCCGCCCCTCGTGCCAGACATCCGGCAAGGCAGGCAGCAACTGGATGAACCCGGCGTGGCTCTGCAGCAACATCTCGGTCACGCCGGCCGTTCCTCCGAAGTTGCCGTCTATCTGGAAGGGCGGATGAGCATCCCACAGGTTCTCGTTCGTGCCGTTCTTCAGCAGATTGCCGTAGAGGGTATAGGCCCGGTTGCCATCCTGCAGGCGCGCCCACTGGTTCAGCTTCCAGCCCATGCTCCAGCCCGTGGCCCCATCGCCCCGGTGCTCCAGCACCACGCGGGCCGCCTTGGCCAGCCGGGGAGTGGTGACGGGAGAAATGGTATGGCCCGGATGCAGGCCGAAGAGGTGGTTGACATGACGATGCTCGTCCAGCGGATTGTCAATGTCTGTCGACCATTCCATCAGTTGTCCGTAACGCCCGATGCGGTAGGGAGCCAGATGCTGCAACACTTCCTCCCATTGCGCCCGCTCGATGGTATCCACGCCCAAGACGCGGCTGGCCTTGATGGCATCCAGCAAGATTTCACGGATGACGGCGTGCGAGAAGGTGGCCCCTTCGTCCACCGGACCATGCTCGGGCGAGGTGGACGGCGCGGCGGTATAAGTGCCGTCGGACTTGTGCCACAGGTAATCGACAGAGAATTGCGCCGCCCCTTTTATCAGTTCATAGCCCGTTGTCCGCAGGAAATCCAGGTCGCGGGTGTAGTCATAATAGTTCCAGGCGTGCGTGGCCAGCCAGGGACCGGCCACCGGGCTGAAATTCCAACTCATGTCCTTGTCCCGCAGGGGGGAGGTGAATCCGAATATGTTGGACGATATCGAGGTGGTCCATCCCCGGGCGCCGAAATAGGCCCGGGCCGTGCGTGCACCGGGCTCCACCAGCGTGCGCATGAAGTCGAACAAAGGTTGCTCGCATTCGGGCAGGTTGGTGGGACAAGCCGGCCAGTAGTTCATTTGAATGTTGATGTTGTTGTGATAGTCAATGCGCCACGGCCCGTCCACGTTGTTGTGCCACAAGCCTTGCAGGTTGGCGGGCAGATTGCCCGGACGCGAGCTGGCTATCAGCAGGTAACGCCCGTACTGGAAGTAGAGTGCCTCCAGCCCGTAGTCCGGCGCCCCGGTGCGGTAACGCTCCAGCCGCCGGGGCGTGGGCAGCGTCTCCGCCTCACGGAAACGGCCGGGGTTCAGCTCCAACTGGCAGCGGCGGAACAAAGGTTGGTAGTCTGCCACGTGGCGGGCCAGCAAAGCCTCGTAGCCCCGATCTGCAGCCGACTGCATCCAGTCGCGGGTGGTTCGTTCCGGCTCCACGCCCACGTATGTTTCCGGATCGGAGAAATCCGGGTCGAAGTTCATCCGATAGTCCGTGTCGGCCGTTATCAGGAACACCACCTCATCGGCTTGCTCCACACGTATCCGTCCCGACTTGTCGGCCTTCACCTTGCCGTCTTTTGTCAGGGCCCGGACACGCACCACATATTTCATCCCGTTGTTGTCCAACGTCGCCACATAGCTCAGTTCCCCGTTTTTCCCGGCCTTGAAACGCCCGGTGGAAAAAGGATTGGGTTGATAGGAGAACATCAGGTCCTGCATCCCCGGTTGGTCTGCCGTGAAACGAATGGCCAACACATTGTCCGGATAAGAAGCGAAATACTCACGATGGTAGCGCACCCCCTCCTGCACAAAATCAACCGTCACCAGGGCCGAGTCCAAAGACAAGGCCCGCACGTAACCACTGACACCGGCCGTGTCCACTCCCGTGGCAATGCGGAACTCTCCGGCCGTGGTGAAACCGCCGAAGCGGGAAGGATCCTCGCCTTGTGTCTCGTATGCCACCACGCCGTTGAAGTTGTCCTGTGTGAGGCGTGCCGCCTTCTCCCGGTCGCCCTCCTGGAAGGCACGGCGAATCTCGTCCAGCACATGGGCCGACTCTTTGTTCACGTTCCAATAGTAGGCAGCTCCCTTGCGGGTATTGGGCCCGCCACGCCACAGGCTCTTTTCGTTGAATGTCAGCCGCTCCTCGGCCACGGAGCCGAAGATGTTGGCCCCCAAACTGCCGTTGCCCACCGGGAGAGAAGCGTGTTCCCACTCCCAATCGGGATTGATCATGCTGTCGCCCGCCGAGGGGGAAACTGTCTCCCCGCTTCCCCACGCGGGATAGGGGGAGGAATGACAAGGTTTGTCGAACCAAATGGCCTGTCGGCCTTCCTGAGCCGTCAGGAGACCTGGCCACAAAGGAAAGAACAGGGCCAGGGATGCGAATGTCTGTTTGAATGTCATCATGTTATCGTGTTTTAAATCAAGTTGTCAACGATACGTGCGTTCTTTGCCCAACATGGCTTCGCCGTGATGCTTGGGCTGCTCGTTGCGGAGTCCCGGATACGTCAGCGACACGGGGGCTGAGGTGTCTTGCCGCGTCAGCACGTAGGACTCCCCGGCCTTGGTGGCGAAGGAAAGGACGTGGTCACAATCCACCAGCACAGCCACCGGATGCCCGTCCTCGTCCGTCAGGCGGACGGAGGCATCGCCCCACGGATTCTGAATGCGGCATTCCTGCCCCGCCTGGCTCATTATCTCCACAAAAGGAATGTTTCCCAGGCTGTCTATGGCGGAAGATACACGGAAAGCCCCCTCGGCCCACAACGTGAAAGTGGCAGCGAAGCGGGAGGGAATGGCCGGGAAAACCCGAATCTTGCCCTCGTGGCTCTGCAACAGCATCTCATTGACCGCCGTGCCGAAGATGCCCAATGTCTCCATGCCACACTGGACAAAAGGCTTGGCCCGGTAGCCGGACCTTCCGACCATCGGATTGTCATAAAGCAGGCGGGAATCGCAGAGGTAATCCCGCTGGGTGCGCAGTTCCGCGTCCGGCACCCGATCCGCGTAGCGCGACAGTCCGTACCAGTGGTCCAGGTTGTAGAACAGGCCCTGGTTGAAATGCTGCAAATACTCCACGCTGCACCGCAGACGCTCCAGCACCTTGTCCCCCAAGCCCAGGCGGGCGGAAACGATGGCCCCCGGCGTGATGGCGTTCCGGTTGCGGGGATGACGAAGGGCAATGCCGCGCGCTATCCCGAAATAAGGAGTCCCCGCCTGGTCCAAACCCAGCACGCCTGCCGGAAAGACGGCCGTGGTATGCGCGTCAAAGTGATAGCCCTGTATGGCCGACTGCGCATCGGGATAGGGCTGCCCGTCTTCCGTAAAAGCCAGGCCGAAGGTCTTCTCCTTGCCGGGGATTTCCAGCACGGGCGGCGCCCACAAATGATCCAGGACGTGCCGCCATTGCTTCACTTTCGCCCGGTCCGTCCCCAAGTCGCGGGCCGCCCGGATGCAATGCCGGAACAAGGATTCTATCATGTAGCGGTCGGTGATGGTATTCTTCAGGCGGCTGCTCCATTCGTGCTCATAGGGTTGGGCGGGAAAGATAAAATACTCCTTCTTCTCCTGGTCCCATTGCAAGAAATTCAGGTAGAACTCCGCCGCTTCCTTCATAAACGGATAGAGGGTGCTCCGAAGGTAATCACGATCCAAGGTATAGGCATAGTAAGCCCACATGATTTCGGCAATCTGGCTGGCCGGCGTGTAGTTCGTGGTCATGTTGCCCCAGTCCGCACTGACCATGTTCCCGTCGAAATCGTGCGCTTCGGTAATCAGCAGGCCGTCCTTCACACCCTTCTTCCGGGCCAGGGCACGTCCCTGCGGCATCATGGCGGCATAGGTATCGATGTAAGGACGCATCAGGTCACAATCATGCTGGGCGGCCAGCCCCCAATAGGATTCCTGCGTGTTCCAGTGATGGGGAGTCACCCATTGCCGGTGGTCGTAGTTGGTGGTCCACAATCCGCCGTTGAACGGCAGGGGATATTTCCCGCGCGATCCGCTGCCCATCAGGTAGCGGCGCATGTAATAGATATTCTCCAAGTAATCATCCTCCAAGTGAACAAACGACCGCGCCCAAAAACGGTCCCACCACTCCCTATGCTCCTTGCGGAGAGCCGCAACCGTTCGGGCTTCCGCTTTGTCCAGCAGGGAAACAGCCTCCCGGACGGGGTCGTCCGCCTCGTCGGAAGTGGAGACAGACACCAGCACCGCATAAGATTGAACGGAATCCAAAGGCGTGACAAACTCGCACGCACGGTCACTGACCTGCCGTATTTCAGGCAGGCAGCCCACCAGCCGGCAAGCCACCGCGAAACGCAGTCCCCCTTCGAACTGTTCTTCCAGCACCAGGTCACGGCCCCGCCCGGCCACTTTGGCCGAACCCAAGCCCTCTGCCGGAGTGCCTTCGCGGGCACCATACCAGCCCCCGAAACTGCGGCTTCCCCAGCGTTCCAGCACAATGCGGTTCACCGCCCCGGTGGGCAGCGAAGCCCCGTAACCGGCCCGGCACCGGATGATCCAGACGTTGGAACCGGCATCCACCCAAGAAGAGACCTCCGTGTCGGCAAAAGGCGTGGAACTGTCCACATTGACCTCGGCTTTCCGCAAGGACAGGCGCGCCTCGAAGTCAGACAGATGCATGTAGCTGTAGCAAGGCACGCCGAAGTCTATCTTGAGCCGCCCCGCCGAGCGCAAGGCCATCCGCCCGCGGGCAGGACGGTCATAAAGGTCCGCCTTGTTCAGCTGCAGTTCCAACCCTTCGTCCGTGAACCACAACATGCCGCCCAAGTCACCGTTGCCCAAGTGGAAACCGTTGAAGCTGTCCGTTTCCGGCTCCAGGTAAACAATGTCGTGACGGTCCAGGTAGTCATCTGCCACCTGCAACAGCGCGGGCGACTGTGCCCGGCACAGCGGACCGGACAGTATCGTCAGAAGAAATGCCAACAACCATCCTCTCATCGATGTTCCTCCTCTCCTTGCACGCAAACCACATCCTTGATTTTGCCCTTGAACCCGTTCAGCGCGGCGCCGATGCGGCGCAACGGAAAAATCAGGGTTTCCTGGTAGGACATTTGGTCCATACGCTTGTAACGTTCATACCAGACCTTCGCCGTGCGCCCTTCCAAGCGTTCCTGCAAACGGCCGTTCACGAAGAGGGATGTGCCTTTCCAATCACCCTCGATGCGGATGTCCGTCCATTCCTCTTCCGGCAGACGGTAAGAGTTGAACACAAACACATAGCCATCGCGGCTGAAGGCGATGCGCCCGGTATTCTCCCAATTGACATAAACCGTGGAGTGAGGCCCGTTGAACAAGACGCCACTGATGTTCGTGTCTTTGTCGGGACAAATCTTGAACGACACCGCATACGGATAGCCCACCTCGTCCAAAGCCGTGCCCAAGGTGTCCGTGCCGTTCAGGACACACGTCTCACCCTCCGGGGTCAGACGGTTCTCTCCTTCCGGCACCCGCGCCAGCAGATTCACGCCGGGCGCTTCGGGCAAGGCACGGCACAAAGCTTCGAAGGAAGCGTAAGATACCTCCGTATGCTGTCCCCGCCAAAGCTTCTCGGCCAGCACCTGTACCGCCGGGAAAGAACGCAGGTGCGCGTCCTGCTCGGAGATGCCGTTGCCGCACAGGTCATTCCACACGGCAAACATCCCGCCCAACAGTCCGGGCGTGTCTTCGGGCAACTGCTGCTTGCTGTTGATGAGCCAAGGCATCCACGTCTCGTAAATCCACTGATGGTCCAGGAACTCCCGGTAGTAATTGGCCCCGGGCACAATATATAAATAGGTGTCGCAGGTATTGATCAGCTGGTAACCGTCCCTCAGCGAGGCTTCGGGGTCCACCCAGTCATAAGACCAAGCATTGACCGTCACGCCCTCGGCCTGCACGGGCGTCCGACCGGGCAGCCATTTCAAGCCGCCCCACATACGAGGATTCTTGCCGTAGGAGGCTATGCGCTTCAGATAGCGGTCCGTGAAATAGCGGTACTGTTCTGCCTCTTTCTTGTTATATTCGTCGGTACCGATGTGCACATCCGGCCCCACAAAGACAGGGTTGTCTCCGGACAAGTATTCATCGAACAGGGAATCGAGAAACTCATAGGTCTCTTCCTTGTACAAGTCCAAATGATCCCGGCCATACTCCTCCTTGGCAGCCAACTCCGGCTTGTAATGGGTGAAGGCCAGAGAATGGGCCGGCACGTCAATCTCGGGAATGACATTCACGCCATACTCCATGCCCATGCGCTGCAAGGCGGTGAACTCTTCCTTGGTATACGAACCGTCCTTGGCCGTCAGGCCCGGAAAGCGGTCGCTCTCCAGACGGAAGGCCGCATACGTCCGGTTCCAGTCGTTGCCGTAGTATTGGGGAAAGCCATTGTCATTCAGGTGAATCTGAAACTCGTTCATCTTGTAGAAAGACAGAATCTTGACGTACGTCCGCAGATAATCCATGGAAAAGAACTTGCGCCCCACGTCCAGCATGAAGCCGCGGCTGGGATAGAGCGGCCAGTCGCGGGCCGTCCCCTTGGGCAGGCAGCCCTGCTGCCCGTGCAGGACTTGCAACAGGCTGCGCGTGCCCCAGAACACGCCTTTCGCCGTGGGAGCCTGGATATCCGCATGGCGGCCAATGGACAGGACATAGCCTTCCTCACCCAGTTCCCCGTCCGGTCCGGACAAGGCCAAGTACACGCAGTTCCGTTCCGGCTTGCCGGTTTTTACCGCATAGGTCCAGCCCATCAGGTCGCGCAAGTCGCCTGCCAAAATCCGGGCTGTGGACAGCAAGGCGGCCTCGTCCTGCGGGTTCACCACAATGACGCCTTCGGCCGGCATCTCCAGTTTCCCTTTCTTCCCCTCCCACTGCTGCAAGGCAGGGATAACCCGGGGACAAGGCTCTTGTGCCCAGACAGCCAGCAGGGTCGCCAGCAGGACACAGGTTGCAATCAGTCTTCTCAGTAACATTGTCTTTGTACAGGTTTTGATTGGTTTTACAAAAGTAGGTCATTCGTTACAAATGGGCAAGTTCCGCATCCAAGAGTTTGCGGTATTTGCGGTAGAACATCTTTCTGCAAAAATATACCATTATAGAGATTACCGAAATGGTAGGTTATAACGATTATGAAACTTTCCGCAAGCATTTCAAGAAGCAGTTCGGCGTTTCCGCCTCCCAATATGTCAGCAATGAAACGGGTATTGCCCCTCAAAATGACTCAATCGGACAAACGCCTTAACGTAAAGCAATCAATGTCCGGCGTCCAGGTGTACGGGCTGCACATGCGCACCACGTTATAGCCAGCCTTCAACTCCACGGGCAGAGTGACTTGCATCACGCCTTTGGCAGGGTCCGACTCCAACCGGTCCAGCAGGACCTTGGAACCGTTGACACTGACCTCCAACTTCCGGTCACGGAGTTCCAACTCACTACCCACGGCCGGAACGTAGGAGATGCACATCTCATAGCGTCCGCCCTTCTCGCTGTACACTTCGCGCCATTCGGCATAGTTCTTGGCCTGTCCGCCCAGGTTGCTGACAATCATGCCACCGGACGCGCCGTCATAAGGAGCGTAAAGAACGGAACGGGGCTTGGCCAAATCGTTGTATCCGTTCAGGTAGGCCCATTCCGCCTCATAATGCACCGGTTCCAGACGTTTCCGGGCCTCCAGACGCAGGATTTTCACGCCGTGTGCAGGCACCTGGAAAGACAATTCTTCCGCCAAAGAGCCAAGGTCCTTACGCTTCACCACATCGCGCACCCGGACCGGGCCACCCAACTCCAACGTCTGGAGAGGCACCGTGAAAGCACACACACTGTCCGTTGGGTTATACAAAGCGACCGCACGCACCAATCCGCGTTTCTGTTCAATGTCCTTTACCAAGACATATCCGCCACGGTGATGTTGCACCACGTATGCCTGCAACCCCAGCCTGTCCTGATTCAAGGCTATCAGTTCCTCGTTTTTAAGCAACGCCAGGGAAGCCGCGGGAATGGAAGTCATGTCACAGCCTATCAGCAAGGGCGAAGACATCATGCACCACATCCCGAAATGTGTCTCTTCCTCGTCCTGCGTCAGCCCCCGGCCTATTTCCAGCATGTCCATGTCATTATAATGCCCCTCGCCGGCGTAAGCCGACAAATAAAGGTTCTTCCGGATTATGGACTTGACCGATTGCCAGCTGGCCGAAATGTCCGGGCTGATGCGCCAGGAACAGGCCAAGGACTTCGCCCACGTCCCCGGATAGGCCCAACGGCAGATATTAATGGAAATATCGCGGTCACACACCTCCCGAATGGCCTCCACTATCTCCGTATAGCGTGTCTGCTCGTCCAAAGCCAGTTGCTGCCCTGCCCCGCAATAGTCTATCTTGATGAAGTCGAAGCCGCAACGGTTGAAGAAGAAGTCCGCATCTCTCGCCTCGTGCCCATACAGGCCCACTCCCACGCCATGCGTGTCCTTGTCCCAGATGGAGCCACAGGTATTGCTGCCGGCATCGGAATATATCCCGGCCTTGAAGCCCTTGGAATGAATATAGTCGGCCACCACCTTCAAGCCGTTCGGAAACCGTTCGGGATGAATTTTCAGATTGCCTTGCCCGTCACGCCCGTCGAAGAAACCATCGTCAATGTTGATATACGAATAGCCGACTTCTTGCAGGCCTTGGGCAACCATGGCATCGGTCTGCTTCTTGATCAAATCCTCGCTGATATGGATGCGATAGGTATTCCACGAACTCCATCCCATGACAGGAGGCAGGAAAGATGTTTCCTGGGCTTGCAGGCAAGAAGGAACGATGGCATGCAACAAACAGCCAAGTGCCCCCATCCCCCACTGACAAACGGATTTGAACATAAGATTTTCCATTGAAAGGTTAAAAGAAAGAGGAGCAGAAACAAATTGTCCTACACAATTCATTTCTGCTCCTCCGACAGGTAAATCTCAGACAGAAGAAGCGGGATTATTGTCCCATATCTTCTATGCCTTGCAATGCCGTCTTGGCCAAAGCGTTGTTCGGGTCAATGCCCAGAATCTTGTTCCAATATTCCTTGGAGATGGCATAGTCTTCCGGCTTGGCCTGCAACATGTAGTAATAGCCCAGGTAGCTGTAGCAAGTGATGAGGATGCGGTTATAGCGCGGGTCGTTCTTGGCCAGAACCAATTCCACTACCTTTTCATAATAAGGCTTTGCCAAACCTTGTGTGGTCTCGGGATCCATGGCGGAACGGGTATGTCCACGATAGAAATAACCGGTATAGCTGTCAGGAGCCAATGCGCAAACCTGTGCATAAAGGGTATCGGCTTCCTGCAAGGCAATCTGGCGCTGCTCAAGAGCCACGTTCACCGTGTCCGTGCCTTGGTCATAGTACATGCCGGCCAGCGTGAAGATGTTGTCGGCACTCTTTTCCTCGGCGGGCAAGGCATCACAATACTTCTTGTAAGTCTCGATGCCCTTGTCATAATTGCCATTGTTGTTGTAAGCCTCGGAAATCTGTTGCAGCAACTCAATAGCAGTCGTATCCAGCTCATAAGCCTTTTCAAACTGGGTAATGGCACCGGCATAATCCTTCGTGGCATTCAGCAAGGCACCATAGTAACGATAGTCCAAACCGGAATAGTTCACATCCTTCAGCTGGTTGAAGAACACATCGGCAATGCCCTTAGCCTCATCATAACGCTTCAGGTCGATGAGGTTGTACATGGCCAGACGGTTGAAACCAGTGCTTTCAGCATTCTGCTGCAGGCCTTTGCTGGCAATCTCATAGGAAGCCTCGAAATCGTGGGCCATGAACAAGGCGAATGCGTAGCTCAGGATATCATTTTCCGTGGCGATGTCCGTGTGGATGAAGCTCTCGTATGCCTTGGCTGCTTCAGCGAACTTGTTATTGGAGTAATGTACTTCGGCCAAAGCCTTGTCTGCCTGCAAGAGAATATCCTGGGGAACGCCGGCTACTTGCTTCAGCTGGTTCAGCTTGTCCACGGCCATCGTGGGGCTCGCAGACTTGTAGGCACGGGCATACTTCAGATAAGCCTCGTAGCAGTTGGGATCGAAATAGATGGCTTGTTCGTACATCTGGCAAGCGGTACCCACATCCTTCTTTGCCAAAGCGATATCACCTTCCATCAAGGAGATGCGCGGGTCTTTCTTGTCGGCTTTCTTCGCCTTTTCTATCAATTCGGTTGTCTCTTCCGTCTTCTCGGCTTCCAGATAAACCTGGGTCAATGCCAGAATGAGGTCGACATTCTTTTTGTTCTTGCCCTTTATCAGGTCTTCGGTCAAGTCCCATGCTCCTTCAGGGTTGGACTTTATCATTTCCTTCACTTGACTGACACCGGCCTTCCAATCAGACTCGGTTTGCGCGG
>CALNEX010000029.1 GCA_939791845.1 uncultured Mediterranea sp. | reverse complement strand
CCGGCGTACACGCCAACGGCCGTCAGACGCTGGGCGAGAACATCGCCGACTACGGCGGCCTGCAAGTGGCCTACCAAGCCTACAAGAACGCCACCAAGGACCAGCCCCTGCCCGTGGTGGACGGCCTGACGCCCGAACAGCGTTTCTTCCTGGCCTACGCCGGTCTGTGGGCATCGAACTCCACGCCCGAATATGACCTCTACCTGACCAAGGTAGATGTGCACTCCATCGGCCGCTGGCGCGTGAACGGCGCACTGCCCCAGATAGATGCGTGGTACGAAGCCTTCGGCATCACCGAGCAAGACCCGATGTTCCTGCCCAAGGAAGAACGCGTGTCCATTTGGTAAGCGGAAGATATTCCTTATAGGATAGGCGCGGATGACGCGGATTTCACGGAACGGCAGTGAGCTGTCCGGAGAATCGGCGTGATCCGCGCCTTGCTTATAAAGAAAGTTAATAATGCCTCTGTTCCTTAGCCGCATCCTTGGTTTTTTTTTATTATTTCGTAACTTGCAGCCGTTAAATTAAATAATACCACTTATGAGAACAAGACTTTTCCACGGTATCTTCCTGATGCTGTTTGCCGCCCTCTCCCTCTCTGCGGCAGCGCAATCGCAAGACAACTTCTTGTGGCCCATCCAAGGCAAAGAAGCGGGTGAGGACATACTCTACCGCCCGCAAGAGTACATCGGCAGTGACCAGAACTTTGCCGATCTGTACATCGGTGCCCCGCTGGGCACGGTAGTGGTTGCTCCCGCGGACGGCACGGTGACCTTTTTCGGGGTAGGCTACCAACCCTCCATGGGACAGATAGTAATGGATCGGCCGGACAACGCGAAACCTACTTTCGACGCGATGATTGCCGCTTTCCAGAAGGAAGAAAAGGACATCTCTGTATCTCCCCAATACGTCTGCGGGGTGTTGATTCTCTGCTTGGTCGACGGGCGTAAACTGGAGTTTTCCGGACTGCGGGGCGACGTTGCCTGGAAGACGGGCATGGCTGTCAAGCAAGGTGACATCATAGGCACCGTGGGATATGCATACAGGGAAATCAAAGAGCCGCACATCAATCTTTCCGTCACCGGACATGACTCGCAAGCTGCCGATCCGATGACTCCCTTCGGGCTGAAATCGACCTACCTTCCCCCGAAGAAACTCAAGGCGACCGATGTCCTGACGCAGGCCCAGGCCTTGGAGGACTTCGGCATCCTGACCGCCTGCCTGGAGGAAGCTTATCCCAGCCTCTACGATGTCATTAGCCGAGAGGAGTGGGCGGCCAACGACTCTGCGGCACGTGCCCGGCTGACAGCGGCGGACGAGATTTCCTATCCCGATTTCTATGACGTGGTGGTCCGCTTCCTGAACCGCGTGCACGACAGTCACCTGGAATTGCTGACCCTGAATCCGGCGTTCGAGACGATGGATTACTACCTGCCCCGTTGTATCTTGGACTATCAAGGCGATTCCCTGTATATAGCCATTACCTCTCCCGAACTGAGCGCCTACAAGGGCCGACGTGTGGCAGCCGTCGATGGCGAGGATGCAGTGACCCGCTTGGCCCGCCTGCGCCCCCAAATACCCGGAGCGGACGGAGACAACCAGAGTTGGGCGGACAAAAAACTTATCTCTTCTTGGGGGCTGGTCTATGGGGACAGCATCCGCGCTCCCCGTACCACGATCCTGACACTGGACAACGGCGAGACGGTAACGGACAAATGGCAGCACATACGCGAGGTCAACATCTTCCGCCGGTTCGTGCGTGTAGACACTGTGGACTATCACCGTCGTGAGAGCCGCAACTACAATTATCCCTATACTTTCAGCCAACTTAATGACTCCACAGGTTACTTCAGCCTCTCCCACTTCGACCTCGGCCAGGTGCAGATCGAGCAGCTGCAGGACTCCTTGCGCCCGCTGTTCCGCCTCCCGAACCTGGTGGTGGACCTCCGGCACAACCATGGCGGCAACGGCGATGTGATGCAGCAGTTACTATCGTGGTTTCTCAACGCTCCGGGCCGTCTGACCGGTTCCTACCAGCGCGTCACCAAGCCCGGTCCTTTCCGCAGCTTTGCCTATTCCCTGAACTTCGACTCCACAATAGTGGTCTTCCCCGAAGCACGGCGTGTGGAGGGCAAGGAAGGCTACATCATGAATGACAGCGCCGTGGCCCTGATGCCCGACACCGCCTTCCACTACGGCGGGCGGCTCTACGTACTGACGGACGAGACTTCGACCTCCGCTGCCACGCTCTTTCCCGCCACCTTGGTGCGCAACCACCGCGCTGTCACCGTGGGGCGCGAGACCCGTTCGGGGTACCACTATATGACTGCAGCTAAGTTCGTGCAGTTGCGCCTACCCCATTCGCTGCTGATGTTCCGCATCCCGCTGGTGCAATGCGTCTTCGACCCCGACACCACGGCACGCACCCCCTGGAACCGCGGCCTGCTGCCCGACTATCCCGTGTCGGTGACGATGGACGAACTGCAGTATTCGTCGCGCGACACCGTGCTGAACCACGCCCTGCGCCTCATTGCCGAGGGGAAATACCTCGGTCCCGACCCGTTCCCGCAAGAGGTTGAGGAAGATGCCACGGACTGGCCCATGAAAGCCACGATAATCGTCATCGTGCTGCTGGTGGCGTACATCATCCTGCATCTGACGCTATTTAGACAACGTACAAATTAGAAGTTTTTCCGCCCGCGCGAGAACAACGTAAGCAGAAAAACCCTACATTTGCAGCGATTAACTCAAAAGACTAACAATATTAAAACTCTAAGAACATGGCTTACGTAATTAGTGACGACTGCATCGCATGCGGTACTTGCATTGATGAATGCCCCGTTGGCGCCATCTCCGAAGGCGACAAGTATTCCATCGACCCCGAAGCTTGCACCGAATGCGGCACATGCGCAAGTGTCTGCCCCTCCGAGGCTATCCACCCGGGAGAATGATCCCCGCGGAGACACACTTGCTTGAACAAAAGAAGGAGGACAACGCAACCCGTTGCCCTCCTTTCTTTTTGTCCCCGTCCGGGAAGCCCCGCCGCCCGGGGGCCTCCCGCCGGCATCAGCCGTAGGTGCCTTCCTCGCCCTCCTCGCCGGAGCCGCCCGTGCCTCCCTGGCCCGTCTCGCCGGCGTCCGGCGAGGCCAGGCCCTTGGCTATGCGGTAGGCCTGCAGCGAAGCGTAGTTCACATCGTCCTCCAACACCCCGCCGCACTCGAAGGAGACGCGGTTGATGATGTTCTCGCGAAACTCCTTGGACGGGGTGAACTTCAGCCGGACGTCGTAGATCATCTGCCCGGCGTTCACGTCGTCGATGCTCTCCACACCCTTGCTGCGGAAGGTCAGGCGCATCGTCCCCAGGTCTCCCACGCGCACCGTCTCGCCTGCCAGCAGGCGCTTCGACGCATAGTTGCCCCAGAGGGTGATGGCCGCCTCCATCTCCGTGGGGGCGATGCTCGTGTTCTCCGTGGCCGCCTTGGTCATGGACTTCAGGCTCTCCGCCTTGGTGGTCATGGGGCTGGCGTACCACAATGCCGGCTCATCCTTCTTGGTGGGATGGGGCCGCTTCAGATACTTCACTTTCACAGTCATAGTCGGTAATTTTATGGTTCATAAGGTTAGACATCAGGTGGGGAATCCCTGCTGGAAGCTTTTGCGGGCGCGGCGGCGGGCGCGCGCGGAGCACTCCATGGAAAGGGTGGTTGCGACTCTATGGAGTTTGAAAAGATAACTCCATGGAGTTTGAAATAAAGACTCCATGGAGTCTTTCCTCATAACTCCATGGAGTCTGGCTCACCTTTGTCAAAGAAACTCATGCGGCCTTTCCGCAAAACTTCCATTGGCAAAGGTAAGGCTTGCGGAGGGAAGATGCAAGGGTTTCGCGGAAAATTATTTCATGTTCTTCAGCATGTCCAGCTCCTCGGACGCGCGCTCCCAAAGCTCCATGGTCTCGTCCTGCTGCCGCTTGAGGCGGGCGTGGCGCTCGTAGAGGGAGGCGTCCGCCGCGCCCTCCGGGGTGGACATCTGCTGCTCCAGCAGGGCGATGGCGGCGTCTGTCTCTTCCACCGAAGCCTCGCAGTCGGCCACCTGCTTCTCCAGTTTCTTGATTTTGCGGTTCAGTTCCTTCTGGGCCTGCCAGTCCTGCACCCCTTTGGCGGGGGGCTCCGGGGCCGCGGGCTTGGCGGGGGCCTTCGCCTTGTCCTCGCGGAAGAGGGTGTCCAGGCTGCCCTGCGCGTCCTCGGCGTTCTTGGCGCGGAGGAAGTCGTAGATGCCGCCGATGTGCTCGCGGACGCGGCCGCCGCCGAATTCGTAGACCTTGGTGACCAGACCGTCCAGGAAGTCTCGGTCGTGGCTCACCAGTATGACGGTGCCCTCGAAGGAGGCGATGGCCTCCTTCAGCACGTCCTTGGAGCGCATGTCCAGGTGGTTGGTGGGCTCGTCCAGTATGAGGAAGTTGACCGGCTGCAGCAGCAGTTGTATCATGGCCAGGCGGGTGCGTTCGCCGCCGCTCAGTACGCGGACGGGCTTGTCGGACGCCTCGCCTCCGAACATGAAGGCTCCGAGGATGTCGCGTATGCGGAGCCTGACGTCGCCGGTGGCCACGCGGTCGATGGTGTCGAACACGGTCAGCCGCTCGTCCAGCAGCTGGGCCTGGTTCTGGGCGAAGTAGCCTGTCTGGACATTGTGGCCCAGGGTCAGGCGGCCGGTGTAGTCGGAAATCTGGCCCATGATGCACTTCACCAAGGTGGACTTGCCCTCGCCGTTGCGGCCCACGAAGGCCACCTTCTCACCGCGGCCGATGGTCAGGTCCACGTGGTCGAAGACCGTGTGGTCACCGTATCGCTTGCCCACATCCTCGCAGATGACGGGATAGTTTCCCGAGCGTGAGGAGCAGGTGAACTTGAGCCTGAGGGCCGCCGTGTCTTCCTCGTCCACCTCCACGCGCTCCAGCTTCTCCAGCTGCTTGATGCGGCTCTGCACCTGCACGGCCTTGGTGGCTTTGTAGCGGAAACGCTCTATGAAGGCTTCCGTGTCCTCTATCTGCCGCTGCTGGTTCTCCCAGGCACGCAGCTGCTGCTCCCTCCGCTCCTGGCGCAGGCGCACAAAGTCGTCATACTTGACGCGATAGTCGTAGATGCGCCCGCAGGAGATCTCGATGGTGCGGGTGGTGACATTGTTGAGGAAGGCGCGGTCGTGGCTCACCAGGACCACGGCGTTGGCACGGGTGGCGAGGAACTGCTCCAGCCACTGTATGGACTCGATGTCCAGGTGGTTGGTGGGCTCGTCCAGCAGGAGCACGTCGGGCTTCATCAATAGAATCTTGGCCAGCTCCACGCGCATGCGCCACCCGCCGGAGAACTCGCTGGTGGGGCGGTCGAAGTCCGAGCGGCGGAAGCCCAGGCCCTGGAGGGTGCGCTCCAGTTCCCCTTGGTAGTTGTCCCCGCCCATGAGGGTGAAGCGGTCGTTCTCGCGGGCGAATCGGTCTATCAGTTCCCGGTAGCTGTCCGTGTCATAGTCCGTGCGGCGGACCATCTCTTGCTCAAGGTCCGCCAAGTGTGCCTTCAGCTCGTGTATGTGCGCGAAGGCGGTCTCTGCCTCCTGGCGCACCGTGCGGGTGTCCGCCAGCCGCATCACCTGGGGCAGGTAGCCCACGGTGCAGTCCCGCGGCAGGCCGACCGAGCCCGTGGTGGGGTGCTGCTCCCCGGCCAGGATTTTGAGGAGGGTGGACTTTCCGGCGCCGTTCTTGCCCACGAGGGCTATGCGGTCCTTGCGGTTGATGACGAAGCTCACGTCCTGGAAGAGGGGCGTGGCATTGAACTCCATGGATAGTGCGTCTACTGAAATCATTGCGGTTGGGTTTCTATAGAGATACAAATCGGCTGCAAAGGTAGTGATTTTCCGATAAAACCCGTATCTTTGCGCCGATTACCCGCGGGCCTGCCCGCCATTGCCCGCTGGATTTACACATATTTATATATAGGACATACACAACAAGACATGCTTATGAGCAAACAGAAAATCATCCTGACCGGCGACCGCCCCACCGGCCGCCTGCACATCGGGCACTACGTGGGGTCGCTGCGCCGGCGTGTGGAGCTTCAAGACGCCGGGGACTATGACCGGATGTTCGTCTTCATCGCGGACGCCCAGGCCCTGACCGACAACATGGACACCCCCGAGAAGGTGAGGCAGAACGTCATCGAAGTGGCACTGGACTACCTGGCATGCGGGCTTGACCCCGCGCGCTGCACGCTGTTCATCCAGTCGCAGATACCGGAACTGTGCGAGCTGACGTTCTATTACATGGACCTGGTGACTGTGTCGCGCCTGCAGCGCAATCCCACGGTGAAGACCGAGATACAGATGAGGAACTTCGAGGCCAGCATCCCCGTGGGCTTCTTCACCTACCCCATCAGCCAGGCGGCGGACATCACGGCCTTCCGCGCAACGACTGTCCCCGTGGGCGAGGACCAGGAACCCATGCTGGAGCAGGCCCGCGAAATAGTGCGCCGCTTCAACCACATCTATGGCGAGACCCTCGTGGAGCCCGAAATCCTCCTGCCGGACAATGCCGCCTGCCTGCGCCTGCCGGGCACGGACGGCAAGGCCAAGATGAGCAAGAGCCTGGGCAACTGCATCTACCTGAGCGACGACGCAGAGACTGTGGCCGCGAAGATCAAGACCATGTACACCGACCCCAACCACCTGCGCGTGCAAGACCCCGGCCAGGTGGAGGGCAACCCGGTGTTCACCTACCTGGACGCCTTCTGCCGCCCCGAACACTTCGGCCGATACCTGCCGGACTATCCCAACCTGGAAGAGCTGAAGGCGCACTACCGCCGCGGCGGGCTGGGCGACGTCAAGGTCAAGAAGTTCCTGACCGCCATCATGCAGGAGACGCTGGAACCCATCCGCACGCGCCGCAAGGAGTTCGAGCAGGACATCCCCGGCATCTACGCCATGCTGAAGCAGGGCTGCGAGCAGGCACGCGAGGCCGCCGCACACACGCTGGACGACGTGCGCCGCGCCATGAAGATCAACTACTTCGACGACGAGGAACTGATACGCGAACAGGCCGAGCGCTTTGCCAAGTAAGCAGGGCGCAAGTGCTGACATGACACAGGCGCGGATCACGCGGATTTCACGGAATGGTTTATTATAAATCCGTGTCATCCGCGCAATCCGCGCCTGAAACTTATCAGTTCACGCAAAGCGCTTTTCTATCTCCTCTTCCCGGACCGTGACCAGCACCGTCCTGCCGTCCGGCGTGTAGCCCGGTGCCTGGCAGGCAAAGAGGCTGTCCACCAGGTTGGCCATCTCTTCCTCGCCGAGCACCTGTCCGTAGACTATGGCGGCAGAGCGGGCCAGGGTCAGTGCCAGGATGGACTGCACCTCCTCGCGGACGTCGGTGCCTTGCTCGCGGGCCGTGCTCACCATGTTCTTGATGAGGTCCACCGGGCTGAGCCCTTCGATGCCGGCGGGCACGCGGTTGACGGCATAGCTGCCTCCGCCCAGGGGCGTGAGGTCGAAGCCCACGGCGGCCAGGTCGGCCGACAGGGAGTCCAGCACCACGGTCTCCGCGGGGGCCAGCTCCACCACCTCGGGGAAGAGGACGCCCTGAGACACGCCCTTGCGGGTGCGTATCTGCTCCATGTAGCGGTCGAACAACACGCGGACATGGGCGCGGTGCTGGTCAATGAGCATCAGGCCGGACTTCACGGAGGTGAGTATGAAGCGTCCCTTGAGCTGGAAATACTGCGCCCCTTTCTCCACCACCGGCTCCTCCGGGGCCAGGGCGGCGGCGACCAACGCCTCTTCGTCGGGCAGGAGGTCTGCCTCCGGCTCGTTCATCTTGCTGGCGCGGGCCACGCCGGCATACAGCTGTTGCCAGTCGCCGGACGCGGACCGCTTGTGTTCCCCTCCCCCATAGGACGGGGCGGCCGCACTCCGGAAGGGGTCGAAGCCTGAGTCGTAGCTCACGCGGGGCGGCTCGGGGGACGGCGTGCCGCCAAATGCTGGCAGGTCCGGCATGTCCTCCGTGTCGAAGTCGATGCTGGGGACGGCACTGAAGCGGCCCAAAGTCTCCTTGACCGCCGCCGCCAGGATTTGCCAGACGGCCTGCTCGTTCTCGAACTTTATCTCGGTCTTGGTGGGGTGTATGTTGACGTCGATGTTCTTGGGGTCCACGTCGAAGTAGATGAAGTAGGACACCTGCTCGCCCGCGGGGATGAGGCGTTCGTAGGCTTCCATCACGGCCTTGTGGAAGTAGGGGTGGCGCATGTAGCGACCGTTGACAAAGAAGTACTGGTGCGCCCCCTTCTTGCGGGCGGTCTCGGGCTTGGCCACGAAGCCGCTTATCCGTACCAGGGTGGTCTCCACCTCCAGGGAGAGGAGCTGCTGGTTCATCTTCTTTCCGAACACGGCCATCACGCGCTGCCGCAGCGGCATGGCCGGGAGGTTCAGGAGTTCGACGTCATTGTGCAGCAGGGTGAAAGACACGGAGGGATGCACCAGCGCGATGCGCTCGAACTCGGTCATGATGTTGGAGAGTTCGGTGCTGTTGGACTTGAGGAACTTGCGGCGTGCCGGCACGTTGAAGAAGAGGTTCTTCACCAGGAAATTGCTGCCGCGGGGGCAGGTCGCCGGCTCCTGGCTCTCCACCTTCGAGCCGGCAATCAGCAGGCGGGTACCCAGCTCGTCCTCCTCGCGGCGAGTCTTCAGCTCCACCTCGGCCACGGCGGCTATGGAGGCCAGGGCCTCGCCGCGGAAGCCCATGGTGTGCAGGGCAAAGAGGTCCGCGGCTTCGCGTATCTTGGACGTGGCATGCCGCTCGAAGGACAGGCGGGCGTCGGTCTCGGACATTCCCTTGCCGTCATCTATGACTTGTATGGAGGTCTTGCCCGCATCGGCCACCAGGACGTGCACCTCCTTGGCATCGGCATCGATGGCGTTCTCCACCAGTTCCTTGACCACGGAGGCCGGACGTTGGATGACCTCGCCTGCGGCAATCTGGTTGGCCACGGAGTCGGGCAACAGATGAATAATGTCACTCATATAACTACTATCCTTTCCTATAAGTTGTTGTCTTAAATTTTACCGTTGAACAGGACGTACCACAAGAATGCCAGCAGCGCGACCAGGAAGAGCAGGACGGCGGGATGCCAGGCACGTGTGCCGCGCTCTTTCCGGCGCCGCAGGTGCGTGGTCTGCCCGACTATCTTTCCCCGGATGTCCTCGGGACGGACCGGCCGCTCGCGGGGCAGGCCGAGGTCTTCCCTGGCCTGTTCGCGCAGGCGTTCCAAGCGTTCCTTGCGTTCGTCCACGTAGATGCAGGGATGGTGGAAACGCCGGGGTTTAGGTTGGCGGAACAGTCCCATGGGCGGCTATTTCTTGGGGATGCGGCCGATGTGCATCTCCCGGGGCGAGACGACGGGACCGCGGTCTGTCTTCTTCAGCACCTGGTCGGCATGCTTGCCCCTCCACTCGAAGATGTCCTCCTTGCTGAGCGGGCGCACGTAGTCGAACCACGCGAAGGAGGGCAGGCGGGACTTGCCGGGGGGTATCTGGTCCATGGGATACATCGTGCCCGTGGCCTTGCCTATGAAGGCGCCGCGCTCCATCTTCCGGTCCTTGAGCATCATGCGCAGGAATCCTCCCTCGGTGTAGTCCATGCCTATCTTCGTGGAATCCTTCTCGTCGATGGGGTAATAAATCACGAGGACACTGCCGTTGACATCCACCTGGCGCATCTCGCCGTCGCGGAAGTAGGCCATCATCTCCTGCCCGGACACCTGGTTATAATGCGCGGAGTCCATCTGCTCGATGGCCAGGGCCTGGTTGATGATATGTGCCCAGTCGATGGTGCTGTCGTTCATGTAGACCTTGATTTCCTCGCCCAGGAGTTGCTGGTTGCCGCTCCACAGGATGGGGTCGCGATACATCGTCATGCAGGAATCCTTGGAATTGTAGACCAGCGAATCGCAGACCGCCTGGACATTCGTGCGCCAGGCCCGCACCTTGTGGTAGGCCCGCATCTCGCGCCAGACGGAGTCGGTGTTGAAGTCATGGGTCACCAGCCTCAGCGTGTCGGCGTGCATGAAGAGCGAGTCTCCCTGGCTGTAGTCCACGGCCACGGCACGGTCCGTGGCGATGGCATTGCCGGTCAGCTCGTTGTAGAAGCAATAGTCGCCGGTCAGCATGTTGCGGTTCACCGTGTCGTTGAGTTGCACATGATTGAACGCCTCGCCATAGCCTGCCACACGGTCGTAGAACAGGCTGTCGCCCGTCAGCTTGCGTCCCTGGTTGGTCAGGATGGAGCGGTCCAGCAGCTCGGCCTGTTCGGTGACAGTATTATAAACACCCCGCTCGGAGTAGATATGGTTGTTGTCGCTCACGATGTCCGAGGGTCCCAGGATGGTGGCTATCTTGGTCAGCGTGCTGTACTTCAGGGTATCCGAAGTCAACACGAAACGGGGATTGACCAGCTCGACATCCTCGTTGAAGACGGCCATCTTGGTGGCGGGACTGTACTCGCCCCACCAGGAATTGAGGACATTGACCGTATCCTGCAGGGTGCCTCCCTCGAAGTAATAGCCCAGGTTCATCACGCGGTCGTAGTTCAAACTGTCTGTGGTGAGGACGGTCTCGCGGTTGATCATCCGCACGTTTTCCCGCAGCATGGCCAGTTGCGACAGTCCGTCGTAGTAGAGGTAATCCCCGTAGATGAAGAGCGTGTCCCCCTGCTCCATCCGGACGTTCCCGTAGGCCTCCACGGAGTTGATTTTCTCGAAGATAAGGGCACTGTCACACCACATGTACATGCTGTCGTGCTTGAGGCGCACCGATCCGATGAGCACCTGCACGTCCGGCCGCAACTCCTTGTCCGCCACGGCGGAGTCGGCATAGAGCAGGTCCACGCGGGTCTTTTTCTTTTCCGGCTGCCCGCCTTGTGGCTCCTGGGCCCCCAGCCATGCAACGCCAAACAGGCACAGAATCCCCACCCAGAGGAATCTGTGCCTGCCCGCCAATAGGCTTTTCAACTTGTTGTATTGCATAAAAACAGTGAATATCAATCCTTAATCCACCCCGGATACTTGAAGTCGCAGTTGTGCTTCCAAGAGTCCTTGATGCGCACATAGGTGGTCTTCTGCTTCTCGCGAATCCACTTGTCCAGCACCTCGCCACGGCGCTTCTCCAGCACGATGTCCTTCAGGCGCTGGTAGTCCTCGGCAATGGTGGCCTTGTGCCCGTTGATGCGGCTCTTCAGCTTGACAATGACGCAAACCTCCTTGCCAGTGCTTTGAGGTATCATGGTGAAGGCCTTGGAAATCTCGCCCACCTCCATTTTATCCACCACCTTGGCTATTTCGGGGGGCAGTTCCTGCATCTCGAAGCGGGAGGTGTTGTTGTTGGGGTTGGGCATCAGGCCATGGTTCATCTTCGTGTCCTTGTCATCGGACAGGACAGCGGCGGCCTCCTCGAACTTGAACTTCTCGTTGCGGATATCGTCTGCAATGGAGTCCAGGCGGGCCAGACCGGCCGTCAGGACCGAGTCGGACACGTGGGGCTTCAGCAGGATGTGACGCACACGGATGCGGTCGCCCCGCTTCTCCATCAATTCAATGATGTGGAAACCATATTCGGACTCCACAATCTTGGACACCTTGCCGGGAGTCTGAAGATTGAAAGCCACATTGGCAAACGCGGGGTCCAACTGTCCACGTCCCATAAAGGGCAGTTCGCCACCGGTGGAAGCCGCCCCCGGCTCTTCGGAGTACATGCGTGCCAATGTGGAGAAGCTGGTCTCCCCCCGGTTGATACGGTCCGTAAAATCGCGCAGGCGGGCCTTGACGGCCTCCACCTCCTCGATGGGAATGCGAGGCTGCTGGGTGATGATCTGCACCTCGACCTGGGTGGGCACGTAGGGGATGCTGTCCGGCGGCAGGTTCTGGAAGTGGCGGCGCACCTCAGCGGGCGTCACCTTGACATCGCCCACCAGCTTGCGCTGCATCTCCTGCACGCGCAGACCGTCGCGCACGTTCTCGCGCAGGGTCTCGCGGATTTGGCTGGAGGTCTTGTTGAAGTATTCCTCCATCTTCTCGCGCGAACCGATATAAGCAATATACTGGTTGGTCTGCTGGTCCACCTGGCTGATGACCTGGCTCTCGGACACTTCAATACTGTCCAGCTCGGCCTGGTGGAGGAAGAGCTTCTGCACGGCTATCTCCTCGGGTATCATGCAATAAGGGTCTCCATCAAAGCGGCGGCCCTGCCAGATGGCCTGGAGACGCGCCTCCTCGACTTCGGACTTCAGGATGGCCTCGTCGCCCACCACCCACACTACTTCGTCCACCACATTGTCTTGCGCAAAGGCACTCACGCCCAGGCAGAGCGTCAAGACACACAATACGGCTGTTCTCAAATTCATTCTCATTCTTCTATATGATCCTTATAATATGTTATCCGGTTGTTCTCCACTGCCTGCCGATAGAGGTCATCCCGCACCCCGCGCATGAATTCCACCTGGCGGATGTTCAGCAAGAGGTCGCGGGCGTGGACACGGGCCACCTCGTAGGGTTCTTCCTCGCCCACGGCCCGATAGTCGGTGACGTTCAGGAAGTAATGGAAGGCGGTGTCCGCCAGTTCCACCGGCCGCTTCTGCCGCAGGGCAGGCTCGGCCTCCATGCCCCCGCCGGGCAACAGGCCCAGCACATCGGCGGCCGGCACCCACTTGTCGTAAAAATACTCGTACTTCACGGCATTGCGCAGGCTGTACTTCTCCAGATGCTCCACGGCATCGTGGCTGTCCGAACGGTACCAACGGCGCACGTCGGCCAGGCGCGGTGCCTTGAGCGGCACCTTGATAAAAAGCCCCTTGATCAGCGGACGGTCCACCTTGAACAGGTTGAGGTTGTCGCGGTAATAGGCTTCCACCTCCTCTTCCGTCACTTCCGCCGCGAGTTTCTGGCGAATCAAGGCCTGCTGGTAGAGGTGCAGGATGAGCGACTTGCGATAATTGGCCACCAGCCGCTCCACTTCCTCGTTGTCCGGGATGTTTTCCTCGGCCTTGTCATAGAGCAGCACTTCTTCCACCCAGTTGCGCACATAGTCATCGGCAAACAGCAGGCTGTCATCGGGCGACAGGCCCACAGGCTGCACGGCCCACAAATCCTCTTCATAAAGGAAATGGCCGTCCACCTCCACCAACGGCGTCCTGCCCTTGTGGTCATACGAGGGGCTGCACGCCAGGCAGAACAAAAGTAACCAAAGTCCGCAAATGGTCGTTCGCATCGGCACATCAGTTTTTTACAAGCAGCGAAGATACGGCTTTAATCGGTTGCGTCAGTGATTATTAACGGTTTTTAAAACCTCTTGGTTTATTTCAACCTTACCATCGGCACGCAGCATGGCCAGCCATTGCCCCTCGCGCGCGGCACGATAGTCGGCCAGCAAGGCCGGGCCCACCTCGCGATAATCGGCAGGACCTTTCAGTTTCTTGCCCAGCAACACGGTGTGCGGGAAGCCGTCTACTTCGGGCGCTTCGCCCCGTTTGAAGACACGCTCGTCCACGGCCGCATTGTCACCGGGGGCGAAAGTGCCCTGTTCGGCCTGAATCTGCACCTCGTCCTTGTTGAACATCAGGCGGACAGCATTGGTCCATTCCGCCTCGGGCAGGTGCTTCAGCATCTTGCGGGCCCGCTTGGCCACGCGCTTGCCCGTGCAGTGCAGCACGATGCCCCGGAAGCGCGGCGTGTCCCAATGATAATCGGATTTATGCCGGTCGAAGTAGGCCTGCAAGGCCTCCTCATTGGCCCGGGCCACCCGCTCCGCTTCCTGATGGTCGGCGGCACGAGCCAAAGCCTCATCCCGATAGGACTGCAAGGCCAGGCGAAAAGCCGGATTTTCCCTTTCCAGACGGGCATATTCGGCAGCCAACATCTGCTGCACCTGCCGGTCGGTCAGGCGACCGGAAGCATGTCCATAAGCCCCTTTCCTGCGTTCGGCCCAGGCACGCGCCGCCTCGGCCACACAACGGGGACTGGCCTGCAACAACGAGTCGCGCACGGCTTCGAAGGGAGGAACCTCCGCCCGCTCCAGCACACGGACAATATGCAATCCCCGGGGCGTGAAGAACGGGCGCGACCAGGCACCCGGCTTCAACGAGAAGACCGTGTCCTCGAACTCGACCGTCTCCTCCAGGCGATGTACCCAGCGAACGGTGTCATCGTCCGAAAAACGCTGCACAAAGCCGGTGAAAGCATCAGGATCGGCCGCCTGACACAGGGCCTCATAAATGGAATCCATCTGCACGACAGCCGCCCGGAGCGTGGCCCCCGTGACATTCTGCGGCAGACGCCTCCACACCTGCTCCACACGTACAGCCGGACCGGCAACCACCACACGCGCATAGCGGCGGCGCAGGGCACGGTCCAACGTGGCTGAATCCGTCAGCCACGCGACAGACAACCGGGCGCGGCAGGCAGCCATCTCATGGCGAAAAGCCGGAAGGGTGTCCAACCCGGCAGCCTCGGCCGCCAGCACCTTCAGCTTGAAGTCGGTGAACGAGCGGGCATACGTATTCGGCGTAAGCTCTCCACTTGCCAGACGGGCGGCACGGTTGTAGTAATATTCAAACTCGGAGCGTGTCACGTCGCAACCGCCCACGCGCATCAGCACGGGGTCGACGTCTCCTCCCGCCATCGCACGCAGGGAAGGGAGGCACGCCAGGAGCGCCAAAAGGGGAACAATAATCTTCTGCATATCGGGTCAATACATTCTATTTCATTTCGTATGCAAAGTAACGCATAATTCCGCGATATGCCAATGCCGGGAGGGGAAAATATGCTATCTGTAACCTCCTATTTCTGAGCACATAGGCGGAGGGGCGAGGAAGCAAGGGCGCACGGGCGGGCAAGCAGGGGCGCACGGGCGGGCAAGCAGGGGCGCGCGGGCGAGGAAGCAAGGGCAGCGACCACACCCCGCAAAATGGCGAAAGAGGGTCAAACAAAAGCGGGCAAGACGCTTGTCCGCCTTGCCCGCCTATCTTATTTGAGGAACACTCTTCACCTTATTCCGGACGGCTGTAGTTGGGCGCCTCGCTCGTGATGGCCACATCGTGCGGATGGCTCTCGCGCACACCGGCATTGGTGATGCGGGTGAACTTGGCGTTGTGCAACTGCTCGATGTTGGCCGCACCGCAATAGCCCATGCCCGAGCGCAAGCCGCCTACCAGCTGATAGATGACCTCGTAGAGCGTTCCCTTGTAGGGCACACGGGCAGCGATGCCTTCGGGCACCAACTTCTTGACATCCGTCGTGCCGCTCTGGAAATAGCGGTCCTTCGAGCCGTTCTCCATGGCTTCCAGCGAACCCATGCCGCGATAGGACTTGAACTTACGGCCGTTGAAGATGATGGTGTCGCCCGGCGACTCCTCCGTACCTGCCACCAGCGAACCGATCATCACGCTGCATCCGCCTGCAGCCAAAGCCTTCACCACGTCGCCCGAATAGCGCAAGCCACCGTCGGCAATCAAGGGAACTCCCGTGCCTTCCAATGCCTTGGCCACATCGTAGACAGCCGACAACTGCGGCACGCCCACACCGGCAATGACGCGCGTCGTACAGATGGAGCCCGGTCCGATGCCTACCTTGACGGCATCGGCCCCCGCCTCGACCAACATCCGGGCAGCTTCGCCCGTGGCTACATTGCCCACCACGATATCTACTTCGGGGAAAGTCTTCTTGGCTTCTTTCAGTTTCTCAATGACGTATTTGGAATGTCCGTGCGCCGTGTCGATGACGATAGCGTCCGCGCCAGCCTCGACCAATGCCTTCATGCGCTCCAGCGTATCGACCGTCACGCCAACGCCGGCAGCCACACGCAGACGGCCCTTGCGGTCCTTGCAGGCCATCGGTTTGTCCTTGGCCTTTGTAATATCTTTATAGGTGATCAAGCCTACCAGACGGTTGTCCTTGTCCACCACGGGCAGCTTTTCGATCTTATGTTCTTGCAGAATCTGCGCGGCAGCCTCCAAGTCAGTGGCCTGGTCGGTAGTGACGATGTTGTCCTTGGTCATCACCTCGTCAATGCGCTTGTTCAAGTCGCGTTCAAAACGCAGGTCGCGATTGGTCACGATGCCCACCAGATAGCCTCCGTCATCCACCACGGGAATACCGCCGATCTTATATTCGGCCATCAAGTCCAAGGCGTCAGAGACTGTAGAACCACGCTTGATGGTCACCGGGTCGTAGATCATACCATTCTCAGCACGCTTCACGATAGCCACCTGACGAGCCTGCTCCTCGATGGACATATTCTTGTGAATCACACCGATGCCACCCTCGCGTGCAATGGCAATAGCCATCTTGGCTTCCGTCACTGTATCCATGGCAGCCGTCACAAAAGGAATCTTCAACTCGATGTTGCGTGAGAACTTGGTCGTGAGGTCGACCATCTTGGGGAGTACTTCGGAATAAGCGGGTATGAGCAACACGTCATCATACGTGAGCCCGTCCATTACAACTTTATCTGCAATAAATGACATAGATATGTACTTTAGGAATTTATTGCGTGCAAAGATACGGCTTTTCTTGCTTTGCGGTACAGGGGTACCCTGTCAGAGAGGGTCAAGTAGACAAAGTTTTATTTTCTTTTAACGGTAGAAAGGGACAAGTCACCAAAAAACCGCGCCGACAGCGGGATTCCCCACTATCGGCACGGTCCTTATTCTTACATTATCACGTCCTTGACTTAGTTCGCCATCTCCGAGATGAACTTGATGCGGACCAGACGCACTTCCTCTTCGGTGAAGTCCTCGCCCAGTTCCTCCAGAGCCTCTTCGATATCATCGGTCGTGGATTCCTTGAAGTAGTCGTAGATGTCCAGCATGTGGTCCTCGTCCATGATTTCGTCCAGGAAATAGTCGATGTTCAGCTTGGTGCCGGAGTAGACGATGGCCTCTATCTCGTCCAGCAGCTCGTCAAACTCGATGCCCTTGGAAACGGCGATGTCGTCCAACGCCACCTTGCGGTCGATGGCCTGGATGATAGACACCTTCAGCTTCGACTTGTTGGCCACGGTGCGGACACGCAGGTCTTCGGGACGCTCAATCTCATTCTCTTCGCAATGCCGCTTGATGAGCTTGCAGAATTCTTCGCCATAGCGTTTGGCCTTGCCGGCACCCACACCGGGAATGTTCTGCAATTCCTCCAACGTCACGGGATAAATGGTGGCCATCGCCTCCAGCGACGGGTCTTGGAAAATGACGTAGGGCGGCACCTCCAGTTGCTTGGACAACTTCTTGCGCAGGTCCTTCAGCATGGAGAAGAGTGCCGGGTCTACGGCACACGCGCCGCTGCCCCGCATCGGAGCCTCTTCCTCCACCTCCTCGAAGTCAATATCCTCTGTTATTTTGAAAGACTTGGGATGCTTCAGGAACTTCCGTCCAGCCTCGGTCACCTTCAGCAAGCCGTAGTTCTCCACGTCCTTGCTCAGGTAGCCGGCAATCAGTGCCTGACGGATGACCGAATTCCACGTGCGGTCCTCGTCACCCATGCCCGCGCCGAAGATTTCCAAGTCTTCGTGGCGATGAGCCAACACTTCCGACGTTTCCCGTCCTTGTATGACATCTATGATGTAGTCTGATTTGAAATTTTCTTTCACCGCCAGGATGGTCTCGATGACGGTGCATAATAGCTCTTGAGCTTCCACTTGTTTCTTAGGATTTAAA
>CALNEX010000028.1 GCA_939791845.1 uncultured Mediterranea sp. | reverse complement strand
GAATGTTCACTTCTAACAGTTCTGTTATACGTTTCAATGTTTGTAAATCTGGTTGCGTTGTATTTGTACACCATTTGGATACTGTTGTTTGGTTCACTCCAAGTTGTTCTGCTAACCATTTACTGGTACGCTTTTTCTTAACCAAAACTATTTTGAGTTGATTCAAATCTTCCATTAATTTTTCATTGTTATTTCTTTGAATGCAAAGATAATGATTTTGACAATAATAAAAACCGATATTCTAAGATATTTTTGCTTTATACGAAATAAAGTCATATCTTTGCGCCTAAAGAGTTACCCGAACAAGCAAAGCGATACAGATTGCAGCAATTAGGACGGTTGCCAACTCATTACCCAATAACTGGGTCATTCTTCTAACTCTCTTGATTTCAGACAGGTGTATTCTTTTTGCAGAATTAGGAAATACTTTTGAATGGTCGCCCTAAAGAATGTAAAACTTTTCCCGGGGCATTTCTTTTTAGCCTTTTTTGTCACAGTCACTGCTGGGAGCTTTCGATTCTCCGGCCGCATATTTCCGTTTATCAGTTTTTATTCGTACTTTTGCGAAAACAAACTTTCTTAATTACTACACTAACGTTATGAGTACAATCTTACAACTGGCTCCACAGAACGTGTGGAAGCATTTCTATTCCCTGACCCGCATTCCGCGTCCGTCAGGTCATGTCGAACAGGTCACGGAGTTTCTGGTCAACTTCGGCAAAGGGTTGGGACTGGAATCGTTTGTGGACGAGGCGGGCAATGTCATCATCCGCAAGCCGGCCACGCCCGGCATGGAGAACCGTAAGGGTGTCATCCTTCAGGCGCACATGGACATGGTGCCTCAGAAGAACAATGACACCGTGCACGACTTCACCAAGGATCCTATTGAGACTTATATTGACGGAGACTGGGTAAAAGCCAAGGGCACGACGCTCGGCGCGGACAACGGCCTGGGCGTGGCTGCCATCATGGCCGTCCTCGAGGCCACCGACCTGAAGCACGGACCGTTGGAGGCCTTGATAACCAAGGACGAGGAAACCGGTATGTACGGTGCTTTCGGCCTGAAGCCCGGCGTCCTGAACGGTGAAATCCTGCTGAACCTCGATTCGGAGGAAGAAGGCGAACTCTATATCGGTTGCGCGGGTGGCGTGGACATCACCGCCACGATGGAGTATCAGGAAGAGAAGCCTTTGCCCGGTCTGGTGGCTCGCAAAATCACGCTGAAGGGCTTGCGTGGCGGACATTCCGGCCTGGAAATCAATGAGGGCCGTGCCAACGCCAATAAACTGTTGGCACGCGTGGTGCACGACCTGCTGGTGGAGTTCGACTGCTGCCTGGCCGGTTTCGAGGGAGGCAACATGCGCAATGCCATTCCCCGCGAGGCGCATGCCGTCCTGTTGTTCTATCCGGACGATGTGGCAAGTGCGCAGGCCTATGTGGATGAATACAAGGAAGTCTTCATTGATGAGTATACGCCCATCGAAAGCGGCATACAGTTCTATATGGAAGAGGTGCCCGTGCCCGACACGGTGGTGCCCGAAGAGATTCAGGACAACCTGATAGATGCCCTGATGGCTTGTCAGAACGGCGTGACGCGCATGATTCCCACGGTGCCCGACACGGTGGAGACTTCTTCCAACCTGGCCATTGTCACTATCGGGAGCGGCAAGGCCGATTTCCGCATCCTGGCACGCAGTTCGTCCGACACCATGAAGGATTTCTTGGCCGACAGTTTGGGAGCCTGCTTCTCCATGGCCGGCATGAAGGTGGAGTTCAGCGGCAGTTATTCTGGCTGGGAACCCAATGTGGATTCGCCCATCCTGCACGCCATGACAGCTTCCTACGAACAGCAGTTCGGCACGAAGCCGGCCGTGAAGGTCATCCATGCCGGCTTGGAGTGTGGCATCATCGGTGCCATCTACAGGGGGATGGACATGGTTTCCTTCGGTCCCACCCTGCGTTCGCCCCACTCGCCGGACGAGCGTGCTTATATCCCTTCGGTGGGCAAGTTCTATGATTTCTTGGTGGCCACGTTGGAGCAGACGCCTGAGAAATAAGGGATTATAAGTTGTTTTGAATCGTTATTGCCTTTCCGGAGGCATTGGCAGGGCAGGGAGCCGCAGGGTTTCCTGCCTTTTTTCTGTCATTTTGTGCCATTGGGTGTCTGCCTTCTTGGCATAGTCGGACAGCTTTTCCAACCTGCACCTGACAGGATGTTCCTCATTTGGCCCGGTTTCTTGACGCAGGTCAAGAAATATGTTATATAACATCTTTTTCTGCCTTCCTTCTCTTGCCTTCTTCCGGAAAGGCCCTACATTTGCAGTGTCAGAGATGGAACGAACAAGGATAACAATTAATGAAAAGGAGGATAACTGCAATGAAAACAATGAGACGCAGATTCATGAGACTGCTGGAGGAGGCCTTGATAAATCTCGGGGAAAACGAAGAGAAGGCACGGGGCTTGCTTCGCTGACAGAAGAAAGAAAACAGATATTCAGGATAACAGATTGATAAGAACCTAACAGAATGATTATGAAAAAGAAAACGAACAATCTCTTGAAGCGCTTTTTGAACGCCATGGGAAGAAACTGGATGGAATCCATGAGATATTACAGCTACTCATGCTAACAAATAAGATAAAGCACATTTTTACTAAGTAAAGCAGATGAAAGGGCATGCCGGATATTCGGTGTGCCTTTTTTTGCATCCTTTTGTCCAGGCAAGGATTTTTAAGCCGGAAAGAACATTTGTTAGGCTTTGATTTCGTTACTTTGTGCTTGTGTTTAGGCGGCAAATAGGAATTTAGTTTAGGCGCGGATTACGCGGATTTCACGGATTTATTCTTTGTACAATCAATGAAATCCTGCGTTTTATAATAAAATTTATCCGTGAAATCCGCGTAATCCGCGCCAAAATAACATCGATAAACTTAGGAGGTCTTATGAAGGCAATCAGAAAATTGTGCAGTCTCGTGCTGCTGTGGATGTGTGGGGCAGGTCTCGCCCTGCACGCCCAGACATACCACCAACTGTGGAAACAAGTGGAGCAGGCGGAGAAGAAAAGCCTGCCGGAAACCGTCGTCAAGCTGACCGGCCAAATCTACCGGAAAGGCTTGCAGGAGCGCAACGCCCCGCAGATGCTGAAGGCATACGTCTGCCGCTCGGCCTACCAGGAGAAGCTGACGCCGGACAGCCTCTACGCCCGCCTGTCCCAACTGGAGCAGTGGGCGCAGACGGAGCCGGACGCCGTGAACCGCGCCATCCTTCACTCCCTGCTGGCCGAGGAATACGCCGGCTATGCCAGCCGCCATTACAGCACCCTGCGCAACCGCACCGACGTGGAGGGCGACGACCTCTCCGCGGACATCCGCCTGTGGACGTCCGCCCAGTTCATCCGCAAGGTGGATGCCTGCTGCACGGAGGCTTTGCGCGATTCGGCTGCCTTGCTCGATGAGTCGGGCGAGGCGTACGTGCCGTTCGTGGAGCTGGAAACGGGCAGCCGCTTCTACGGCCACGACCTCTACCACCTGCTGGCCCGCCGTGCTATGGAAGCCTACGAGACGATGCAGCGTTTTGACGCCGACTCGCTGGTGCAGCAGCGGATAGCGGGCATCCATGCCTCCCTGATAGCGGCCTACCAGCAGCGTCCCGACCGGAAAGACGGCTTGGTGCTGGCCACGCTGGATGAACTGGAGTTCCGCTACCTGCCGCTACCTACGTCGGAAGAGAAGAGTTCGGCCTATCTGGCTGCCTTGGACGAACTGATAGCCCGCCACAGCGACCGCCCCATCTGTGCCGAAGTCTATTGGGTCAAGGTGGAGTATCTGTATAGGAGGCAGCACAGTCGCGCTCGTGCTTTGGCGCTTTGCGAGGAGGCCCTCCAACGCTATGCCAAGTATGAGCGCATCAATGCAGTGCGCAACTTGAAGGAAAGCATCCTGCGACCTCAGTTGAGCGTCCGTACACGCTCGGTGGCCTATCCCGGCGATTCCCTTACGTTGAACGTGTCTTTCCGCAACCTTGCGGGCTTCACCCTGAACCTTTACCGGACGGACTTGAAGAACTATTACGACCGTCCCGACAACGGCATCACGAACAAGACCTACCTCCAACGGCACGCCCGCCGGGTGGCTTCCCGCCATTTCGACTTGCAGCTGAATCCGTTGGCTGGCATTGCCACGGAGGACTTGCCTTACACGCAGGCCGATACCCTCTTCCAACTCCCGATGCCCGGAGATTTGGGCGTCTATGTGGTGGAGGTGGTGCCCGACGGCAAACGGGGCGAAACAGACCGCCACGAGGTAGCCGTCTCCCGCCTGATGCCGCTGACCCTCTCGCTGCCGGGAGGCCGGATGGAAGTGCTGTCGCTCGACTCCAAGACGGGACATCCCGTGCCGGGCGCGACCTTCCGCTTCTATTCCACCTACGGCACGCCGGAGCCGGGCAAGCTGGTTTCCGAAGTGACCACCGGCGCGGACGGGCGTGCCACCTTGGCGTGGGACAAACGTATCCGTACCTACGTGGTGTCGAAAGGCGAGGATGCTTATCTGGATTCCCGGAATATCTCTTACGCCGATTATAGCCGGGGCAATGCCGCCTCGCAGGAAAACCTGACGTTGCTGACCGACCGCTCCCTCTACCGTCCCGGGCAGACCGTCTACGTCAAGGGCATCGCCTACGGGCAGGACGAGGACGCCGCCCGCGTCTTGGAAGGCAAGACCTACACGCTCTCCCTCCTGGACGTCAACCGCAAGGAAGTCTCCAAGCAGGAGGTGCGCACCAACGACTTCGGCTCCTTTGCCGCCGAGTTCATCCTGCCCGCCAGTTGCCTGAACGGCGATTTTGTCATCAAGGCGGGCAATCTCGCCACCACGCTTATCCGGGTGGAGGAATACAAGCGCCCCACCTTTGAAATCACCTTCGACCCCGTCCGGACAGCCTATGCCTTGGGCGACACCGTGACGCTGGCCGGGCAGGTGAAAGCCTACAACGGCGCAGCCCTCCAGGAAGTGCCCTTGGCCTACACGCTGACCCGTGGCTACGGCATCTGGCGCGGGGAGACCCGTCCGCTGGTGGCCGACACCGTGCGATTGGATGCCGAAGGACGCTTCTCCATCCCCGTGGCGCTACTGCCGGAGGGGGAAGAGAATAACTTCAGCCCGGTGGCCTATTTCACCCTCGCTGCTTCCGTGACCAGCGATAACGGGGAGACGCAGAGCGAGACGCGCACCTTCTCCGCCTCCCGCCGAGCGTATTATTTCACGCAAGACCTCTCCACCCAGCTTTGCAAAGAAGACAGCCTGTCCGCCACCTTCCGCGTGACGAATGCCGACGGGCAGTTGCTACATTTGCAGGGCGTGTATCGCCTCTACCGCTTCCGGGAGAATAAGCCGGAGCAGCAACCCACTTTCCAAGGCTCCTTCACCTCCGGCGAACGGCTGACCTTGGATGCGTGGAAGCAACTGCCTTCCGCCCAATACCGCCTCGAACTCTCCGTGCCGGGGAAAGACGATCAATCGGAAACCGACCTGATGCTCTTCTCCAAGCAAGATAGCCGTCTGCCCGCCTTCCGGGAGCAATTCATCCACGTGGAGAGCGCCGAGTTCGACGCCGCGCATCCTGCCGTGCTCTATTACGGCACTTCCTTCCGCGATGCCTACGTCCTGGTGGACATCTACAGTGAGGAGGGACGCATCGGGCACAGCGTCCTGCAACTGACCGATTCCCTCGTCCGCCTGGAGTATCCCTACCAGGAAGCCTACGGCAAGGGCATTGCCGTCTCTTTCAGCGTGGTGAAGGACGGGCAGTTCCATAACCAACGGGTGGAACTGACGAAGCGCGAACCTTCCCGTCGGCTCAGCATGAAGTGGGAAGTCTTCCGCGACCACCTGCGCCCCGGACAGCAGGAGGAATGGAAGCTGGTGGTGAAGACTCCGCAAGGACTGCCCGCCGCAGCCGAGGTGCTCGCCACGATGTATGATGCCTCGCTCGACCAGCTCTTCAGCCGCCATCAGGCGTTGGCCGTCTACTTCAGCCGTTATCTCCCTTACTATAATTGGCGCGCCGCTTCGTGGGGCACGTCGGTTTCCTCGCCTTACTTCCAGCCGAAGTACTGGCAGGTGCCGCAGTGGATGTTCGACCACTTCTACCGGTGCTATCCGCAGGTGATGAACGAGTCTGTGATGATCAGCATTGCCGATGTGGCAGGCGGCAGCAACCGCGTCTTTGCCAGCACCAAATTGGCCGCTCCGACGGGAGCCGTGGCGCGGGAGGAGGAGATGACGGACGTCACCCCGCTGGCCCAACTGGAAGAGCCGGAAGTGAGGAGCGAAGCCGGTATGGCCGAAGAAACCCTCCAGCCGATGGACGGCCTGCGCACAAATTTCGCCGAGACCGCCTTCTTCTACCCGCAACTGCGGACGAACGAACAGGGCGAACTGGTCTTCTCCTTCACTGCGCCGGAGAGCCTCACCCGCTGGAATTTCCGTGGCTACTCCCACACCAAGGATATGCTGACCGGCCTCCTGGAAGCCACCGCCACCACCAGCAAGGAATTCATGCTGACGCCCAACCTGCCGCGCTTCGTGCGGGTGGGGGACGAGACGCACATTGCTGCCACTATCAGCAACCTGACGCAGGCGAAGGTGAAAGGCACCGCCACGCTGACGCTCTTCGACCCGCTGACGGACAAGGTCGTCGCGAAGAAGAAAGACCGCTTCACCGCTGAAGCCGGACGCACGGCGGCCGTGTCGTTCGCCTTCGACGTGACGGACCGCTACGACCTGCTGGGCGTGCGCATCGTGGCGGACGGCGGCGACTTCAGCGACGGCGAGCAGCACGTCTTGCCCGTCCTGAGCGACAAGACTTTCATCACCGAAACGCTGGCCATGCCCGTCCGTGGCGGGGAGACGCGCACCTTCGCCTTGGACAGCCTCTTCAACCGCCAGAGCGAATCGGCCACCGGCCGCCGCCTGACCGTGGAGTTCACCGGCAATCCCGCCTGGCTGGCCGTGCAGGCGTTGCCCGCCCTGGGCGAGCCGGTGGCGGAAGACGCCATCTCGCGCGCCGTGACGTGGTATGCCAACAGCCTGGCCGCCTACATCGCTTCGTCCCATCCGCGCATCCGCACGATGCTGGAGGCGTGGAAGGCACAGGGCGGCACGGAGGAGACGCTGCTGAGCCGTCTGGAGCAGAATCCGGACGTGAAGAACATCCTGCTGGAAGAAACCCCGTGGCTGACCGAAGCGCAGGACGAGAGCGAGCAGATGGCCCGCCTCTCCACCTTGTTCGACGTCAACACGATGTCCCTCCGCCTCGCTTCCTCCCTGAACAAGCTGGGCGAGATGCAGGATGCCGACGGCGCGTGGAGCTGGTATCCCGGTATGCCGGGCAGCCGCTACGTGACGGACTACATCCTCTCCCTGCTGGTGCGCCTGCCGTTGCTGACGGGCGAGCCGCTCGATGCGGAGGCCACGGCGATGCGCGACCGTGCCTTCGACTACCTGCACCGCGAGGTGAAGAAGGACTACCAGGCGTGGTTGCGCCGGACGCCCCGCGTGGAGGAGAAACGGCTTTCCGCTTTCACGTTGGATTATCTCTACCTGTTGGCTTTGGCTGGCGAGGAAGTGCCCGTGGGCAACCGCGAAGCCTACAACCATTACTTCTCTCTGGTGCAGAATGAACTGACGGACGGCAGCATCACCCGCAAGTCGCAGGCATTGGTCATCCTGCAAAAGGCAGGCAAGACCCGGCAAGCCGCCGACTTTGCCGCCTCCTTGCGCGAACACCTGGTGCAGGAGGATGAGCTGGGCGCCCACTTCGCTTTCCTCGACACGCCCTACCGTTGGGGCATGATGCCCATCCCCGCGCACGTCTCCGCCATGGAGGCCCTGCGCCTGGCGGGAGGCAACGACACGTTGCTGGAAGAGATGAAGCTCTGGCTCCTGCAGCAGAAGAAGACCACCACGTGGGACACGCCCGTCTCTGCCGCCGATGCCGTCTATGCCCTGCTGATGGGCGGTCGTGACTGGCTGGCCGACCAAGGCGACGTGCGCATCACCCTGGGCAAGGAAACCATCGAGACGCTGACGGACGCCTCGACCGTGCCCGGCCTGAGCTACGTGCGCCGGACCTACACCGATGACAATCCCGCCGTCCGCGCCAAGGCCGTCACCATCGAGAAGCGCGACCAGGGCGCGGCGTGGGGAGCCGTCTACACCCAATTCCTCTCGCCCATCGCCGACCTGGAGCAGCACGGCGGCGAGCTCTCCGTGGACAAGCAGCTCTATGTGGAGCGCATTGCCGCGGACGGTCGCAAGACGTTGGAGCCGTTGGCGCAAGGCACCCGCCTGGCCGTGGGCGACATCCTCGTCTCGCGCATCACCCTCCGCCTGGATCGCGCCATGGACTTCGTGCAGTTGAAGGACCAGCGCGCCGCCTGCCTGGAGCCGGTCAATGCCTTGTCGGGCTACCGCTTTGGCGCAGCTGCCGGCTATTATGAAGAGGTGGGCGACGCCGCCACCAGCTTCTTCTTCGATGCCTTGGGCAAGGGCGTCTACGTCCTGGAGCATCGCCAGCGCGTGGCACGCCGGGGCACGTATGAAGGCGGCATCGCCACCCTGCAATGCGCCTACGCGCCGGAGTACGCCTCGCATTCGGCAAGCAGCACGCTCCGGGTGGAGTGATTGAAAAGCTTGCTGTCTTTTAGGCGCGGATTACGCGGATTTCACGGATATTTTGGTATGACTCGACGAAGTTTGTCGTTCCATGCTAAAATTAATCCGTGAAATCCGCGTAATCCGCGCCTAAAAATTTCAGTCTTTGTCTTATAACGCCGCCACGAACTCCCAAATGAAGTAGCCGCACACCGCGCACTTCAGCATCGTGCCCAGCAGGAAGCCCAGCACGGAGCCCAGGCCCGACTTCAGCGCCTCGCCAGTCTGCCGTCCGCCCAGCAGTTCGCCGATGACGGCACCCAGGAACGGCCCCAGGATGATGCCCCACGGCATGAAGAACAGCCCGGCCACCGTCCCTATCAGGCAACCGCGCGTCCCCCACTTGGTGCTGCCGCTATACTTGGCGCCCAGCAGCGGGACGAAATAATCCAGCACTTGAATGACAATCACGACGCCCAGCCATACCAGCAGCTGGGTGGTATTGAACTGCACCCTCTCCGTGAAGTGCAAGAGCAGCAGGCCCGCGTAGGCCAAGGGAGGACCGGGCAGCATGGGCAGGATGCAGCCCGACAGCCCGGTCAGCAGGCAGAGCGCGCCCAGGATAATCAAGAGTATGTCCATCGTTCAGAATCATTGGTTCAGGCGGGCAAAGTTAGCGGATTCCTTGGAGAAAAACACGGGAAAGGCCTTGGAAAAGCGGGCCAAAGCCCTGGAAAACTTCATTTCCAGCTTGGAAATGTGTATTTCTAAGTTGGAAATGTATATTTCCACGCTGGAAATGTGCATTTTTAGGCTGGAAATGAAGTTTGCAAGGTATGTCACGGCTTTTGTCGGCGGCTTCCGTCATTTTTTTGCAGGGCTTCATGCGCGAAATTCGGAGGTAACTGCTATCTTTGCACGATATTATTGGAAAACCGCCTTTGTGACATGATGGAAGAACAACTCTTGATAAGTCAGCTGAAGCAGGGCAAGGAAGCGGCCTACAAGCTTCTCTACGAGGAGCATTACGCCGTGTTGTGCCATGTGGCTCGCGAGTGGGTGGGGGATGACTATACGGCCGAGACCTTGGTGGGCGACGTCATCTTCCACCTGTGGGAAATCCGCGAGTCGCTGGACATACGGGTCTCCTTGCGCAGTTACCTGCTTCAGGCGGTCCGCAACCGCTGTCTGGACCATCTCTCTTCGCGCCGGGAGCGGACCGAAGTCGCTTTTTCCGCCTTGGAGGGCGCGGACGAGGGGAGGCAACCCTTGTCCGAGCGTTACATCCTGTCGGACGATTATCCCTTGGGACATCTGTTGGAACAGGAACTGGAGCAGGAGATACACCGCTCCATTGCCGCCCTGCCCGAAGAATGCCGGCAGGTGTTCCTCAAAAGCCGTTTCGAAGGGGAAAAATACGAGGAAATCGCCGCAGACCTGGGCATCTCCGTCAATACCGTCAAGTATCACATAAAGAATGCGTTGGCACGCCTGCACGACCGGCTGGGAAAATACCTTCTCTGCCTCTTGGCCGTTTTTTTAGCGTAAAATGCAAAAAAATGGCTTCTTTTACTACCCACAAATAGGATTTTATCGTCTACCTTAATAGAATGCTTCGAAGATGAAAGAGAAAGAGCGTTATGATATGGATGCGTTGATTGCCGAATACCTCTCCGGAGGGCTGGACCCGGCAAAAAGAACCGAACTGGAAAACTGGGTCCGCGAGTCGGAAGAGAACCGGCGATACTTCCTGCGGCGCGAGGAACTGTGGTTTTCCGCTGTCAGTCGGGAAGAGCTGGAAAAATTTGGCGCAGACAAGGCCTTCGAGGCATTCAGGCGAAGGGTAAGAGCCGCGGAAGCACGTCCGGTGGCCGGGCGAAGCCGGTGGCGGATGGTCTTGCGTTATGCCGCCGCGGTGGCCGTCCTTTGCGTGGTGGCCTATTTCTCCTATCGCCAAGGCGGGCAAGACCTGCAAAACACCCTGGCGCAGATTGAAGTGGAGGCTCCGGCCGGTTCGCAGACACGTATGCGTCTGCCGGACAGCACGCTGGTGGTGCTCAATGCCGGTTCGCGCATGGTCTATGCGCAGGATTTCGGTGTCGAGAGCCGCGAGGTGACGCTGGAAGGCGAAGGTTACTTCGAGGTGACGCGCAATGCGGGGAAGCCTTTCCGGGTGAGCAGCGAGAACGTGGCCTTGACGGTGTTGGGCACGAAGTTCAACTTCAGGGACTATCCTCAGGAAGACGAGGTGGTGGTGTCCCTGCGCGAGGGCCGGGTGCAGCTGGACAACCGCATTCACGAGGAGGCTTCCATGGCCTTGAAGCCGGATGAGCGGATGGTGATGGACAAGTGCGACGGGCGGATGAAGCGGGAGCGGATGATGACGGATGCCTACCTGAAATGGATGGACGGCAAGCTGGACTTTGACGGAACACCGTTGGACAAGGTGATAGTGGTGTTGGAACGTGCATACAGCACAACCATCCGTCTGGAAAGGGAATCTTTGGGCAACCTGCGTTTGTATGGATGTTTTAACCGCAACGAGCAAGGGCTGATAGATATACTGGAAATTCTGCAGGCAACGGGAAAAATCAGTTACCGGCTGCATGATGATAGTGTGATAATATATTGATTGTTTAACTTAAAAATGAAGAGAACCATGAAGCATCGGATGAATCTAAGTACATGAGAACGAACGTAGAGAAGGAATGAAAAAAGCCGGAAGAAGTACCAGTTCTTCCAGCCTCGTTTGCATCCTTCTTCCAGTCCGTGAATGTCTTTCGGAAATGCGCCGACAAAGGTAGGCATACATTCCCGGAAAGACGCTTTCCTTACTGAAAGTTTAATCTTAAATTTCTTATTTTATGAATTATGGGAAAAAGGCCATGTTAGTGGCCGGGGCTTTGCTATGCCTCAACTTTAGCGGTTATGCACAGAGCGTAGCCATAAAAATGAACCGGGTGACGGTGGAAGAAGCCATCGCTGAACTCCAGAAGAAGAGCGGTTACTCCTTTGTCTATATGGGCGGTGACTTGGATTTGGACAAGACCGTCTCCATCGACGCCAAGCAATTGCAGGAAGCAATTGACCAAATTCTCAAGGGACAGGGTGTGACCTACGAAATCCAAGGCAAGAACATTGTGGTCAAGAAGGGCGCTGCCAAGAAGACACAGCAGGCCGGCAAGAAAGTGAACGGCACGGTCAAGGACGCGAGTGGTGAGCCTATCATCGGCGCCTCTGTCCGCTTGCTGGGCACCGACAAGGGGACCATCACCGACATTGACGGAAATTTCTCGCTGGATATGAGCGAGGGAGACGAAATCGAAATCTCCTACATCGGCTATGCTCCCCAGACAGTCAAGTATGACGGCCGGGCTTTGGCCATCAACCTGAAGGAGGACACCGAACTGTTGGATGAGGTGGTGGTCGTGGGCTATGGCACGATGAAGAAGAAGGACCTGACGGGTGCCGTTTCGTCCGTGAAGATGGACGATGCCCCGGTGGGCACGTTCTCCACCATCAGCCATGCATTGGCCGGCAAGGCTGCCGGTTTGCAGGTGAGCACCATCAGTGCCCAGCCGGGCAGCGGAAGCACCTTCCGTGTCCGTGGTGCGGCTTCGGTCAGTGCCGGCAACGACCCGTTGATTATCATTGACGGTTTTCCGGTGAATCCGACGGATGAAAGTAAAATCTCGGCAGGAAAATATGACAGTGGCAGTTCGGACAACATCCTGGCTTCCATCAACCCGAACGATATCGCTTCCATCGAAGTGCTGAAAGACGCCAGCTCCACAGCCATTTACGGTGCCCGTGCAGGTAATGGCGTGATTATCATCACGACCAAGAGAGGACAGACGGGTGCCCCGAAAGTGACCTATTCGGGTACGGCCAGTGTGCAGACCATTGCCAAGAGCTATGAGATGCTGGATGCACGCGATTTTATGATACAATCCAACCGTTATGCCCGTGAGGTCTGGCTGAAAGACAATGGCATCGGTGTTTATGGTGGCAAGACGGAAGTAGAAGCCGCTTCGCCCTATACACCTTATTATACAGATGAAGAAATCGCCAATCCGGCTTACAATACCAATTGGTTTGATGAAGTGACTCGCACGGGTTTCCAGACTTCTCACAACATCTCCATCAATGGTGGTACGGAGACTACCAAATATTTGGTATCGGGCAACTTCTTCAAGCAGAACGGTATTGTGAAGAACAATAGCCTGGATCGTTACACTGCCCGCTTGAACCTCGACCAAAAGCTCAGCAAATACGTTACGATGGGTGTCAATATGACTTTGTCCCGTTATCAGACTGACAATGTGCCTTTGGGTGCCGGTCAAAATGAGAATGCAAGTATTTTGGTGGCTGCATCCCAATTCAATCCGCTGCTTCCCATTAAAGACGAGAACGGTGAATATGTGCTGAATACCCAGGCCGCTTTCTTGCCCAATCCGGTTTCTTTGCTGGAAATGACGGACAAGACGACCAAGGAAAGATTGTTGGGTACGGCCTTTGTGGAAATCAAGCCCATTGAAGACTTGACGTTGAAGGCAAACTTCGGTATTGACCGCAACTATCAGAAGCATAAAGTGTATATGCCCAAGACTACTTTGTATGGCCAAAAGACAAATGGTCAGGCCAACATTGCCCAATATGACAAGTCGGACTATCTGATGGAATTGACGGCCAATTATACCAAGCAGTTTGGCGAACACAACTTGACGGCGTTGGTTGGTTATTCTTTCCAGCGTTTCACGGATGAAGCCGTTTCCGCCGGCAACAGCGATTTCTTGATCGATGGCTTCTTGTATAACAACCTGGGTGCCGGTGCTTATGCGAAACCCAGTGTGGGCTCCTCGGCCTCCAAGAGTGAGATGGCTTCTTTCTTCGGTCGTGTCAACTATTCATACAAAGACCGTTATCTGTTGACGGCCACGCTCCGTGCGGATGGCGCTTCCAACTTTGCCGCCAACCATCGTTGGGGTTACTTCCCCTCCGTGTCAGTGGGATGGAGATTCACGGAAGAAGAATTCTTGGAATCATTGACCTCTGTGTTGTCCAACGGTAAGTTGCGTTTGAGCTATGGTCAGACCGGTAACTCCAACATCGGTAATCGTTCTGTCAGCTATTATTCTACCGGTTACAACTATACATTCGGCACGACGGAGAACGTTGGTGTGTATTTGAGCCAAATGGGTAATCCGGATTTGAAATGGGAGACCACAACGGAGTGGAACTTGGGTCTGGACTTGGGATTCTTCAACAACCGTGTGAACGTGGTGGCTGAATACTTCCACAAGGTGGTGTCCGACCTGCTGAGCACGCGCTCTTTGATGAGCATCCAAGAGGTGGGCAGCATTGCCGCCAATGTGGGCAAGACGCAGAGCCAAGGCTTCGAACTGACAATCAACACAAACAATTTCAATACAAAAGACTTCAGTTGGAGCACAGACTTTACCTTCTCATTCTATCGTGACAAGTGGAAAGAACGTTCGCCGGAGTGGAAGCCTTCAGCTTATTCCGTATATGATGCTCCCCTGCGTTATGCATACGGTTATGTGTCCGATGGTCTGATCCAGCCGGGTGAAACGGTGGACTATATGCCCGGTGCACTGCCCGGACAGGTGAAAATCAAGGATATCAACGGCTATGTGTACAACGAAGACGGTTCCGTCAAAGTGGACAAGTATGGCATTCCTCTGAAGACCGGAAAGCCGGACGGCAAGCTGGACGATGCCGACATGGTGATTTACGGCAGCACGGACCCGGGCTATCTGATGGGCTTCAACAACACCTTGCGTTGGAAGAACTTCGACCTGAACATCTATTTCTATGGTCAGTTCGACATGCTGAATACCGGTTCTTACAAAGACCTTTGGCTGACCGGTTCGAATGGCATGACTGGCGTTGTTAACATGTACCGTGGTTACAACATGCCGACCAGTGTGCATGATGTGTGGACTTCTGATAACCAAAACGCTACACGTCCGGGCTTCTTCCAAGATCAAAGTACTTGGGGCATTGGCGATTACTATGTGGACAAGACTTGGTTCATTCGTTGCCGCAACATCACGCTGGGCTATACCATCCCGGTTAAGCAGAGCCGTAGGCTGGTGTCCAATGTACGTATTTATGCCGACATCAACAATCCTTTTGTCATCACTCCTTACGATGGCCTGGACCCGGAAACGGACAACTCCGTATGGGCCTATCCCAATGTGCGTAGCTTTAGCTTGGGCGTGGACATCACTTTCTAATAACTCTTTAAATGTAATGCGAATATGAAAAAGATAGTTTCGATATTTTCCGTTGCATTGGCTACTTGCGCGCTTTGTCCGTCTTGTACCAATTTGGAATCAGAAATGTATGATACCATCAATCCGGGCATATTCCCGGCTAATGAAGCCGATGCGGAAGCATTGGTTACGGCTGCTGCTTATGCCCCGTTCCGGTCTGCCTGGTATGACGGCCTTTATACTTCTGCGCAAGGCGGCATTCATGTGGTCAGCGACATGACTACTGACATAGGTTACTGCCAATGGAACGATGCTGTATGGCCCGATATGCTGCAGGTGAACTTTACATCTCATTCCACGGAGATTGCCACGCTTTATAGTGACCAAATCGATGCCATCAGCAAGATGACGTTGACTTTTGACCGTATTGCCAATGTTCCTATGAATGATGAGGTAAGGGCACGTATGGAAGCCGAGCTTCATATGGGGCGTGGTTGGTTGGCTTATCTCTTGTATGATATGTACGGCCCCATTCAGATTGCCTCGTCAGAAATGTTGAACAATCCGTTGAGTGACGAGGTGGCTCCCCGTTTGACGCAGGAGGAAATGGTGAAGTACATTGAGGATGAAATCAATGCGGCTTTGCCAGTATTGCCTGCCCGCTATGAAATCTCAGATACCAACTATGGACGCTTTACACGTGGGTTGGGCTATATGGTGCTGATGAAACTCTATATGCACGAGAAGAATTGGGCGAAAGCCATTGAGTGCGGACGCGAGTTGCAGAAGGCTGAATATGGTTTGGGACTGATGGACAACTATAAAGACATCTTCACTTTGGAAAATGAAGGCAACAAGGAAACCATCTGGGCAACGGTATGTGACCGTACTGTAAATGCTCAAATGTGGCTGGCTCATGTGCTTTCCAGTGAATATCCTACGCAGAATGTCAATATTCAGAAGTGGGGTGGCTATCGTGTCTTGTGGGATTTCTACCACACGTTCGATCCAGCCGACAAGCGCCTTGAAGTTTTGGTTGGCGACTTTGTCGGTACGGATGGTGTGCGTTATAATGAGGATAATCCCGGTTCGGTGTTGATTTATGGAGCACTTCCCGTAAAATACGGAGAAGACCCTGAAGCCACGGGTGAGGAAAGCGGCATCGACTGGATTGTGTACCGCTATGCGGATATGTTGACGCTGCTGTCCGAGGCCATCGTGCGCAATGGCAATGCCGTGACGCAGGAGGCGGTTGATTTGCTGAACGAGGTACATACCCGTGCCGGACTTCCCGCCTATACGCTTGCCGACTTTGCCAGCGTGGATGCTTTCTTGGAAGCCAACTTGCTGGAGCGTGGCCATGAACTGTGGTTTGAGGGCTGCCGCCGTTCCGATTTGATTCGTTACGGCTTGTATATCGAGTACGCCCGCAAGTACAAGAATTCGGCTGCCGCCCAGGATTACATGAATGTGTTCCCGTTGCCCCAGTCGGTTATCGACGAAAGCAAGGGTAAGATTGCCCAGAATCCGGGTTATTGATGAGTTGAATAGATGAGAGAGGGTGTGTCCTGACAGGGGCATACCCTCTTTTTCTAAACGAAAGGATTGTCATGACGAAACAGCGGTTACACGCACTGGACGTGCTTCGTGGCTTGACCATTGCCTGCATGATTCTGGTAAATACGCCGGGCACATGGTCGCATGTCTATGCTCCTTTGTGTCATTCTCCTTGGAACGGTTTGACGTTGGCAGACCTTGTCTTTCCTGCCTTCATGTTCATGATGGGGCTTTCCATGTATATTTCATTGCGCAAATTCGACTTCCGGTTGCAAACGGCGTTGGCGTGGAAAATCCTGCGTCGTGTGGTGGTCTTGTTTGCTTTGGGCTTGTTCATTTATGGGCTGAGTGGCTTCTTGGCCACCTGGAACGCTCACTATGGAGAGCCAGGGGCTTGGCGGGCGGCTTTTGCGTCGCTGGCTGACATACGCATCTTGGGGGTGCTTCAGCGGCTGGCCCTTTGTTACGGGGTGGGTGCCTTGCTGGTTACCTCTGTGCGCCATCGGTTTCTGCCTTATGTCATAGTGGGGATTCTGATGGCTTATTATGGACTCCTGCTGGCGGGACATGGCTTTTCCCGCGGACCGGAAAGCTGGTTGGCCCAGGCAGACCAATGGCTTTTGGGGCTTTCCCACATGTATAATGATCACGGCATAGACCCGGAAGGCGTATTGAGCACTTTGCCCTCCGTGGCTCATGTGCTGATAGGCTTTTGCTTCGGCAAGATTTGTTTGGAGCGTACCCGGCTGGAGAACCGGTTGAACCGCATCTTTCTTTACGGTACGCTTTGCCTGCTTGCCGGCTTTTTGTTGCAAGATGTCTGCCCTCTGAACAAGAAAGTATGGTCGCCGACGTTCGTGCTGGCCACTTGTGGCTTTTCGGCTTTGTGCCTGGCTGTATTGCTTTGGTATATGGACATGCGGGGGATGCTGCGCCACACATTATGTTTCGATGTGTTTGGCGTGAATCCTTTGTTCTGTTATGTGTTGAGCGAGGTATTGGTTATTCTGTTGGATTATTTACCTTTGCAAGGGCAGAGCGTCCATCAATCCGTTTATGGGGCCATGGCTTCATGGTGCGGGGACAATGCGTTTACGTCTTTGCTCTATGCGCTGCTGTTCGTGTGTGTGGTGGGCGTCATGGGATATATCCTGTATCGTAAGAAGATTTACATTAAAATTTAAGGACTGTATTGGTATGAACTATAATAAGAAACTTTTTCTGCTGTTGGCCTCCTGCCTGTGGGGCTGCAGTGTGGTGGCTCAATCCATCATTTGGAAACATAAGAACTGGGAAGCCCGTATTTCCGACCGGGGCTGCTTGGAACAGATTGTGTTCAAAGAAGGCGGGCGGAACGACACGGTGCCCTTCTTCCGTGCGGACGGACAATTTACGGGACCGTCCTTCTATGCCGTGACGGACGGCAAGTCACAGACTGCGGAATGGATGCCGGACGGTTACCGTTCCTATCGGGCCGTGATAGACCAGGTGGAGTGCCGCCTGACTTACAAGGCGTGGAAAGGGCAACCTGCGCTGGAAGTGACCCTGATAAACCAAGGGCACGTGCCTTTCCAACCCGAGAAGGCCGGCCTGCGCCTGGGCATCGACACGTATATGGACAAGTATCCCGACTGGTTCGGCAAGTACTTCCCGACCTTGATGCGTTGTGAGCAGACGCATTTCTATGGCTATCTGCAAACGC
>CALNEX010000027.1 GCA_939791845.1 uncultured Mediterranea sp. | reverse complement strand
CTGAAAATTAGGAATCTTCTGGAACGCTTTGCTGGTGGGGGATTGCGAGGTTGCGAAGGCGCGGGCGGAACAGAGGTACCCCCGCTCGCGAGCAGCGGTACGGGGGAACACGAGCGGGGGTATGGCTAATATTTGATGAGCATCGCCTGCATGAAGCTGCGGTACTCGCTGGGGGTGTGGCCCTTTTTTCGCTTGAAGGTGCGGATGAAGTTGGACAGGTTGTTGAAACCGCAATCATAGCAGATTTCAGCGATGCCTGTGGAGGTGTCGGATAGCATACGGCAGGCTTTGGCGATACGCAGGTTGGTGATGTATTCGATAAAGGTGGAGTTAGTCTTTTTCTTGAAGAAATGGCTGAAGGCTGATTCGGACATGTTGACCAGACGGGCCGCGTCTTCCAGTTTGATGGCTTCTTCATAATGAGCCTCGATGTATTCGCAGACTTTGGCGATACGGCGGCTTTTGGAACTCCTTATGGTGTCCTGGGTGTCATACTGGTTGCTCACCAGGATGCGGTGGTCCGCCACGGACAATTGATGGAGGATGGATAAGAAAGCCAAGACGGTATGGAATCCTTGCATCCGTGTCAACTGGAGGATTTCGTCTTTCATCCGCAACTTAGTGGAGGGGGAGAAGTCGATGCCCCGCTGCGAGTCCAGCAGCAGGCGGCGGATGGAGGCGAAGAGCCGCTTCTCGAGGATGGGATAATTGAGCAGCCGGTCGGAAAACTGGATGGTGACCACGTGGTTGCCTTCCACCACTTCGCCTTTCCAGGCGTGGGGCAGGTTGGGGCCGGTCATGATGAGGTCCGGCGACGAGAATTCCTCTTCCGAGTCGCCGATGATGCGCTTGCCGAACGAGTCGATGACTAGGTTGATTTCGTATTCCGGGTGGTAGTGCACCGCGTAATCGAAATTGGCGTTCGGATGGTCCAGCACGATGAACAGGTCATCGTCTGCGATGGGGATGATTTCTTTCTGTATATCTTTCATGGGGCGTGAAGTTTTGTAGGCAAATATAGGGATAATAATCAAAATATAAGCGTATGTTCAAAAAAGTACAATTAATAAGTGGAAAATTATAAAATCCTTTCCACGGTCTCTCCTATCTTTGCACTGTAATCAGAACTTTCGATACAGACACGTTTATATGGAACTACTTATGATGAGTGCAGCGGATGTGGCGATAGTCGCCGTCTACCTGGTTTTTGTGTTGTGGTGGGGCTTCCGCCACGGAAAGAGTGCCGACTCGCAGTCTTACTTCCTGGCGGGGCGTTCCATGTCCTGGCGGGTGGTGGGCCTTTCTCTGTTTGCAGCCAGCATATCGAGCACGACGCTGATAGGCCAGTCTGGCGACGCTTACGACACGGGTCTGGCCGTCTACAACTACAACCTGACCGGCATGGTGGTGATGGTCTGCTTCGCCGTTTTCCTGTTGCCGCTATATATTCGTTCGGGTATCTTCACGATTCCCGAATTTCTGGAGAAGCGTTTTGACAGCCGTTCGCGCTACTATTTCTCGTTCATCTGCATCGTGGGCAATATCTTCCTGGATGCGGCCGGTGCCCTTTACGCCGCGGCTCTCATTATCAAACTGATTGTGCCGGAGGCGAACTTGCAGTGGATTGTCTTCGCCTTTGCGTTGTTTGCCGCGTCCTATACCATTCCGGGCGGCTTGTCGTCCGTCATCAATACGGAATTGATACAGGCCGTGGTGCTCCTCGTGGGCTCCATCCTGTTGACCATTCTCTGCTTCCGTCAGGGCGGCGATTACTTTTATTCGCTGTATGCCTCCGATGACCTGCTTGTCAAGTTGATACGCCCGCTGACGGATACGGCCACGCCTTGGTTGGGACTGATAGTCGGTATGCCGGTGCTGGGCATCTATTTCTGGGCTAACAATCAGACCTTGGTGCAGCGTGTGCTCAGTGCGCGGTCGGTGGACGAGGGGCGTAAGGGAGTGCTTTTTGCCGGCTTCCTGACCATGTTGACCCTGTTCATCATTGCCATGCCCGGCGTGATTGCCCGCCATCTGTTCCCTGGTCTTGAACGGCCGGACATGGTCTATCCGACGATGATTCTGCGCCTGGCATCGGTGGGAGTGATGGGGTTGCTGATTGCCGCACTCCTGTCGGCCCTGACTTCCGCCCTGAGTGCCATCATGAATTCGGCCTCCACGTTGTTTACGATGGATTTCTATGCCAAGGTCGACCGGCACGCCTCTTCGGCCCGGCTGGTGGCGGTGGGCAAGGTGGTGGCCTGTGTGGCCATCGTGCTGGCGGCCTTGTGGGCGCCTCAGATAGGGAAGTTTGGTTCGTTGCTGAAGTACTATCAGGAGATGTTGTCCTATCTGTCGCCTCCCATCGTGGCTGCCTTCCTGCTGGGCATCTTCGGCCGCCGGGTCAACGGGCAGGGCGTCTTCGTCGGCCTGCTGGGCGGCTTGGTGGTGGCGGTGGGGTTGCTGTTTTTCAAGTCCCAAATATTCGGCGACCTGCATTTCCTGCTGATGGTGCCTTTCCTGCTGGGGTTTAGCGGCCTATTGATGTATGTGGTCAGCCGCTTCTCGCCCGCTCCCGCGCCGGAGAAACTGGCGGACACGGTCTTTTCGTGGCGTGACCTGGCCGAGGAATTCCGTGCGCACCGGGGTAAGCCGTGGTACACGTTCTACCTGTGGTGGGCCGTGCTGCTTTTGCTGCTGAGTGCAGTGATATGGACTGTCTTCAGTTGATAAACATGAGTGTAATACTTTATTATGAATACGACGATGAAACTGAAAAAATTCGAGGGAAATCCCATTCTTTCCCCGCTTGCTTCCAATGAGTGGGAGTCGTTGGTCACCAGCAATCCGGGCGTCGTGTATGACGGCGGCACCTTCTACATGCTGTACCGTGCGGCGGGCAACGACGAACAGCATGTGATACGCTTGGGCTTGGCTGTCAGCAAGGACGGTTACCATTTCGAGCGGGCTTCCGACCAGCCCGTGTTCGGTCCCAGTCAGAACGGACCCGACTCCGGGTGTGTGGAGGACCCGCGTATCGTGAAGTATGATAATGAGTTCTATGTGACTTACGCCTATCGCCCGTATGCCCCCGGACAATATTGGAAGTTTGCCCACGACGAGGTGCTGACCCCCCGTTGCGGTTCGGACGCCCCGTTGGCCGTGCGGAAAAACCTGGGCAATACGGGCCTGGCCGTCACGTCTGATTTCCGTTCGTTCAGGCGGCTGGGTCGGCTGACGTCTCCCGTGCTGGATGACCGCGACGTGATTCTCTTCCCCGAAAAGGTGCAGGGGAGTTACGTGATGCTCCATCGGCCCAAGGAGTTCGTGGGCGAGCGTTACGGGGTGAAGTTCCCTTCCATTTGGCTGAAGTATTCCGACGACCTGCTGAATTGGGAAGACAAGGAAAGCCATCTACTACTCTCCGGCATTGAAGGCACGTGGGAAGAGAAGATTGGCGGCAGCACCCCTCCACTGAAGACGGAGGCCGGGTGGCTGGTGCTGTATCACGGGGTGGAGCACGGCGGATTGGGGTATTACCGCGTGGGGGCCGTCTTGTTGGAACTTGAGAATCCCTTGCGGGTGCTGGCGCGGACGCCCCGGCCCATCCTTGAGCCGGAGCTGGACTTCGAGTTGTCCGGCCTGTATGCAGGTTGCATTTTCCCGGTGGGCAATGTGGTGGTGGACGGCACGCTGTTCGTCTACTATGGCAGTGCGGACAAGTACGTGGGGGTGGCCACCTGCCCGTTGACTGAGTTGCTGGATTATCTGTTGTCGGCGGATTGCAAGGTGAGCACGTAGAATTCCGGGCAGATTCAAAAAAGTACAATCATTAAGCATCTAATGGCAATGTAAGTTGTTCAAATACTCCTATCTTTGTCTGTCCGCCGATGCAAAGGCGCAATTGCCCAGGTATGGATGCGGATAAGTAGGTAGGCAGATTCTTACACGAGTAAATTAAAGAACGGATTATGAAGATGAATCAGTGGTTGGCCCTTTTGTGGCTGGTGGTGGCAGGTGCCTGTGCGGACGGAAGAAAAGAGGTGGCCGTCACCGTTTCTCCGGAGGTGACGAACGCCGGATATGTAGGCAACGGAGTGGAGTGGGACCCTTATGACGAGGCCGGGTCGTGGGGATACGAGGTCTCGGACGAGGATTGGGCCACGCTCTACGAACGCCTGGACTACATGCGGCCGCCCTATGTCCGCTGCATGATTAACAGCCCCTTCCGCTATTACGACCCTTCCACGGGACGGTATGACCGGGAGCGGAACTTCGATTCCCTCTCCCGCCTGCTGAAGTATTGTACCGAACGCGGCATCACGGTGGTCTATGGCGAATACAACCCGCCCCTTTGGGAAATGAAGGACGACCCGCGCTGGATAGATATGTCGGTGGATTACCTGGACTTTCTGGTCAACCGCTGCGGTTTTTCCTGCATCAAGCATTTTGTGATTTTCAACGAGCCCGACGGCGACTGGGCTTCTACCAACGGCGATTACGAGTTGTGGAAGCGCGTGTTGCTCCGTTTCCACTGTAAGATGGCCGAGTATCCGGGTCTGACGGAGAAAGTCACCTTTGCCGGGCCGGACGTCGTGGTGGGCTATAAGAACGAGGCTTCACCCTATGACGCTGTGGGCTGGGTGCGGCAGACGGCGACGGAACTGGACTCACTGATAGGTATTTATGACATTCACGCCTATCCCGGACAACACGAGGTGCGCAGTGGGCGGTATTCGGACGTTCTGCCCCGTTACAGGCAGTGCGTGCCGCCGGGCAAGAAAATCATCCTGGGCGAGGCCGGGTATAAGTACGGGCAGCCGGCCGATTCGTTGCTGATGGCCGAATACAAGCGCCGGGTCGAACACCATCCTTTCACCAAGGGCAGCGACTGCAACATGCTGGTGTACGATTATTTCTACGGATTGGATATGCCCCTGCTGGCGATGGAGGTGATGAACCACGGTTTTTCCGGCGTGGCGGCCTGGATGCTGGACGACGCCATGCACAGCCGTTGGGACTCCGGAAAGACGGAGGATCTGAAAATCTGGGGCATGTGGAATATCTTGGGAAGCGAGGTGTTCGGCAAGCCCGAGGAGGAAGAGATACGCCCCTGGTTCTATACCTGGTCGCTGATGTGCCGGTTCTTCCCCGCGGGTACGGATGTGCTGAAGACCGGTGTGATTTCCCCCGATAAGTCGGTGTATGCCGTGGCCGGTACCTGGCGCGGAAAGACCACCCTGGCGCTGGTGAACGTGGGCGGCGAGGATTGCCGTGTGCGCGTCAGCCTGCCGGAACCCATGCAGGATGCGTCGCTCTATGTCTACGAGGAAGCGTATCGCCCGACGGATGACCGCGGTTTCCCCCTCCCTGCGCAGCAAGGCTTGGAGGTGGAGAAAAATTATACCACAGAGCTGAAAGCCAACTCTTTCCGTCTCTTGACCGAGATAGCAGAATGACATTGTTTGTTTAAAAGGAATTAAATAATAAGAAAATATGAAAGTATGTAAAAAACTTTGTAGCGTGGTGTTGGCCCTGGTCTTGACCGCTTGTGGCGGGAAAGCCGTGCAACAGGAAGGCTTCCGCCCTGTCAATGAGAAGGCGACGCCGGAAGCGGTGCAGTTGTTGGACTTCCTTTATTCGATACAGGGCGAATATACCCTGACGGGGATGCACAACTTTGCCAGTGGCATGGAGCGTTATGACTCCGTGGTTCATGCCCTGACGGGGAAGACGCCCGTGGTGTGGGGGTCGGATTTCAGTTTCAATGTCGTGGGCGACAATGTGTGCGACTTCCGCCATTGCGGCCCGCTGAACCTGACCGTGCCGGGCGACCGGGAACAGCCCTGTGCGGTGCTGGAAGTGACCACCGCGCAACAGCGTCAGCGGATAGTGGACACCGCCATCCGGAAACATGCGGAAGGCCGCGTCATCACGCTGATGTGGCACTGCTGCTGGCCGGTGAATTGCGATGAGTGTGACGGCGACGACATCTGGCGTTGGGCCGACAAGTTGCCCACGCAGCAGGAATGGGACGAACTCCTGACCGACGGGACCCCTTTGAATCGGGCCTGGAAGACGCAGATGGACGGCGTGGCCGCCTGTCTGAAGCAGTTGCAGGAGGCCAAAGTGCCCATCTTGTGGCGTCCCTTCCACGAGATGAACGGCATTTGGTTCTGGTGGTGCGGCAAGCCGGGCGAAAACGGCTTCAAGCGGTTGTGGATAGCGATGTACAACTATTTCACCCGCCATCATGGACTGAACAACTTGCTGTGGGTATGGGATGCCAACGCACCCCGCACCACTCCTGGTGACGAGGCCGGACCTTATGCCGACTATTATCCGGGCAATGACTACGTGGATGTGCTGGCAGCCGATGTCTATCACGGCGACTGGAAGCAGTCCCATCACGACGAACTCCTTGATTTGGGTCGGGGGAAGGTGATTGCCTTGGGCGAAGTGGGTGATCTGCCCTCCGCCGAAGTCTATGAGAAGCAGACCGGCTGGGCCTGGTTCATGCCCTGGGGGTATTTTATTCTGAATGAAAACAACCGGCGCTTGGCCGAAACCATTTACAACCACCCGCGCAGCTTGACCTTGGACGAGATGGACTTTTCCGGAAATGCTTATGAACTTAAAAATAAGTAATTACCTAAAATACCAAATGCCTATGAGAAAAGAAATAACGTAGAATGCAGGCGGGACTGCCTGCCCTATCTGAATGTGAAATCAAGAGAAGTAACTAATTCTAAACAGACAACCATGCAAAAATATTCGTATCGAAAAGAAAAACTGTCGGGGAATCCGGAAGGACGGATTTCCTCATGGGCCAAGTATTTGTGCCTGATGCTATTGCCTTTGCAGGGCGTTCCCATGGCCGCCGAAAACGGGGATTTTCCGAATGACGTTGTATTGGAGAGCCACTCCGTCGCACAGTCCAAAGTGACAGTGAGGGGGACGGTCGTGGACGAGGACGGCCTGACAATGCCCGGCGTGAATGTCGTGCTGAAGGGCACGTCAACGGGTGTCATTACGGATTTGGACGGTAATTTCCAAATAGCGGTGCCCGACCGGGGAGCGGTTCTGACCTTCTCCTTCATGGGCTATATGTCCCAGGATGTGAAGGTGGATGGCCGGACGGACCTCAAGGTGGTATTGAAGTCGGATGTCATGACGCTGGACGACCTGGTGGTCGTGGGATACGGCGTGCAAAAGAAAAAGCTGGTGACTGGTGCCACCACCCAGGTGAAAGGCGACGATATCACCAAGCTGAACACGGTGAATGCCTTGGGAGCATTGGCCAGCCAGACGCCGGGTGTGAACATCGTGTCTTCTTCCGGTATGCCGGGCGAGGGCTTCAAGGTGGCCGTCCGTGGCTTGGGTACGATTGGCGATTCTGAACCGTTGTACATCATCGATGGCGTGACGGGCGGTGACATTAACTCGCTGAATCCGGCTGACATCGAGTCCATTGACATCCTGAAGGATGCGGCATCCGCTGCCATCTATGGTTCGCGTGCGGCCAACGGTGTAGTCCTGATTACTACCAAGCAGGGACGTGTGGGTAAGATAGATGTCTCGCTGGATACCTACGTGGGCTGGCAGAACGTCTACAAGAAACCCGACCTGCTGAACGCACAGCAGTATGTGGAAATCATCAATGAGGCGTGGGCCAACGACGGAAGGACACTGGACTGGGCCAACCTGGTGCCGGATTGGAATCGCGTGCAGAACGGCTGGGCCGGGACTAACTGGTTTGACGAGGCCCTGAACGAGAACGCGCTCATCCGGAATCATTCGTTGAACATCACGGGAGGCAACGAGTCTTCTGTCTTCTCGATAGGCTTGTCCAATACGAGCCAGGAAGGTATCATCGGTGAGCCGGTTACTCCCAAGTATGACCGGACGACGGTGCGTATCAATTCGGAGCACGTGCTCTTTAAGAAAGATAACCTGGAAATTCTGAAGTTCGGTGAGAATGTGAACTTCCATGCCGGCAGCCGGAACGGTATCGGTATCGGAAACTTGGATGGCAACAGTATCCGCCGTCTGATGACAGCCTACCCTCTGTTTGATGTCTATGACGAAGACGGAAATTATACCACGGCCATTCCCTTGGAGAGTAACCGTGCCAATCCCATCGGCCTGATGGACTATGAGGATGGACAGAACGAAACGAAGTACTATGGTCTCCATGCCAATGCTTATCTGACTATCCAGCCGATAAAGAACCTGGTGTTCAAGAGCAGCTTTGGCGTTCGTTTCTCGCAGAACAATTACAGGAGATTCGTGCCGGAATATAACTTGGCCAGCGATCACTTCCGCAATGAAAACCAAGTGACACAGACCATGACGACCCGCATGAACTGGATGATAGAGAATACTCTGAACTATAAGTTCTCAGTCAAGCGTAATAATTTCGACGTCTTAGTAGGCCAGGCTGTGGAAAACAACAGCTTGGGCATGACTATGAGCGGTACGAACCGTAATTCTGTGTTCGATGACTTCGAGCACGCCTGGCTGGACAATACGCAAGCCGTGTCGGCCGACATGACGTCCCTCAGCGGCGGCCCCATCAGTCCGCACAAGATGGCTTCTTTCTTCGGGCGTGTCAACTACGACTACAATGAGACGTATATGCTGACGGCGGTAGTCAGAGCCGACGGCTCGTCCAACTTCAAGCGGGGCAACCGCTGGGGTGTCTTTCCGTCCGTATCGGCCGGTTGGGTAGTGACCAACGAGCCGTTCATGGAAAGTGTGAGACCGGTGATGGATTTCTTTAAGCTGAGAGCTAGCTATGGACAGAACGGTAACCAGTCCATTGATCCGTTCCAATATTTGGCGACCATCAATTTCGGCGCTTACTATTTCTTCGGCACGGATAAGGGACAATTGACTACGGGTGCTTATCCCGATATCCTGCCCAATGAGGATGTGACTTGGGAGACGTCCGAGCAGTTCGATATCGGCTTTGACGCCCGTTTCTTCGACAGCCGCTTGGGCCTGACGTTCGACTGGTATGTGAAGAATACCCGCGACTGGTTGTTGCAGGCGCCCGCATTGAGTAGTTATGGGGCTGGTGCGCCTTATGTCAATGGCGGCGACGTGCAGAACAAGGGCGTGGAACTGGGTCTGACCTGGCAGGACAAGGTAGGCGACTTCTCCTATGGAATCAGCTACAACATTTCCCACAACAAGAACGAGGTGACCAAAATCAATAACAATGATGGCATTATCTATGGTAGCTCGAACGTGCTGTGGAGAAATTGCGATGAGATGTACCGCGCCCAGGTAGGCTATCCCATCGGTTATTTCTATGGCTACAAAACGGCCGGCGTATTCCAGAACCAGGCTCAGATTGACGCTTATCAGGGAGCAAAGTACGAGAATACGCAGCCCGGCGACCTGATATTCGTGGACGTGAACCAGGACGGGCAAATTACGTCGGACGACCGCACGATGATTGGCAATCCGCATCCGGATGTCAACATGGGCCTTAATCTTAATTTCGGCTATAAGGGATTTGACTTGAACATTTCCGCCGTGGCTGTACTGGGCAATCAGATTGCACGTTCGTACCGTGACGTGAAGGATGCCCCCTTGGACAACTATACGACCGAGATTTATGGCCGCTGGCACGGGGAAGGTACTTCCAATCGCCTGCCGAGGCTGACCAGCACCGCCTCCTTGAATTGGCAGAACGTGTCGGACATCTATATTGAGGACGGTGACTACCTTCGTCTCTCGAACCTTACGATTGGCTATGACTTCAAGCATCTGTTCCCCAATATGGTCTTGGAGAAGGCACGTATTTACTTCGCGGTACAGAACCTGTTTACCATTACGGGCTACTCCGGTCTGGACCCGGAGGTCGGTTACGGCGACGGTAAGGGCTGGGTTTCGGGTATTGACATAGGCAACTATCCTTCGCCGCGTACCGTCATGGTTGGTTTTAATCTTAACTTTTAATTAGACGAATATGAGAAAGATATGGTTTTATATAGTGCCTCTGTTCTTCCTGTTTGGATGCGAGGACTTTTTGGACGTGGATAATCTGACGAAGAAGGATACTTCCACGGTACCTACCACGGAAGAAGACGTGGAAATGCTGATTACCGCGGCCTATCAGAATATCGTGCAGATTGCGCCGCTGAACAATCCGTTCTTTATGAGCGAACTGGTGTCCGACGACCGATTTGGGGCGGCGGGCCAGAGCGACAGGGATAACCGCGCGATTGGCCGCCTGAAGCGCAATGGAGAAAACCAGTTCGGCACGTTGTGGAGCAAACTCTATTCGGTCATCTACCGGGTGCATAATATCCTGGACAGCATGGACATGGTGGAGTGGAGCAGTGAGGAGGCGCGGACGGCCGTCGAGGGCGAAGTGTTATTCTTGCGGGCGTATGCCTATATGAACCTGTGCCGGGTTTACGGGACAGTGCCCCTGGTGCTGACCAGCGAGCGCGTGAATCTGCCGCGTGCCACCCCGGATGAACTTTGGGGGCAGATAGGGGCAGACTACAAGGCCGCCATCGAAAAACTGCCGGCTCAAACCTATCAGGATATGGACAAGTCCAGGCTGGGACATGCCACCAAGTGGGCGGCCGAGGCTCTGATGGCCCGTGCCTGGCTGTTCTATACCGGCTACTATGAGAAGGAAGAACTGGCCCTGCCCGACGGAGGAAGCATCACAAGACAGCAGGTGGTGGACTGGTTGAAGGACGTTGAGACGAACAGCGGGCATGGCCTGTTGCCCAACTTCTGGGCCTTGTGGCCGTACAGTAACGAGGAGACCTCGAAAGATTACGTCTATATGCAGCGCGTAAGGGAGGAATATGCCGACCAATACGGGGACATCACCTGGATTAAGGAAGAAGGAGCCAACATTGAGAACATCTTTTCCTATAAGTACTCTACGCTGGGTGACGTCTATGGCGAGGCGGCCGCCAATCAAATGGTGCTGTACAGCGGTATCCGGGGATGGAGCTTCACGGCCGACCAGCAGATGAATATGTTCCCTCTGGGCTTTGGCTGGGGAGGCGGTACCGTCAACTCGCAGTTATGGGACGAATGGCTGGAGAACGAGCCGGATGATATCCGTCGCCAGGCGTCTATCATGGACGTGACCGACCCGAACGAGATGACAGAATACTCGTGGGGCGGCGACAGTCAAATGGAAGAGACCGGATACTGGAACAAGAAGTATATGCCCATCAACGCCAAGCGCACCAAGGAAGATGGCACGGTGGAAGCGGTGAATTACAGTTGCATTCTGTTCAATGCGTCTGACGACTACCGTCGGAACAATACGCAGGATACGTATATTGTCCGTTATGCCGACGTCCTGCTGATGCTTTCGGAGTTGACCAAGGATGTGTCTTACCTGAATCGCGTACGTGCCCGTGCCGGTTTGGAACCCCTTCCGGCTTATACGGACGAGGCGTTGCGCAACGAGCGCCGCTACGAGCTATGCTTCGAGGGTATCCGTTATTATGACCTGCTGCGCTGGCACATTGCCGGCGAGCAGCTGAACAAGAAAAACGGCGTACCCATCTGCAACGCCGGCGTGTGGACCACGGCAAATCTGGGCGATATGGAGCAGCGTGTGGCCGAGACGGGAGGATTCTTCCCGATTCCCAATGACCAGATTAACCTTTCGGAAGGCGTTTTGGTACAAGATGAGGCTTGGAGCACGCCCAGTTGCATTTACACGGATTGAGTGTGATGGTGTAAAAGATTGTATTTCAGGATAATCCTTCGCCTTTTTCCGTAGGGAGTGTACAGGGGTACCTCCGCTCATGTCCGGGCATACCCCCGCTCCTGTTCGCGGGTACCCCTGCTCGTGTTCGGAGATACCCCTGTTCATCCTTCCGGAAACGAACGTGAAGAATTGGAGAAACAAGAATGAATAATGTGTAGAACGTATTAGAAACAAGAAAGCTATAATTATGAAGATACAGAGTTTACTGTTATGCCTGTTGGCGGCCCCCGCCCTCTACGCCCAGTCCGGGCGCCAAATAGAGTCATGGATTACGACGAACGACCGTGCCAACCTGTTTTCCCGTCAGGAAAAAACGGTGACCTTCAAGGATAAGATGGACGGTCGCGGCGGAGTGCCCATCATTGTGGACGACCGCCAGTGCTACCAGGAGGTGGACGGATTCGGCTTTGCCCTGACCGGGGGCAGTGCGGAGCACCTCGTCAAGATGTCCGCTCCAGCGCGGGCCAAAATCCTGCGCGAAATGTTTGCTAGCGACGGAGACAATGTCGGATTCAGCTACATCCGCCTGACGGTCGGTGCGTCGGACATGAACAGTTTCGTTTTTTCCTACAATGACCTGCCCGAAGGCGAAACCGACCATGAACTGAAGAAGTTCAGCCTGTCGCAGGACCTGAAGGATGTGGTGCCGGTAATGAAGGAGATTCTTGCCATTAACCCGGACATCCACCTCATGGCCTCCCCCTGGTCGGCGCCGGCCTGGATGAAGGAGCACTTCAACGTGCGCGGCGGCAAGCTGCGGAAGGACTGCTATGCCACGTATGCCCGCTATTTTGTGAAATACGTGCAGGCCATGGAGAAAGAGGGCATTCATCTGGACGCCATTACCATTCAGAACGAGCCGTTGAACTCGCGCAACACGCCCAGTATGCCTTGGGCGCCGGCCGACCAGATTGAGTTCGTCCGCGACCACCTGGGACCGGCCTTCCGTCAGGCGGGCCTTCAGACGAAAATCATCGTCTTCGACCATAATACGGACCGCCCGGACTATCCGCTGACTATCTTCAGCGACCCCGAAGCCGCGCAATATGTGGACGGGGCGGCATTCCACAATTATGTGGGCGAGATGAGTGCCATGTCGCTGGTGCATAATGCCCGTCCGGACAAGAACCTCTATTTCACGGAGCAGATGACGACCGACCGGGGCGACGACGACCATATCAGCATCGTCACAGCCGTGAAGCGCACCATTATCGACGTCATGCGCAACTGGAGTCGCAACTCCATCCTGTGGAATCTGGCGGCTGACCCTAACTTTGACCCCCATACGGACAACGGCGGATGCTCCATGTGCCAGGGAGCCATCACCATTGCCGGGGATGAAGTGATGTGGCGCAATGTGGCTTATTATACGGTGGCCCATGCCTCGAAATTTGTCCGTCCGGGTTCGGTGCGTATCGCCTCTACCAACCGGGGCGACCAGGCCCTGGGACTGTATGAGGACGAGCAGCTGCCCGGCGTATTCCGCACGGTGCCCATTGCCCGGGCCGATGTGTTGCCCAATGTGGCCTTCCGTACGTCGGAGGGAAAGGTCGTGCTGATTGTAGTGAACGACACATGGCAGGAGCGTACCTTCACGGTGCAGCACCAGGGAGCGTTTGCCCGGCTGACGTTGCCGGCCGGAGCTTGTGGCACGTATGTGTGGTAATCGGTTGTTTTTTCCTAATTTTGTCCTGATGTATGACAAGCATGAAGAAAATGATAGCCTTGTGCGGCCTGTGCCTGGGGCTGAGCCTGGGTGCCGGCGCACAAATCCGGCAAAGCACGTTGCTCACTTTCCTGCCTGAGCAGTATGGAAAGGTGGAGCTGGACATCGAGGTGAAACAATCCTACCGGAATCCTTACGCACAGGAAGACATTGCTCTGGATATGCTGGTAACGGCTCCGTCGGGGAAGGAACTCCGCCTGCCCTGCTATTTTGAAAAGGCCGGCCAGGGGAAGCTGTCTTACTGGAAAGCCCGTTTCACACCGCAGGAGGCCGGCACTTATACCTATGCCTTCGTGTTGAGCAAGGCGGGGAAGGAGACGGACCGCTCGCAGGGGCAGACCTTTCGGGCAGCAGCCAGCGAGGGAAGAGGTTTTCTGCACACCAAATCGGACTGGGTGCTTGTGTTCGACAACGGCGAGCCTTTCCGCGGCGTGGGCGAGAATATCTGCTGGGAGTCGCGCGACCACGACGATTCCAAGTATTACAAGGCCTTGCACGAGTTGGGCGACCGCTATAACTACGATTACCTGCTGGAGAATCTGGAGAAGAGCGGAGGCAATTTCTTTCGTACCTGGATGTGTGGGTGGAATCTGCCCATCGACTACCGGGGCCCCTTCAACAACCGACGTTATGTGGAGTCGGACGAGTATTACAATCCCAGTGCCTTGCAGCGCATGGACTATCTGGTGGAACTTAGTGAGTCGTTGGGCCTGTACATGATGCTGACCTTGGGGCAAGGCGGATTTACGCCGGACCACCGGGGCGTGGCCAGCGATTCGGACGAGTTTTTTGGCAAGCCCGAGGCCCGCGTCTGGTACAAGAATCGCCTGCGCTACATCGTGGCCCGGTGGGGATACAGTCCGGCCATTGCCATGTGGGAGTTCTTCAACGAGGTGGACAATGTGCAGCACCGTCACAAGGGCGGTCCCATAGACGGCCGGAAGATTACCGACTGGCACGCGGAGATGAGCGCCTATTTGAAGCAAATTGACCCCTACGAGCATATCGTGACCACCAGCATCTCACACCGTGATGTGGAGGGATTGAACTCGGTGGAAGATATTGATATCAATCAGAAGCATATCTATAACCGGACCGACGCGATTCCGGAGGAGATAAACCGCTATGTCCGCCAGTATGGGAAACCTTATATCATCGGCGAGTTCGGCCGGGAGTGGGACTGGTCGAAGAACTTTGACGATTTCTCGGACGAGATGGACATTGATTTCAGGCGGGGCATCTGGTATGGCGTCTTCTCGCCTACGCCCGTGCTGCCGCTGAGTTGGTGGTGGGAGTATTTCGATGCCCGTGGCATGACCGCCTATTACCGGGGCGTGCGGGACATTTGCGACCGTATGTTAGCGGCCGGAAGAGGCAGCTTTGAACCCCTGGAGGTGCAGGCCGGCCGTTCACAGGCGTTTGCCGTGAGGTGCGGGGAGGAGATTTATGTCTATGTGTTCAATCCCCAGGCTGGCATTGCCGTTTCAGACATCGAAGTGACGGGCGGCGACGGGCGGAACTACGTGTTCGAGCGTTATTACCCTTCTTCGCGTCAATATACGGAGCCGCTGAATGTGCAGGAGAAAGGAGGCCGGCTGGTACTGGAAGACGAGGTGCTCGGCTCGACGTGTGAAATGTTGTATATACTAAAACCTTTGTCATGATGGATAGACGAATGAAAGAAAAAGGCCGGACCGTCCGGTGGATACGGCTGGCCTTGTGGGCCGGCGGCCTGATGGCAATGCCGCTGATGGCGCAGAACTCGCAGACCGCCTCTGCGTATAACCCGGATGCACAACAGGTGTTTATCGGCGAGGACATTGCGGTGGCCCGGACTACTTACGGGAAGGTGCGTGGCTTTGTCATGCGTGGCATTTATAATTTCCGGGGCATCCCCTACGGGGCGAGTACGGCGGGGAAGAACCGCTTCCTGCCGCCCCGGGAGCCGGAACCTTGGGAAGGGGTGCGCCCGACGGTGGCCTACGGGGCTTCCTGCCCCCAGTCCATGTACGACCGTCGTCCGGAGTCGTATGCCATGTTTGTAGACCACTGGAATTATGACCTGTTGGATGAGGACTGTCTGCGCCTGAATGTCTGGACGCCGGGCCTGGACGGGAAGAAGCGGCCGGTGCTGGTTTGGCTGCACGGAGGCGGATATGCGCGTGGAAACGGCATCGAGCAGGATTCTTATAATGGCGAGAACATTGTCCGACGGGGCGACATCGTGTTCGTGTCCGTCAATCATCGCCTGAATGCTTTCGGCTTTTCCGATTTGTCGAAAGTGGGCGGGGAGAAGTACAAGGATTCCGGCAATGCGGGCTTGTTGGATATTATCGCTGCCCTGCGTTGGGTGCATAATAATATAGCCAACTTTGGGGGTGACCCCGGCAATGTGACCATCATGGGGCAGTCCGGCGGAGGCTCGAAGGTGTGTACCGTGGCCGCCATGCCCGAAGCCAAGGGATTGGTGCACAAAGGCGTGGCCCTCAGTGGAAATTCTTTTAATGCAACGGACAAGGCGTATGCCGAGCAATTGGGGCAGTGCATCTTGGAGGAAGCGGGACTGACTGCCTCGGAGGTGGATAAGTTGCAGGACATTCCATGGGAAGAGTATCTGCGGATAGGCGAACGGGCCACGGAGAAAGTGAACAACCTGCCCCGTATGGGAGGCAGGGGAGGCTTCAGCCCGGTAGCTGACGGCGTCCATGTGCCGGAAGGCGATTTCTATGCGCCGGGCTGTGCCGGACCGGACATCCCGATGCTGTTTTGCTCCACCTTCCATGAGTCCAGTCCTACCCGGGACAATCCGGAACTGGAGGAAATAACCTGGGAGGGAGTGGCCGACAAGATAAGGCCCGCTTACGGTGAACGGGCGGAGAAGATTGTGAAAGCCTATTCTTCCCAGTTTCCCGGCAGGAAACCCGCAGAGATCTGGGCGCTGATTACGTCCAATCGGAAGTGGGTGGTGGAGACCGCCAACCGGAAATTGCAACAGAAATCACCGGTATATATGGCCTGGTTCGGCTGGGAATCGCCGTTGTTCGACGGGCGTCATAGGGCATTTCATTGCCTGGATATCAGTTTCTGGCTGATGAACACCGACCTGATGATTACCCACACCGGAGGCGGAAGCAGGCCGCGGGCTCTGGCTGACAAGATGGGGGCCGCACTGCTCCAGTTCATGCGCACGGGAAATCCCAATACCGAAAGCCTGCCCTACTGGCCTGAATATACGCAGGAAAAGGGCGAGACCATGATATTGGATGACCTTTGTGAAGTAAAGGACGACCCGGACAGGGAAGCCCGTAAAACATTGGAATAAACCGGAAAGTATGGACAAGATGAATAAAGTGATAGGAATGCTGATGCTCCTGCTGGTCTGTGTGCCGGAGCTGTGTGCCCAGAAAGGCAAGAATACGTTCAATACGGATGGCTGGTGGAAGCCGGCGCCGCCGAAGTTCTCGCCGGTGGTGAACGGAGATGGTTCGATAACCTTCCGCCTGCGGGCGGCAGAAGCACGGCAGGTGGAACTGGTGTTCGACGAGTGGGAGGTGCGTACGATGCCCATGCAGAAGGATACGGCCGGGGTGTGGAGCGTCACGATAGGTCCTGTGGGCCCACGCCTGTATCAATATTACTATAAGGTAGACGGCCGTGCTGCACTGGATTGGAAAGACCCGCATCTCAAGGTGGGCACGGAAATCTACGGCAACGTGGTGGAAGTGGGAGGAACAGACGGACCTCGTTTTGACGAGTTTTGTGCGCCCGGAGGCGAGGTGCATATCCTGAGCTACCGTTCCACGCCGATGGGCAGCCTCCGGAAACTGTGGGTGTATGTGCCCGCAGCCTACCATGAGGATGCGGCACAGGAGTTTCCGGTGCTTTACCTGCGGCACGGAGGCGGAGATGCGGAGAGCAGTTGGGTCCGGGACGGACGCGCCGATGTCATCCTAGATAATCTGATTGCGGCGAGCAAGGCCCGGCCGATGCTGGTGGTCATGACCTGCGGGTTTACCGACGGCTCATGGGCCGGAGGAAGCACGGTGGAAGGCATAGGCCTGTTGGAGGAAGAATTGCTGACCGACGTGATACCCTTGGTGGAGAAGCGCTACCGGGTGAAGAAAGACCGGCAGCACCGGGCCATTGCGGGGTTGTCAATGGGAGGCGGCCAGGCGTTCGTCATCGGCCTGCGCAATATGGACAAATTTGCCTATGTCGGCGAGTTCAGTGCGGGCATCCTGAGCGATGACAAGTTCGATTTCGACCGATATATTCCAGGGCTGATGGACTCCCCTTCGCAGATAAATGACCAGCTGGAGTTGTTGTGGCTCAGCTGCGGGACGAAGGACACTCGCTACCAGGGGCATCTCAATCTGGCGGATTTCCTTCGCCAAAAAGGTGTCCGCTTCACCTTCGATGAGGCTCCTTGGGGCCATGAGTGGCAATTCTGGAGGCTCCAGCTGGCCGAGTTTGTACAGAAGCTGTTTTTTCCGATTATATGAGAACTTCGTGAGAAGTAGTGACTAGCAAAGAGAAGGCGCCTGCATAATGAGGAAGCCTTCTCTTTTTTTATCCCCGTGATATTTCCCTATGCAGAACTTAACCCTTATATTCGCGCAGGAATTAGGGACTTCCCCGTCAAATGTGGCATTATCCTTATGCGTCGCAATTACTGGTTCATCCTTTTCTTCCTCCTCTGCATCGCTGACGAACTGGCGGAACACGGCTTGTTGGCGGGCGTTCCAGCGGTTCAGTTGGCGGCTTGGGCAGGTATGCCCGCGCCCGTGCTTACCTATGCCTGCGTCCGTGCTTAGGCGAGCTTGCGCTTGCGGGCGGGGATATAGCTTTT
>CALNEX010000026.1 GCA_939791845.1 uncultured Mediterranea sp. | reverse complement strand
TGAACCGAATTTATTTAATTTTTAACCTTGTCCATTTTTTAGTGGACAGTAGTGTATTGGATTATTAAAAAAATTGCAATCATGAACCAGATACACACAATCAACATGCCCAAAGGGTGCAGATACATGAGTGACTATGATGCACTCTTGAACGGCATTTTACCAGTTAATGGGAAATTTATCCTGAACAAGACAGTAACGGGTTGTGGAGGCACATCCATGTTTCTTAACTCAGACTTGCCAGTTGTGATAATTTCTCCAAGACTACAAGTACTGAAAGAAAAGCATAACCAGCATTCGGACACGTTCTTATTCCATGTCCCCCTATGCAACAACAGGTCGGAAGCTATCAGGCAGAAGATGTCGGAACTGGGGACATACCTTAACCTGCATGGAAACCTGCCTTTTGAAGCATTACCCAAACCGGGCAAGATCTTAGTGATGTTGGATTCATCAGGGAAAGTGCTCGAGGTGCTTCAATCCCGTGGCATGATAGACAGGATGCTTTTTGTGGTGGACGAGTTTCAATGTTTGATGGGGGACGCGACATTCAAGGGAAGCACGGATATGAATTTCCTGGTACAGTTGGATAAGGAAGCCAAACGTATCTGTTATCTGTCGGCCACTCCCATACCGGACATTTATCTTGACTATATCCCCCAGTTTGCTCACATCCCTTACTACAGGCTGGAATGGGATCCCGATGTTGTTGAAGAACCGACCTTAAAAGAGGTGCAAATGAAGAAAGGAGAAAGTGCGGAAAAACTGTGCTCCCAATTGATACAGCGTTACCGGGAGACAGGCTACTTTGAGAGGAAAATCATACAAGGCACGATCGCCTATTCCCGTGAAGCCTGTATCTTCTTGAACGAAGTCAAATCTATCCGGAGCATAATCAAGCAGAATAAGCTGCAACCGGAGGAAGTGACCATACTCTGTTCAGAAAGCAAAGCCTCGGAGCTTCTGGCAGGTTTCGTGACAGGAGGGTTGTGTACGGATAAGGACAATCCCGTGAACAAACCTTTCACCTTCTGCACCAAGGCTTCGTTCGAGGGCGTTGACTTCTACTCGACCAACGCCAGCACCTACATCTTCATCAATGCGGGCAAGAAGTGGCAGACGCTTGACATCATGCTTGATATTCCGCAAATACTCGGTAGGCAAAGGTTGGACACAAACCCTTTTCGCCACGATGCTACGATATACTACAAGACTAAGCCTGAAAACATGATAAAGGAAGAGTTTGAGCGGAAACAAATGGAGATGGAACAGAACTCACTTGCGCAGCTTGAGGCATACAATAAAGCTCCGACGGACGCAAAGGAACTGTTGGTCAAGTTTTGCCGGGACAGAGCTGTGGATAAGAAATTCGTGGATGATTACATCGACCTTATACAGGAGGATGGTCATACGACACTCGGATTCAACTATCTGGTAATAGTGGCCAAATGGAATCAATGGTATCAGCGGAATTTTTACTACAATAATTCCTGCCAGTTGTTGACCTGCATTCAGTCTGCATTAAAAATGCACCAGAAGCCTCAAGAAGTAAAGGATTTTGAAAAATGGTATTACAATGCGCCCGACAAGGACAAGTTTGCAGGGTATTCCGATTTCAGGCATGGCTATCCCCAATACGACGGGCTGCTTTTACAGAACCCGTTCATCGATCTGCGCTATCATAACTGGTACAATGCCCTCGGTTACGATACCTTGTCCAGCCTTCATTTTCATGAGACAGATGTTGAGAAAACTTATAGTGGGCTGCTTGCACAAGATCCCATAAAGGAGGTTTGTCGACAGACATTCAAGCCCGGCGTACTCTATTCCAAGAAGGAGGTCAAGTCCCTGCTTCAACAGATATACGACGATTTTGGGCTTGTCGGGAAAACAGCCAAAGCCACCGACCTCGCCGACTATCTGCCTGTCAGGGAAAAGCAGCGCGCGAATGCCCAAGGTCATCGGGTGTACTTCCTTGAAGTGGCTGTATAAAGGAGGCTCATTGGCTTTACCTCTGAGGCACTTTGTCATCGCCTCCGAGCCTCCTTGCCAATGACTCGGAAGTATTCTTTTTTCTCCTTTGGGCAATGGCAGGTAGGGCAAGGTCGGACAAATTCTCCCATCTCTCCCTATCTGCTTTTATTCAAAGTGAATCAGGCATTTGCAGTAGCTTGTACTTGTCCACCGAGGTTGATTTGTCCGAGTCCCCAACCGGTTTTCCCGGAGCATTCTGTTCCCCCTTCGGCAGCTTCCTCGTTTAGCGTTTCCAAGAGTCCTTCGCGCTGGATTCTTTTGTAGATGCTATCCCATTTGACTCCGGCCTCTTTCTCAATTTCCTTAGTTTGGCGTTTTCCTATTTTGTTTTGCATATAGAAGAGGCAAGCCTTTTCTAACGAAATGCCTTCCGGCCGTCCCACTTTTCTCTTTTGGGGTTCATCTTCTTCATCCGGTGGTGTGCCCAAGTCTTTTGCTTTACCGGGTCCCACATAGCGGCTTTGGTAGGGAGTCGTATTGACAAGTTGTAATATCCATAACTGGCGTTTGTTGCCATATTTCCATTTGATGAATCCCAGTATGCGTTTGTCATTATCCCCTTTATAATAGGTCAGGTAGAGTACATTCCGGGTTTCATAAAGGTACTTTGAATCTCCCCGGATGCTCTTTTCGGTGAATCTCCTGTCTGTCCGGCAGTCTTTATTGGTATGAAATACCTTGAGCACGGTAAGCGGGTTGCCTGTCTGGGTGCTTGCATGGCGCATACGGTCCAGGCTCTTGCAGAACTGCTCCACTTGCTTATGGTCGCTGTCACTCACCAGCTTGGTAAAGTTGTCGATAATGACAACCATTCCCTCTCCTGCCGACGCCGCCATCATCTCCCGCTGTATTTCTTCCAATATTTGGGCTGTAGGGTTTCCTTCAAACCATTCTTCGCCCCGGATAGTGAGCAAGCGTTGCTTGGCTAGGACATCTCCATAGTAAGTATTTATCTCCACATCGTTTTGTTCGAGCGAAAACACAAGGGTGCGTATGGGCTTTATAGTGTCTTCTTGGGGAGAGATGGGGTAGTCGCACGTCCCTTTTGTCAATGCCATGGCCACCTGTAGCACAAAAGTGGTCTTTCCGCAATCGGTGGGCGCAATCAGGCCGATGTCATACCCTTCGGTCATCCAAGGGAAGATGAGATTGCGCATCTTAGGTGCTTCTCCCACGCCTGATGGGTGGGTTTGCTTGTACTCTTGCAGCCAATCCTCCAGTCCGGGGTCAGTCTTTGTTTGCTTCTCAGCCTTCTCCCGCTGACGGATTTCAGCCCGATGGTCAGCAATCTCTTTCTGTAATTCTGCCTTTTGCCTATTCGTCTCGCGCTTCTGTTCTTCCGCCATCTGGTTGGTCTGTCGCTTCCCTTCTTCCTTCAACTGGTTGGTCTCCTGCTCCTTCTTTTCCTTCTTATCCTCTTTTTTCCCCGCTCTCCAGTCTTTCCACAGGTCCCATCCGATGGCTGTTCCCAGCCCCAGCAGGGCTAATCCGCCCATGATGCAAAGGGCTTTTTTCCCTTTTCGTCCGCCTCTAGGTAGGTATTGGCTATTCCCGGTATTCCGTTTAACATATCCATATTATTGATGTTATTTTTATTTATTATACATTGCCTGAATTTTTTGTTGATATATTCTTTTCTTGCTATTTTTTAAGACGCACAAAGGCATAAACAGCCTTTTTGATAGCTATCTATGCCTTCTATATTCTCTAATGAGATACTAATCTCCTGGATTTATATATCTCTTACATTTTTATATGCTAAGTTTTCTCATACCTGTTGGTTTTATTGTTGCGCCGCAAAAGTAGCCTGATTTTTAGTTACATGCAACAATACGGGCGGTTTTTTTTCAGGGCTGCAATCGAAAAGGAATCAGACATAATTTATTTGTTCATCTGTTTACAAAAGATTCTTCATCGCTTCATCCATCTGTTCGTCATCAAAACTATCAAGGTAAATCTGTGTGGTCGTGATATCCGAGTGCCCCAATGCTTCGCTAATCAAAGCAATGTTTACTCCCGATTTCTTTAGCACGCTGGCGAAGGAGTGCCTCGCAACATAGGTCGTGACGTTTGACTCTACGCCAACTTGTGCGGCAAGCAATTTCAGGTTCTTGTTTACTTTTCCCAGTATCTTATGGATTCGGTTCTGTTTTTGTTGGGCAGTCTTGTGTATTTGGCTGTTCAATATGGGGAATAAGTAGCCTTTACTGGCATTGGCATATTTCTCAATGATTCGCATGGCTTCCTCGGGAATACCAATCTTTATCAGTTTTCCAGTCTTTTGGCGGATATAGTGCAGCCTGCCTTTGACGATGTTTGTTTGGGTTAGGTTGGCAATATCCGTGAAGTTGATTCCGCCACAGAGATAACTGAATATGAAAATGTCTTTGCTCAGTTCCATGTATTGCCGCTTGCCGATGGTTTTTACTTCCTCCGTGTTGAATTTCAGCACCTCCGTTTTGTTGATGGCTCTTTTTTGAGTAGTAGTATCGAACTTGTTGATTTTGTATTCGTCAAATGGGTAGTCGGATTTTCGGGCACACTTGGCTTTGATGGCTTTGTTGTATGCACTGCGCAAGGTTCGGAACATGAGGCTGATGGTAGTCTCTTTGTTGCCTTTGGAGCGGAGCCACTTCTCATACCGATTGAGCCAGTCTATATCAATATCACAGAATAATATATCCAGTTTGTTGCGGGTGAAAGCCTTCAGGGAGTTGAAGGAGCTTTTGTAAATAAGCCGGTTCCCGCATTTGCTGTCAAGAGCATACTGTTCTATTAGACTTTGATAGAACTCTCCTACGGTTTTCAATTCAAATTTAGTATTCTCATTGTTCAGGAGTGTGCTGGCGGTATATTCTTTCTGCTCGCTGTTCAACTCCAATATGCGCTGTTGAAGTTCTGCCTGTTTTTCAAGGATAATGTTTTGGATGTATTCCTTGTTGGGGCAATTCGGGCGTAAGCGATTCTTGGTGAAGTCCCAGAATTTAGGGTCAATGGATACGCCCAAACTCCGGTATTTGCGTTTCCCATCTTTGGAAATCTGCAACATAAGTGGATTTTCGCCATTGGATAGCGTCTTGGACTTGTAACAAACTACTGAAACTGAGGCATTCATAAGGCTGTTTCCGGTTTACATTCTGGTTTACATGCAGCCTTGTAAACCGCCCTAAATCCATTCTCTCAAATCTGCCTAAAAAATAAATCCTGAGAGCCAACTTTCTAGCTTTCAGGATTTTCAGTGGAGCGGAAGACGGGACTCAAACCCGCGACCCTCAGCTTGGAAGGCTAATGCTCTATCAACTGAGCTACTTCCGCAAATTTGGGTGGGCAAAGATGGATTCGAACCACCGAAGGTATAAACCAGCAGATTTACAGTCTGCCCCATTTGGCCACTCTGGTATTTGCCCAATCCGCTATTGAGAAGTTTTTTGGGGGGAAGCCGTTGCTTCGTTTCTCAATTGCGCTGCAAAGGTACGACTATTTTTTTAATCTGCAAGCAAAATCGATCATTTTTATTGCAGCAACTGCACATTCGTCGCCTTTATTGCCCAAACGGCCTCCTGCGCGGTCCTCTGCCTGCTGCATGGTGTTGGTGGTGATGAGGCCGTAGATGACGGGAACGTCACCTTCGGCGTTCAGCCGCGTGATGCCTTCCGTGGCACCCATGCAGACGTAATCAAAGTGTGGCGTGTCGCCACGGACCACACAGCCCAAAGCAATGACGGCATCCACATCCGTGTGCTTGATGAGTTGTGACGCTCCGAAGGTCAGTTCGAAACTGCCGGGGACGGTGCGGACCAGGATGTCCTCCTCCTTCGCGCCGTGCTTTTTCAGCGTATTCAGGGCGCCCTGGAGCAGGGCGCCCGTGATGTTGTAGTTCCATTCGGACACGACGATGCCGAATTTCATCCCCGATGCGTCGGGGACGGACTGGAAGTCGTAGTCCGAGAGGTTGTGATATGCGGTTGCCATACGTCGTTTACTTCTTCAGCAGTTTAGCCTGTTCGATGTAGGTGTCGATGTTCATGGCCTGGTAGGAGGCGAAGTACTTGTCCTTGATGGTGGTGTAAGCTTCGATGGCTTCATCGTACTTGCCTTGTTTCACCAGGATTTCGCCGGCCTGCATCAGGAAGATGGGGCTCAACGTGTTGTTGTCGGCCTGGCCGGCGGCGTCCAGCAGGGTGGAAGCGGCTTTGTCCAGGTCGCCCAGCTGTGCGTAGCAGTTGCCGATGGCGCCTTTGATGGCGGGAGCCACCATCTGGTCGTTGCCGTCGAAGCCGTTCAGCATGTCGATGGCTTCCTGTGTCTTGCCCAGCTTGGCGTAGCAGATGCCTGCGTAGGCTTTGGCCAGGTTGGCTGCCTTGGTGCCGCTGTATTCGTCGGCCACCTTGAGGAAACCTGCGTAGCCGATGCTGTCGCCGTTCAGGGCCTGCTCGAAGTTGTTCGTCTCGAAGTACTGCTGTCCCATGTACAAGGCAGCCTGTGCTTTCTCTTCGCGCGGCTGTGCATAGAGGTTTTTGTACAGGGTGACGCCGGCGATGATGACGATGATGGCCACTACCACGCCGATGATGGGTTTCTTGTTCTTGATGAGAAATGCCTCCGATTGTGTCAGTGCTTCTTCCACGTTGAGGGCTTCGTTGGTCTTTTTCTGTTCTGCCATTGTTATAGGATTCTTTTTGTTATTATTCTATGTTTTTGATTTCGACCCGCAAAATTAGTTGTTTTATCAGTATCAGCGAAATTTGGGGGCATCTTTTTTCGCCTTAGGGTCTGAAAACAGCGAAATTCTTCTTACTTTTGCACGGCAGATGCTATTCGGACGGTTTGTCCGGGGGTATCCCCGCCCGTGCCCGCCGGTACCTCTGCCCGTGCTCGCAGGTACCTCCGCCCGCGCTCGCAGGTATCCCCGCCCGCGCTTGCAGGTCCGTCAGCTGCTAACTTGTGCTTATGTTATGATACTGAAACGAATATCCATCCTTAATTATAAGAACCTGGAGCAGGTGGAGCTGGCGTTTTCGCCCAAGCTGAACTGCTTCTTCGGCCAAAACGGCATGGGAAAGACCAACCTGCTGGATGCCGTCTATTACCTGTCCTTCTGCAAGAGCGCGGGCAATCCCATCGACTCGCAGAACATCCTGCACGAGGCGGACTTTTTCATGATTCAGGGTTTTTATGAGGCGGCGGACGGCACGCCGGAGGAAATCTATTGCGGCATGAAACGCCGGCAGAAGAAGCAGTTCAAGCGCAACAAGAAGGAATATACCCGCCTGTCGGACCACATAGGCTTCATCCCGTTGGTGATGGTGTCGCCCGCCGATTCCGGGCTGATTGCCGGGGGCAGCGATGAGCGGCGCCGCTTCATGGACGTGGTGATTTCGCAGTATGACAAGGAATACCTGAATGCCCTCATCCGCTACAACAAGGCTCTGACGCAGCGCAATGTGTTGCTGAAGAGCGAGCAATCCGTGGAGGAGGAGTTGTTTTTGGTTTGGGAAGAGATGATGGCACAATCGGGCGAGGTGGTCTACCGCAAGCGCGAGGCTTTCATCCGCGAGTTCATCCCCATCTTCCAGTCTTTCTACTCGTTCATCTCGCAAGACCGGGAGCGGGTGGGGCTGTCCTATGAGTCGCACGCCGCGCGCGGCCCCCTGCTGGAGACATTGCGCGAGAGCCGCGAGCGTGACCGAATCATGGGATATTCCCTCTGCGGCATCCACAAGGACGAGCTGAACATGATGCTGGGCAATTTCCCCATCAAGAAGGAGGGTTCGCAGGGACAGAACAAGACGTATCTGGTGGCGTTGAAGCTGGCGCAGTTCGACTTCTTGAAGCGCACGGCGGGGACGGTGCCCCTGTTGTTGCTGGACGACCTGTTCGACAAGCTGGATGCTCGGCGCGTGGAGCAGATTGTCAAGCTGGTGGCAGGCGACGGCTTCGGGCAGATATTCATCACGGACACCAACCGAAGCCACTTGGACCGCATCCTGCACAAGGTGGGCAGTGACTACAAGATGTTCCATGTGGACTGCGGGCAGGTGGCCGAATTCACCGGGGAAGGGGGCGAGGCATGAAACGCAAGGACGCGCAAGCCATCGGCCAGCTCATCCGCACCTACTTGCGCCAGGAGAGCCTGGAGTCCCCATTGAACGAGCGTCGCCTGGTCAATGCCTGGCCCGAAGTGGTGGGACCCTCCATCGCGGCCTATACCGACGGGCTTTTTGTCCGCAACCAGACGCTTTATGTCCACCTCACTTCCGCGGCCTTGCGGCAGGAGCTGATGATGGGGCGCACGTTGCTGGTGCGCAACCTGAACAAGCACGTGGGGGCGCAGGTGATTACGGACATCGTGTTCCGTTGAGGCAGTGGGTTTACCACTGGTTCATCTTCAGCGTGTCCGTCACCTTTATCTTCAGTTCTTTCAGGGCTTGGACGGCGCGGTCATAGTAGACGGGTGTTTCCAGGTCGGCATTGTTGTGGGCATCCAGCCCGATGATGGCGGTACAGCCTTCGTTGGCCGCGATGCGCCAGAAGTCGGGATGCGGGTAGGTCTGCAAGCCGTGCGCCTCGTTGTAGGCCAGGTAGCCGATGTTGTATTCCAAGGGGATGTCCAGCCGTGCGGCCGTGCGGCAGATGTGGCGGCTGATGAGCGTGCAGTGGTGGTCCCATCGGGGATAGGAGCGCATGAAGAGGTCTGGGTGGGCCAGGCAGCAGTACAGACCCGTCTCCATGCCTTCGATGGCGCTTTCCTCATAGAGGTCCAGCATGTCGCGCGTGTCGCAGTGGTGGCCAAAGTAGGGGAACTTCTCGTCCGTGTGGTAGAAGTGGTTGCCCAGGATGATGTAGTCCAGCTTGTATTGCTTGATTTGCTCCTTCAGCCAGTGCATGTAGTCGGGGAAATACTCGCATTCCAGGCCGATTTTGATGTCGATTTGTCCTTGATATTTCTCGCGCAGGGCACGCAGGCTCTTCACGTAGTCCGGCAGTTGGTCCGGCAGCATGCGCATGTCCGCCACGTAGTCCGTGCGGTATTTCCAAGGGGTGTGTTCGGCGAATCCCAGCACTTGGTATCCGCCTTTCAAGGCACTTTTCACATAGGCCTCGTCCGTGCCTACGGCGTGCAGGCAGCGGGTGGTATGGGTGTGGTAGTTGGTTTTCATTGTTTCTGCGTTTTTACTCATTATCAGTTGTCAGGGCTGCGGCCAGCACCTCGTCCATCGGGATGTCGTGTGCCTCCGCGGGTATTTGGTCCAATAGTTGGAAGGGGAAGCAAAGCCCCAGCTTGTAGGCTGCGGGGATGCGGGGCAACAGGCGGTCATAGTAACCCTTGCCGCGTCCCAGGCGGTTGCCCCGGCGGTCGAAGGCCACGCCGGGGATGACGGCCAAGTCTATCGCGGCATAGTCCGTGAAGGCGGTGCCTGTGGGTTCGTCGATGTGGAAGGCTCCTTCGGCCAGGCGGTCATCGCCCGCGTAGCTCCTCAGTTCCAGGTCATTGCCTTTGACCACGGGCAGCAGGATGTGCTTCCGCGTGCTCCAGCGGCGGATGAAGGCATGCGTGTCCACCTCGTCCGGCAGCGAGTGGTAGAGCAGCACGGTGTGTGCCGCCTGCCACCGCGGGTGTGCTTCGAGGGCGCTTAGTATGTCAGCAACTTGCCGCGCGCGCCAGGCGGAAGATTTGTGCAGGGTCTTCCGTCGGGCAATCTCCTTGCGCAATTCGGTCTTTGTCAGCATCGTTTTCCTCCGTTTGGGGTTCGGGTGCCTGGGGGAAGGCTTCGCCTTTCTCCAGTACCTCCAAAGCTTTTTGCACCGTGGCATCGTCCTGGTTGATGTAGCGGATGTATTCCTCGCGGCCCAGCATGTTGTAGATGATGGAGGCGTAGAGGTTGCGTTGCAGCAGCTTGCGTGACTTCTGTATCAGCAGGTTGCGGCGTTTTACGCCTTTCTTGTCGGCATAGCGCACGAACTGTTGCACCAGGTTCTGCTTCTCCAGGTAGGCGTGCAGGTCTTCCTGCGTGGTGTATTCGGACAGCTTGGCGCGGTTCTTGTCCGTGTATTCGAAGCTGTATTGCAGGATGATGCCCTTGTTGTTCACCTCGATGAGCCAGGACGAGACGCCCGTGGTGTCTTGCGGCACGAAGATGTCCGGCATGATGCCTCCGCCGCCGTAGACGGGACGTCCCAGGCTGGTGAAGAACTGCTCGTCCTTGTTCAGCTTGATGCTGTCTTCCGAGAAGAACTCGCCGTGCTCGTAGCGGTGGAGCCAGTCCATTTCGTAGGCCATGTTGTCGCCGCTGTCATACGGGCGCTGGATGCAGCGTCCGGAGGGGGTGTAGTAGCGTGCGATGGTCAGCCGGATGCCCGACCCGTCGCTGAAGTCGATGGGTTGCTGCACCAGCCCCTTGCCGAAGGAGCGGCGGCCGATGATCGTGCCGCGGTCGTTGTCCTGGATGGCGCCCGCGAAGATTTCACTGGCCGAGGCCGAGCCTTCGTTGATGAGCACCACCAGCGGCATTTGCTGGCAACTGCCCGTTCCGTCGGCGTAGTCTTCCCAGCGGGGATATTTGCGGCCTTCGGCATAGACTATCAACTTGTTGGCGGGCAGGAACTCGTTCACCATGCGGGTGGAGGCATCCATGTAGCCGCCAGTGTTGTCGCGCAGGTCGATGATGAGGCCCTTGCAGCCTTTGTGGGTCAGCTGGGCAATGGCGCTCAGCAACTCCACGTGCGTGGTGCGGCCGAACTTGCTGACCTGTATGTAGCCGTAGTCGTCGCTCAGCATGTAGGCGGCGTCGATGGTGTTCTGCGGGATGTCGCCGCGCACGATGGTGAAGTGCAGCAGCTCCTTTTCCGTGGCGCGCTTCACGCCCAGGCGGACTTCGCTGCCTTTGGGCCCCTTCAAGGTGCGCAGGGCGCGTTCGTTGGTCAGGTCCTTGCCCACGAAGAGGCTGTCGTCCACCGTCACGATGCGGTCACCGGCCAGCATGCCCACCTTTTCGGCAGGGCCGCCGGGCACGATGCTGTTGACGTGGATGGTGTCTTGCAGGATGGTGAACTGTATGCCCACGCCGCTGAAGCTGCCCTCCAGTTCGGAGTTGACCTCCTGCAGGTCCTTGGCGGGGATATAGGTGGAGTGGGGGTCCAGTTCGGCCAATATTTGCGGCATGGTGTTCTCCACCAGTTCTGTCATGTCCACGGTGTCCACATACTGGTTTTCGATGACGTGCAGCAGCGCGTTCAGTTTGTTGGACGAGGCATTGATGATGCCCAGCTTGTTGCCCCCGTAATGCTTGGCGTAGAACGTCCCGATAAGGATGCCCAGCACCACGCTGACGGCGATGACCAGGGGGGTGAAGCGGAAAGTATTCTTGTTGCTCATATAGTTAATGTGTTGTTTTAGGGTTGGATGATTATTCGCCCGCAGGCAGGTAGACCACCTTGATGCCCGCGCGTTTCAGCAGTTCGACGCCATCCTCCAGCCGGTATTTCTCGGAATAGACCACGCGCTTGATGCCCGCCTGGATGATGAGCTTGGCACACTCGATGCAGGGCGAGGCGGTGACGTACATCGTGGCGCCGTCGCTGCTGTTGTTGGAGCGGGCAATCTTGGTGATGGCGTTGGCCTCGGCGTGCAGCACGTAGGGCTTGGTCAGGTTGTGTTCGTCCTCGCAGACGTTCTCGAAGCCGGAGGGCGTGCCGTTGTAGCCGTCGGAGATGATCATCTTGTCCTTCACGATGAGAGCGCCCACCTGGCGGCGTTTGCAGTAAGAGTTTTCGGCCCAGATGGCAGCCATGCGTATGTAGCGTTTGTCCAGCGCTTCTTGTTTGGCGGTGATTGATTCGTTGTCCATGCGTTTCGCTGTTGTTTATTTGACGTGGAAGGCCATGTACTTGGTGGTCTGTCCGTCTTCGTAGTAAATGTATAGGTTCTGGCTGTCGCCGCTGTAGCGGATGGCGTTAGTCAGCCCCGTCAGGAAGGCGCGGGCCAGGACGTCCGTATCGCTGCCCGAGGTGCGTATGTCGTGCAGGCTCAGTTCGCGTGTAGCGCCGTTGGCAGCCCAGGTACCTGTAGCCGATCGGTTGACGGCCAACGCCTCGAAGTCGCCTCCCACATACTCGGCAGTCTCGCCGCCGTTGAATTCTACGGTGAAGGTGGCATCCTGCTCCAGCAGTTGCATGCTGCGCTGGGCGGCGTTCGTGTCGTTGTTCCAGAAGTCGAACATCTGGTGCTGTCCCTCCAGTGCGATGTAGGTCAGTTTCCAGGTTTTGCCTGTAAAGATTTCCAGCACATTGTCCTCGTTGTCGCAGCCGCCCAACAAGGGGAGCAGCAGGAGGAGTAACAGGTACGTCAGTTTCTTTTTCATTTTCATTGCGCTATTTCGTTTTTAGTTTAGGTTCTTGGGATTCCGTTTCGTATGAGCAGGGCATCGATGGTGGGTTCCTGTCCGCGGAAGCGCTTGTAGAGGATCATGGGGTGTTCTGTCCCGCCTCTTTCCAGGATGTGGTGGCGGAAGGATGCAGCTACTTCGGGATTGAAAATGCCCCGTTCCTTGAACAAGGCGAAGGCATCGGCATCCAGCACCTCGGCCCACTTGTAGCTGTAGTATCCTGCCGAATAGCCGCCGGCGAAGATGTGCGAGAACTGTACGCTCATGCACGTGCCAGGTACGTCGGGCAGCACTTGTGCCCGTGCCCATGCCTGGCGCTCGTATTGCTCCACGTCACCTTCGAAAGGTTCGGTGCGGGTGTACCACGCCATGTCCAGCAGGCCGAAGCTGACTTGGCGCAGGCAGGCGTAGGCTACGTTGAAGTTGGCTGAATCCACAATGCGTTGCACCAGTTCGTCGGGAATCAGTTCGCCCGTCTGGTAATGGCGGGCGAAGGTGTGGAGGAAGTCCTTCTGCACGGCAAAGTTCTCCATGAACTGCGAGGGCAGTTCCACGAAGTCCCAGTAGACGTTGGTGCCGCTCAGGCTCTCGTAGGTGCTGCGGGCCAACATGCCGTGCAGGCTGTGGCCGAACTCGTGCAGGAAGGTTTCCACTTCGCCGAAGGTCAGCAGGGCGGGTTTGTCCTGCGTGGGCTTGGTGAAGTTCATCACGATGGACACGTGCGGGCGGCTGTCCTCGCCCGTCTGCGGGTTTGTCCACTGCCCTTTGTACGAGGTCATCCAGGCACCGGAGCGTTTGCCCGCACGGGGATGGAAGTCGGCATAAAGCACGGCCAGGTAGCTGCCGTCGCGGTCGAACACCTCGTAGGCGTCCACGTCCTTGTGGTAGACGGGTATGTCCGGATTCTTGCGGAAGGTCAGGCCGTACAACTTGTTGGCCAGGCTGAAGATGCCCTGTTTGACATGCTCCAGCTCGAAGTAGGGGCGCAGCTGTTCATCGTCGATGCGGTATTTCTTGTCTTTCAGTTTCTGTGAGTAATAGCTCCAGTCCCAGGGCATCAGTTGGAAGTCCGCGCCCTCGGTCTCGCGGGCCAGGGCCTCGACTTCGGCCACCTCTTGCCGGGCGGCGGGCGTATAGGCCTCCAGCAACTGGTTCAGCAGTTGGTATACGTGGGCGGTGTCTTGTGCCATGTGCTCCTCCAGGTTGTAGTCGGCGTAGCACCGGTAGCCCAGCAGGCGGGCCAGTTCCAGGTGGGCGTTGGCTATCCGGCGGACAATCTCCAGGTTGTTGCGGTCGTTCTGGTGCGTGCACTTGGTGTTATAGGCCAGATAGAGTTCGTGACGCAGGTCGCGGTTGTCGGCATATTTCAGGAAAGGCACGTAGCTGGGTGCCTGGAGAGTGAAGACCCAGCCCTCGACGCCTTTCTCGCGGGCGGTCTCGGCGGCGGCTTCCACGGCGCTGTCGGGCAGTCCGGCCAGTTGCGCCGGGTCGGTCAGGTGCAGTTGGTAGTCGTTGGTCTCCTTCAGGTTGTTCTCGCTGAACTTCAGGGTCAGCAGGCTCAGTTCCTGGCAGAGGGCGCGGTAGCGGTCGCGGGCTTCGCCTTGCAGGTCGGCGCCGTTGCGCACGAAGCCGCGGTAGGTCTCCTCCAGCAGCGTCTGCTGTTCGGGGGTGAGGCGGGTGCGGTCTGTATGCTCATGCACGTATTTCACGCGTTCGAACAGTTGCGGGTTCAGGCTGATGTTGTTACTGTGCTCGCTCAGCAGGGGCATCAGCACCTCGGCCAGACGGTCCAGCTCATCGTTGGTCTCCGCGCTGTGCAGGTTGCCGAAGACGTTGCTGACGATGGAGAGCAACCGTCCCGAACGTTCGTACGCCTCGATGGTGTTGGCAAAGGTCGGCTCGTCCGGATTGGCGGTGATGGCGTCAATCTCGGCCAACTGGCGGCGTATGCCCTCGCGCACGGCAGGCTCGAAGTGCTCCGTGCGGATGCGGTCGAAGGGCACGGTGCCGTGCGGTGTGCCAAAGGGTTGCAGGAAAGGGTTCTGCGTCCGTGTATTGTTCATATATATAAAGATGTTTCTTCAGTTTGATTGAGCTCGCAAATATACGAAAAATGGGGCGACTCCCGCAGAAGTCGTCCCAGATTATTGATGTTTAACTGAAAAAAGTACGCTTTCGCCAGTTTGGCTGCGATTGTCCTTACGGATTTCACAGCCAGAACCTTATTTCAGCAAGAAGCGGATTTCCCCGTGACAAGGCAGGGCCTCCAGCGTCTTGCAATAATTGCCCCACGCTATTTCGGGATAGTCCCAGCGGTTATTGGTGTGGAGCATCAGGGCACCATCGGCCGTCTTGTCCATGCGGCAAGCCACGGAAGCATCCGGCGAGATGATGCTCATGCTTTTCCCGCTGGCGGAGTGGAGGGTGTAGTGGTAGATGTTCTCCTTCATGCCCTTGGCCAGCTGGGTGAGCGGGTGTGCACTGCCGGCTCCGCGGTCGGACCAATAATAATAATTATGTGTGTCCATCACCCATGGTTGCTCCGGGTTTTCGCCATAGGCCGGGACGTGGCTGTTGTGCAGGGCGGTCTGTCCTTGGTTGGCTCCCAGTTCATTTTCAGGATAGTAGTTCCAATATCCCCGGCGTTGCCAGTCCAGGGTGGCAGGAGCATCGGACAAGCGGAACGTCAGTCCCGCCTCGCGCAGATAGCCGTTGGGCAGTCCCTCCGTGTCGTAACTGACGGATACCTCACCGCGGGGTGTGATGCGGATGCTGAAGCAGGCCTTCACTTCCCGGTACGTGCCTTCCAGTGTCACGTGGACGGCATCTTTCTCCTTGCGAAGCGAGAAGCCGGTCTTCTGCCAGTCGGCCTGGGACACTTCCACATGGTCGGCCATTTTGCGCACTTCCGCGCCGGACAGGTGGTTCAGGTTGATGGAGGCGTGCAGGAAGGGACCTTGTTCTATCCAGGTCTCATTGCCCACGCGGGCATTGGTGATCAGTCCCGTAGCCTTGTCGAAGGGGATTTCAAAGCCTTCGCCCTTCACCACGGTGCGTCCTTCTTCCTCCACGACGTTGAGGCGGGTGCCTTTGCCCGGGACGGGCAGCGTGATTCTTTCCGTCCCCAAGACGATACGGTCCGTGTCCACGCAATGGCCGTCGGCGGTGTAGTAGCTGACGAGCAGGGCCTCACCCTCTTCCCAAGCCGATGCGGGCAGGGTCAGTGTGCCCTTGTGGTGCGGGGCAGTGGCGGTCAGTGCGGCTTTGTATTCCCGGTCTTTGTAAATGTAGCGTGCGGTCAGTTCGCTCAGGTTGGTGTGGTCAAAACGGTTATACACCGTCAGCCGGATGGGCTGTCCCGGCGTGAAGTTGATTGCCCGGCCGGCCAGCAGACGCACGGGCGAGTAGGCTTTCTTCGTGGCCCAGAACTCCGGCTTCTTGCGGCGCCAGACGTCCACGATGCCCCATTCGCCGTAGCCCACGCAGTTGCCGCGGAACCCTTCGGGCTTGGCGGTGTGTGCAAATTCCTTCCAGAAAGCCGTGCCCTGTTTAGGCTCCGGCAGGGCAAAGGTCTCGTCCACGTAGCCCCAGATGGCGCCGCCCAGTCCGCCGGGGGCATCGAACAGTCCGCCCCACATCATGTCCAGCGACTGTCCCCAGAACTCGCGGATGCCCGGGTCGGTGCGCAGTGTGGCGTAGGTGTAGCAGGCGGGGTGCGCCCATTCGTCGAAGAGGGCCGGGATGCCGTCGGGCGTCTCGAAGCCCCGCGTCTGCTTGTCCCATTGCCACAGGTTGCCGTTCACGTCCTGATAGTGCATGCTCAGGATTTCATACATTTCCTTGCCTTTCTCCACCGAGCCGGGATAGCTGAAGATGACGGGTCGTGTCGGGTCGTTCTTCTTCACCCAGTCGTGGCAGAGTTGGAAGTTGGTGCCATATACGCTTTCGTTGCCCACGCTCCAGAACAGGATGGACGGGTGAGAGCGGAATGCCTTCACCATTTCTTGGCACTGGCCTATATATTGTTGTGTTTGTGTTGTGTCGTTTTGTGAGTTGCCCGGGGCGTAATTTTTCTGCCGATGGGTGTCCACGAAGCAGGCGGCCGTCTCGCACTCCACGTAGATGCCGTAGCGGTCGCAGTACTGCAGGAAACGCTCGGAGGGCGGATAGTGGGAGGTGCGCACGAAGTTCATGTTGGCTTCCTTGAACAAAACGGCATCCAGACTGTCCAGTTCGGCGGACGTGGTGCGTCCCAGGGTGGTGTGGATGTCGTGGCGGCAGGCTCCGCGCAGCTTCACGGGACGGCCGTTCACCAGCATTTGGTTCTTCACGATGGCCACTTCGCGGAATCCCACCTGGCGGCTGAAGCGGGCGGTTTCCTGCCCGTCCTGCCACAGCTTGACTTCCAAGGTGTACAAGTTGGGATGTTCGGCGTCCCACTTCAGCGGATTGCGCACAGCGAGGGCGATGCGGTTCTGCCCGTCTTGCAGGTCAAAGCGGTCTTTGTCCAGTGCCACGGCCTGTCCGTCGGGGGCGATGAGGCGCAACTTCAGGTCGGCTTCCGTGGGTTTGCCTTGGTAGAAGCAGTTGAAATTCAGCTCGGCATCTTGGTACAACGAGTCAAGGTCCGTTTCCACGTGCACGTCGCAGATGTGGCCTTCGGGCAAGGCGAAGAGGGTGACATCGCGCAAGATGCCGCCTATGGGGTGATGGGCGTAGCCCGATGCATAGGAAACATCGTTCAGGCGGTCGGTCACTTCCAGGAGGATTTCATTTTTCTTGCCCGGTTTCACCAGGTGGGTCACATCGGTCTCCCAGCGGGTGAAGCCGCCCCGGTGTTCGCGCACGAACCGGCCGTTGATGGACAATCGTGCCCGGCTGTACACGCCATCGAAACGCAGGATGATGCGTTTGTCGGCAAAGTCTTTCGGCACGGTGAATGTGCGTCGGTAGCAGAAGGGACTGTCGTGCCGGATGGCATAGCCCTGCATGGCCGCCTCGCCGGGCACTTGGATGTCCGTCCAGCGGCTTCGGGCATCGTACTTGAAGTCCCATTCCCCGTTGAGGGACAGGACGGGACGTTTCACTTCGGTCACTTGTTGCGGTAGCCAATAGGTCTTGTTGCCGCCAGTGTCCGGTGTCTGCCGGGCTGTCAAGGGGAGCAGGCAGGCAGACATCAGTATGGATAGTAATGCTTTTCTTTTCATTTTGCGGTATCTTGTGGAGTTTCTTTTTTGCTGTATGCAAAGTTAGTGTCCCCACTCGTGATAAGGAAGCAAGCCGGGAAATGCGTTTTGCACGAAACGGTCTTATGTGCCGGGATGCGTGCACTATTCGGAACCTGCGCCCCATTTGGCAGGCGTCACGCCCGTCTGTTGTTTGAACACGCGCGAAAAATAGTGCGGGGAATGGAACCCGCAGGCGAAGCAGGTTTCTTTGATGGAAAGCCCCCTGTCTTGCAATAGTTCCATCGCCTTGTTGATGCGGATGCGGTTCAGGTAGTCGATGGGCGTGGTTCCCAGCTTGCTGGCAAAGAGCTTGCGCAGGTATCTCTCGCTGATGTGGGCGTTTTGGGCAACCTCCTTCATGGTCAGTGCCTGGTGGTAGTTTTGCCGCATGAAGTGGATGGCATCTTTCAGCGTCTCGTTTGTTTCCGTCGGCAGGAGGGTGCGGTCTATGTGCCGGTAGAGCAAGAGTAACAGTTCGGCATAGTGCAGCACCACCTGGTAGTCGTAGAACAGCTCTTTCTGCTTCAGTTCGTTGATGATGTTCTGGATGACAAGGACGATGCGTGCGTTGTCCGTGATTCGCAGCACGCGGTGCGGCCCGGTCAGGAAATCTGCTGTGCGCTTGTCCGTTCCTTTGCCGGCCAAGATGTCAGGTTTGAAGTTGGAGAATATCTCCGGCAAGAATTCCAGTTGCATCAGCACGGTGCCTTCGGTGCCCGCTTCGAACCGGTGCCGGACGTCGGAGAGGATGACCATCGTTTCGCCTTCGCGGAAGCTGATGCTTTTGTCTTCCGTGTGGATGCGGCAACGGCCTTTCTTCACATAGTTGATTTCCAAGCGCAGGTGCTCGTGGGGGCCGTATTCTTCGCCGGCGCGAAGGTGATGAAGCGGAACACGTCGGCCAGGCGATGGTTGCGCAGGTTGGCGATGAACTTTTCCACCGTATCCCAGAAGAGGTTGTCTGCCGGATGTGTGTCTATGTCATTGTTTTCGGTCATGGGCGTTGATGAAGTGTGGAGGCTGATGCAAAGTTGCAAGGTCTTTTGGAGAACGGAAAAAGGCGGCCTCCGTGGGGAAACCGCCTTCCTTGTTCTATCAGGTCTGTCCGACGATTAGTCGTTAACCGATGCCATGTGAGCGATCAGGTCCAAAACCTTGTTGGAGTAACCGATTTCGTTGTCGTACCAAGAAACGACCTTAACGAACGTGTCGGTCAGGTAAACACCTGCGTTGGCGTCGAAGATGGAAGTCAGCGTGCAGCCCAGGAAGTCAGAGGAAACCACTGCATCTTCCGTGTAGC
>CALNEX010000025.1 GCA_939791845.1 uncultured Mediterranea sp. | reverse complement strand
ATTGCCAACGAGAACCACTTCAAGATGGTGCTGGCCACGCGCCCGCCTGATGAAGCGGAGTGAACCATGTTATATTATAAATAGGTGTCACATGCCATGACGGATCCGAAGAAAAAAGGAAAATACATAGGCTTGCTGGGGGCCGTGCTGGTGCACGTGGCTTTCATCATCTTCCTGTTTCTGATGGGCTTCACGCTGCCCGAGCCGCAGGAAGAGAGCGGCGTGCCCGTGATGCTGGGCGATGTGCCCCAGGCATCGGGATGGTCTGACCCCTCGCTGGTGGAGGTGGAGACAATGCCCGTCGAGGAAATCGTGCCTCCGGAGGCCGTGGAGCAGGAACTTATCACCCAAGACCTGGAGGAAACCGTGGCCCTGACCCCTGAAAGCAAACCCGAGGAATCCGTGAAGCCCGAAAAGACCGAAGCCGAAAAGGCGGAGGAAGCTCGCCGACTGGCCGAAGAACGTGCCGAGCGCGAGCGCCGCGAGGCGGAGGAAGCCGCCCGTCGCCGGGTGGCGGGTGCCTTTGGCAAGGGTGCCAAGATGGAGAGCCGGGGCGACGCGCAGACGGGTGAAGGCCTGCAGGGAAGCCCCGCGGGCAATGCCGAGACGGGAGCTTCGACAGGTGTGGGCGGCTATGGAGAATTCAACCTGGGCGGACGATCCATCGGTGCGGGCGGATTGCCACGGCCCGTGTACAACGTGCAGGACGAGGGGCGCGTGGTGGTGACCATCACCGTGAACCCCGCCGGACAGGTGATAGCCACGGAGATTAACAAGCAGACGAACACCGTCAACCCCGCCCTGCGCAAGGCGGCGATGGACGCGGCCCGCAAGGCCAGGTTCAACGCGGTGGACGGACTGAACAACCAAGTAGGGACAATCACGTATTATTTTAACCTAAAATAGATAAGGAGAATTGATTATGGGTACAGTTTATGTTTTCTTTGCCGATGGCTTCGAGGAAATGGAAGCCTTTGCCACCGTGGACATCCTGAGACGCGCAGGCGTGCAGGTGCAGATGGTGACCGTGACCGAAGATGAAATAGTAAAGGGCGCCCACGGAGTGCCCGTGTTGTGCGACAAGAACATCGTGAATTGCGACTTCTTTGATGCCGATATGTTGGTATTGCCCGGTGGACTGCCCGGCGCGACGACTTTGAACGAGTGTGAGGACCTGCGCAAGTTGCTGGTGCGCTCCCATCAGGCAGGAAAGAACATCGCCGCCATTTGCGCCGCCCCGATGGTGCTGGGCAACCTGGGCTTGCTGAAGGGCAAGAAGGCCACCTGCTATCCGGGCTTCGACAAATACCTGGAGGGAGCCGAATATACGGGCGCGATGGTAGAGAAAGACGGCAACATCATCACCGGCAAGGGACCCGGCGCCTGCATGAAGTTCGCCTTGGCGTTGGTGGAGCACCTCTGCGGCAAGGAGAAAGTGAAGGAACTGGAAGAGGCCATGTGCCTGCGTTAAGCCGTCGTTGCCTATGGATTACGCACTGATTGTGGCCGGAGGCAAAGGCCTGCGCATGGGGACGGACATTCCCAAGCAATTCCTCCCCATCGGAGGGAAACCTGTGCTGATGCGCACGCTGGAGGCTTTCCATGCCTATAGTCAGGCGATGCAACTCATAGTGGTACTCCCGCACAGCCAGCAGGATTATTGGGCGGAGTTGTGCGCGGAGTATCATTTTTCACTGCCCCACCGGGTGGCCGACGGAGGCGAGACGCGCTTCCACTCGGTGCGCAACGGCTTGGCGTGGGTGGAGGCTTCCGGACGGGTGGGGGTGCACGATGGGGTGAGGCCTTTCGTGTCGCAAGAGGCCATTGCCCGATGCTATGCCTTGGCTGCCACGAAGAAAGCCGTGGTGCCCGTGGTGCCCGTGGTGGAGACCGTGCGCCGCTTGGCGGACGGGGGAAGCCTGACCGTCAACCGGGAGGAATACCGCTTGGTGCAGACACCCCAAGTTTTCGATGCGGAGTTGCTGAAAAGGGCATACGGACAACCTTACTCTCCGGCGTTTACGGACGATGCCTCGGTGGTGGAAGCCTTGGGAGTGCCCGTCACCCTGACCGAGGGCAACCGCGAGAATATCAAAATCACCACGCCTTTCGATCTCCGCGTGGCCGAAGCCTTGCTCTGACGGCCTATGCTCGACCTGACCAAGCGCGATATCAAGTTCCTGACGGGCATCGGCCCCCAGCGTGCAGCCCTGCTCAACAAGGAGTTGGGCGTCTTCTCCATGCATGATCTCCTCTATTATTTCCCTTACAAGTATGTGGACAGAAGCCGGGTTTACGCCATTCGCGAGGTAGACGGCAATATGCCCTACATCCAGTTGAAAGGCCAAATCTTGGGCTTCGAATTGGTGGGCGAGGGCAGGGGGCAACGCCTGATTGCCCACTTCACGGACGGGACGGGTTTCGTGGATTTGGTGTGGTTTCAAGGTGTCAAATACATCACGGGCAAGTACAAGGTGCGTCAGGAGTACATCGTCTTCGGCAAGCCCACGGCGTTCAATGGGCGCATCAACATTCCCCATCCGGACATCGACGAGGTGTCCGAGGTCACTCTCTCCTCGATGGGCCTCCAACCCTACTACAACACCACGGAGCGGATGAAGCGAAGTTCCCTTCACTCCCGGGCCATCGAGAAGATGATGGCCAACCTCCTCAAGCAAGTCAACGAGCCGCTGCCCGAGACGCTGTCGCCCGCCATCCTGGCCGAGCATCACCTGATGCCCCTGACCGATGCCTTGCGCAACATCCATTTTCCCGCCAATGCCGATGCCCTCCGCAAGGCGCAATACCGCCTGAAGTTCGAGGAACTGTTTTATGTCCAGCTCAACATCTTGCGCTATGCCAAAGATCGCCAGCGGCGCTATCGGGGATACGTCTTCGGCAAGGTGGGCGAGGTGTTCAACACGTTTTACTCCCGGCATCTGCCCTTTGAATTGACGGGCGCGCAGAAGCGGGTGTTGAAGGAAATCCGGCGCGACCTCGGCTCGGGGAGGCAGATGAACCGCCTGCTGCAGGGCGACGTGGGGAGCGGCAAGACGTTGGTGGCCTTGATGAGCATGTTGATGGCCCTGGACAACGGCTACCAAGCCTGCATGATGGCGCCCACCGAAATCCTGGCCAACCAACACTATGAAACCATCTGCAACTTCCTGAAAGGCATGGACATCCGCGTGGAGTTGCTGACCGGCTCCATCAAGGGGAAACGTCGCGAAGCCATCCTCGCGGGCCTCCTCACGGGCGAGGTGCGCATCCTGATAGGCACGCATGCCCTGATAGAAGATACCGTGAACTTCGCTTCCCTCGGCTTGGCGGTGATAGACGAGCAACACCGCTTCGGCGTGGAGCAACGCTCGCGCCTGTGGACGAAAAACGACCAGCCGCCGCACGTCCTGGTGATGACCGCCACGCCCATCCCCCGCACGCTCGCCATGACCCTCTACGGAGACCTGGACGTGTCCGTCATCGACGAGCTCCCCCCCGGACGCAAACCTATTGCCACCATCCACCAGTTCGACAATCGCCGCGAGAGCCTCTACCGCTCCGTGCGCAAGCAGATTGACGAGGGCAGGCAGGTGTACTTCGTCTACCCCCTCATCAAGGAAAGCGAAAAAATCGACTTGAAGAACCTGGAGGAGGGCTATGAGCTGATTTGCGCAGCCTTCCCCGACTGCCGGGTTTGCAAAGTGCATGGCAAGATGAAACCTGCCGAGAAAGACGCCCAGATGCAGCTCTTTGCCTCCGGCGAGGCGCAAATCATGGTAGCCACCACGGTGATAGAAGTGGGCGTCAACGTGCCCAACGCCTCGGTGATGGTCATTGAAAATGCCGAACGCTTCGGACTCTCCCAGTTGCACCAGTTGCGGGGCAGGGTGGGGCGCGGAGCCGACCAATCCTATTGCATCCTGGTGACCGGCTACAAGCTGGCCGAGGACACCCGCAAGCGGCTGGAAATCATGGTGCGCACCAACGACGGGTTCGAGATTGCCGAAGCCGACCTCAAACTCCGGGGCCCCGGCGACTTGGAAGGCACCCAGCAGAGCGGCATCGCCTTCGACCTGAAAATCGCGGACATCGCAAAGGATGGGCAACTTCTGCAGTATGTGCGCGAGGTGGCCCAGCGTGTGGTGGACAACGACCCCAACGGCGAGCGGCCCGAAAATGACATCCTCTGGCGGCAACTCAAAACTCTCCGCAAGACGAATGTCAACTGGGCGGCCATCAGCTGAGGCTCCGCCAAACATTGGCAGGCATTTGTCGAAAGAAAGGCATTGCTTCGTCCAAGGATTGACAAGGGCATTTTGCAGCAAGAATGTGTTGTAAAACATGTTTCTTGTATCTCGTTGAAAAATAAGCCATTGCAGGGATGGCTTGTAAGAATGGCCTCACCAAAGGTGAAAAAATAGTTAATGGGGTATTCGCCTTTTTAGAAAGAAGTAGTAACTTTGAGGGAATTTTTTAGAAAACCCAATTAAGAACTGGTGATACGCCCCTAAAAACATAGCAAGAACGAATGAAATTGCCCTTGATTAAAACCTTGTGCCTGGCCGCGATGACGGTATTCAGCGTGAATGCCTTCTCGCAAGACCTCATAGCCCGCCAAGCACCCATTGACCGCAAGCTGAAAGCGGTCGACTCCCTCGCCCTCCAAAAGCAAATCCGCGTGGAGCAATCCCTTTATCCCGCATTTGACATATACCCCTCCTGGAATAACGAGACGGTTTCCTACAAGGATGCCATCTTCCCCGAAAGCTATACCTTCGACCTCACCGGCTTCTGTATGCCCACGGAGCATACAAAGATTACAGACGTGTTCGGTTATCGCCCGCGCCGCCGCAGGGGGCATTACGGGTTGGATATCAAGGTGTACGTGGGCGACACCATTCGCGCTGCCTTCGACGGGAAGGTGCGTGTGGTGAAGAACCAGGGCCGCCGTGGCTATGGCAAATATGTGGTCATTCGTCATGACAACGGCCTGGAGACTGTCTACGGGCACCTCTCCAAACAATTGGTGGAGGTTGACCAGCTGGTGAAGGCCGGCGAACCCATCGCCTTGGGTGGCAACACGGGGCGTTCGACGGGGTCGCACCTGCACTTCGAGACGCGCTTCCTGGGCAAGCCGCTGAATCCCGCGCTGATGTTCGATTTTGAGAAGCAGGACATCGTGGCAGACACCTATACCTTCCACAAGGAGAAGGCCGACTCCAAGAAGGGAACCTCACCCAAGGGGCTCTTCTACAAGGTCAAGAAAGGTGATACACTGGCCAAGATTGCACGCAGGCAGGGCACCACGGTCAATCAGCTCTGCAAGCTGAACCGCATCACGCGCCGCACCATCCTGCGTCCCGGTCAAGTGTTGCGTTGCTCGTAAATAAACGTAGACAATCATAGCAGGAGGACACTTTAATATAATTTAGAGTGCCCTCCTTTTCTTATCTCTCATATTATTCCTACCTTTGCATACATTTTTTAAGAATATGAAAGATACCAAAGAGCAATTCGAGCACGTCATAGGCCTCTGCCGCGACCTGTTTGTTAAGAAGTTGCACGACTACGGGCCTGCCTGGCGCATCCTGCGGCCGGTGTCGGTGACCGACCAACTTTACATCAAGGCCAACCGTATCCGCAGCATCGAGACGAAAGGCGTGGCGCTGGTGGACGAGGGCATCCGCTCGGAGTTCATGGCCATTGTCAACTATGGCATCATCGGCTTGATACAGTTGGAGTTGGGCTATGCGGACAAGGCGGACATTTCCAACGAAGAAGCCTTGGCTCTCTATGACAAGTATGCCAAGGCGTCGCTCGACCTGATGCTGGCCAAGAACCACGATTATGACGAGGCGTGGCGAGGGATGCGCGTCAGCTCCTATACCGACCTCATCCTGATGAAGATATACCGCACCAAGCAGATAGAGAGCCTTTCGGGGCAGACGTTGGTATCGGAAGGCGTGGACGCCAACTATATGGACATGATAAACTATTCTGTGTTCGGATTGATAAAGATAGAATTTGGAGACTGAGAGGAGACATATCGTCGAAGGAGTGGTGGTGAACTTATGCCGCTTCGTGCTGGGTGCCACCTTCGTCTTTTCGGGCTTCGTCAAGGCGGTGGACCCGATGGGCTTCTACTACAAGGTGGAGGACTATTTGGAGGCTTTCGGCTTGGTGGAGTGGGTGCCTTCCATCCTCATACTTTTCTTCTGCATAGGGCTGGCCGCAGTGGAGTTTTGTGTGGGCGTCTTCCTCTGTTTCGGCATACGGCGCAGGGTGGCAACCCCCGTGGCTTTCCTCCTGATGCTGGTGATGACCCCGCTGACCCTCTATTTGGCGTTGTTCAATCCCGTGTCCGATTGCGGATGCTTCGGCGATGCCTGGGTGCTGACCAATTGGGAAACTTTCGGGAAGAACGTGGTGCTGCTCTTGGCGGCATGGGTGGTGTTCAAGCGTCCGAAGCGCATTTGGCGGTTTGTCTCGTACAAGCTGGAGTGGATGGTTTCCTTGTACTCCTTCCTCTTCATTTTTGTCTTTTCCTTCTATTGTCTGGCCAATCTGCCTGTATTGGATTTCCGTCCCTATCGCATTGGCGTGAACATCCGCGAGGCCATGGAAATGCCCCCGGGGGCCAAGCCCAGCGTTTTTGAGGCGCGTTTCATTCTTGAGAAGGACGGCAAGCGGCGCGAGTTCACCCTGGAGGATTATCCTGACAGTACGTGGACTTTTATCGAGGCACGTTCCGTCCTGGTGGAGCAGGGCTACGAGCCTCCTATACAGAATTTCGCGATGAGGAGCGTGGAGACGGGCGAGGACATCGCTGAGAAGGTCCTGGCCGATACCAACTACGTCTTTCTGCTGGTGGTGAACCGCGTGGAGGAGGCGGACGACGGCAACATAGACCTTGTCAACGAGATATATGACTACAGCGTGGAGCACAACTATGCTTTCTATGCCCTGACTTCCTCGCCTCGGGACGAGATAGAGCTGTGGAGCGATCGTACAGGAGCCGAATACCCCTTCTGCCTGGGTGAGGACACCGAACTGAAGACCATCATCCGCTCCAATCCCGGCTTGCTCCTCCTGAAGGACGGTGTCATATTCCGCAAGTGGAGCGACAATCAGTTGCCTGATGAATATGACCTGTCCGCCCCCCTCGACCAGCTGGAGATAGGACAGGTGGAGAATGTGAACGACCTGCGCACCATAGGCTACGTTCTCTTGTGGTTCTTCGTCCCCTTGGCACTGGTGGTGGCCTTGGATCTCGCCGTGGTCAGGCGCAGGGAGGAGAAGGCGAAAGCGAAACAAAGACAACAAGAAGATTCATTAACCCTTTAAATAATAACAAGTATGAGAAAGAACATTGTTGCAGGAAACTGGAAAATGAACAAGACCCTCCAGGAGGGCATTGCTCTGGCAAAAGAATTGAACGAAATGCTGGCTAACGAAAAGCCCAATTGCGACGTTATCATCTGCACGCCCTTCATTCACTTGGCATCGGTTACGCCGTTGGTAGATCCCGCCAAGATTGGCGTAGGTGCCGAGAACTGCGCCGACAAGGAATCCGGTGCTTACACAGGCGAGGTTTCCGCCGCCATGGTGGCTTCCACGGGTGCGCAATATGTCATCCTGGGCCACTCAGAGCGTCGTGCTTACTACCACGAGACGGTTGAGATTTTGGCCGAGAAGGTGAAGCTGGCCCTGACCAATGGCTTGAAGCCCATCTTCTGCATCGGCGAGGTGCTGGAAGAGCGCGAGGCCAACAAGCAGAACGAGGTAGTTGCCGCCCAGCTGGCTTCCGTATTCTCCCTCTCTGCCGAGGACTTCTCCAAGATTATTCTGGCTTACGAACCCGTTTGGGCCATCGGTACCGGCAAGACTGCCACGCCCGCACAGGCACAGGAAATCCACGCCTTCATCCGCTCGCAGGTGGCTGAGAAGTATGGTCAGGAAGTGGCAGACAACTGCTCCATCCTCTACGGCGGAAGCTGCAAGCCCAGCAACGCCAAGGAACTCTTTGCCAATCCCGACGTGGACGGCGGCTTGATTGGCGGTGCTGCTCTGAAGGCTGCTGACTTCAAGGGCATCATTGATGCATTCAACTAATCCTTGTATTTTTCTTGGCGCGGATTTCGCGGATGAACGCGGATTCTTATTTCATGATTATCCGTGAAACCTGCGTAATCCGCGCCTGAAAATAATGATGAACATCCGTATGAAAAGACTACTCACCCTCTTCTCTGCCTGTCTCCTGTGTGTGCATTTCGCCTCCACGCAAGGCAAGGACATCCTTACGAGTTTGCAGAAGGACGTGCCCGGGCAAGGCAAGGTAACTATCCACCAGGAGGCGCGCATCGCTGCGCTGGTGGGGTCGGAAGCCGCCCCCGTGAGTGCCGATGGAAGCCGCGTCATCAAGAAGGCGGGCTACCGCATACAGGTCTATGCGGGCAACAATACCCGCGCCGCCAAGAACGCGGCCCATGCTGTGGGTGCCCGCGTCAAGCAACTCTTCCCCGAGCTGCCTGTCTACACCACTTTCAATCCTCCCCGCTGGCTCTGCCGTGCAGGCGATTTCAGTACCATCGAGGAGGCCGACGCCGTGATGCGCCAAATGCGGGTCGTGGGCGACTTCAAGGCCGTGTCCATCGTGCGCGAGCAAATCAATATACCTGTGGAGTAAATGTAAGATAAGATCATGCTGCATAAAGAAGAAATCACATCCCCTTACTTGGACGAACTAAAAGAACATTATCACCGTATCCTCACCCTCCTGGGCGAGGACCCCACCCGCGAAGGCCTCCTGAAGACCCCCGAGCGCGTGGCCAAGGCGATGCTAACCCTCACCGGAGGCTACGCCATGGATCCCCACGAAGTGCTGCGCTCCGCCCGCTTCAAGGAAGACTACAATCAGATGGTTATCGTGAAGGACATTGATTTCTTCTCCCTCTGCGAGCATCACATGTTGCCCTTCTACGGCAAGGCGCACGTCGCCTACATTCCCAACGGATACATCACCGGCCTGAGCAAGATTGCCCGCGTGGTGGATATCTTCTCCCACCGCCTCCAGGTGCAGGAGCGAATGACCCTCCAAATCAAGCAATGCATCCAGGAGACCCTCAATCCGCTGGGCGTGATGGTTGTCGTTGAGGCGCGCCACATGTGCATGCAGATGCGCGGGGTGGAGAAGCAGAATGCCATCACCACCACCTCTGACTTCTCCGGAGGATTCAATCAGGCCAAGACGCGCGAGGAGTTCATGAATCTCATCAAGCGGAAAGAGTCCTTTTGATTTAGAAAGATAAGGCTGGAGGGGGATAGTTTAAAATCTAACACTATTTATCACTTTCCCCCTTACACTTCTCAACTATTATCGTTAATTTTGCGGCCAAATGAAACGATAACACATTTTACATAAGTAGTATATGGCAAAGATAACCAAAGAAGCCGCCTTGCTCTACCACTCCATGGGCAAGCCGGGGAAAATCGAAGTAATCCCCACCAAACCTTACAGTACACAAACGGACCTCTCACTTGCCTATTCCCCCGGCGTGGCCGAGCCTTGCCTGGAGATTGAGAAGAACCCCATCGACGCTTACAAATACACCGCCAAGGGCAACCTCGTGGCCGTCATCTCCAACGGCACCGCTGTGCTCGGATTGGGCAACATCGGCGCCATGGCGGGCAAACCCGTGATGGAAGGCAAGGGATTGCTGTTCAAGATATACGCAGGCATCGACGTCTTCGACATCGAGGTGGATGAGAAAGACCCCGACAAGTTCGTCGAAGCTGTCAAGGCCATCGCGCCCACCTTCGGAGGCATCAACCTGGAGGACATCAAGGCGCCCGAATGCTTCGAGATTGAACGCCGCCTGAAGGAAGAACTGGACATCCCCGTCATGCACGACGACCAGCACGGCACCGCCATCATTTCCAGCGCGGGACTGCTCAACGCCCTTGAAGTGGCAGGCAAAAAGATTGAAGACGTGAAAATCGTGGTGAATGGCGCGGGCGCGTCCGCCGTCTCCTGCACCAAACTCTACATCTCGCTGGGCGCATGCCTGGAGAACATCGTCATGCTGGACAGCAAAGGCGTCATCCGCAAAGACCGCGAAGGACTGAACGAGCAGAAACGCTACTTCGCCACCGACCGCGACATACACACCCTGGACGAAGCCATCCAGGGAGCCGACGTCTTCCTCGGCCTCTCCAAGGGGAATGTGCTCACCCAAGACATGGTGCGCTCGATGGCGAAAGACCCTATCGTCTTCGCCCTGGCCAACCCCACGCCGGAGATTTCCTACGAAGACGCCATGGCCGCACGTCCCGACGTCCTGATGGCCACCGGACGCTCCGACTATCCGAACCAGATCAACAACGTCATCGGCTTCCCCTACATCTTCCGCGGCGCCCTGGATACCCACGCCAAGGCTATCAACGAAGAGATGAAAATCGCTGCCGTCCGCGCCATTGCCGGCCTGGCCAAGCAGCCCGTGCCCGACGTGGTGAACAACGCCTACCACGTCAACGACCTCACCTTCGGGCGCGACTACTTCATCCCGAAGCCCGTTGACCCGCGCCTCATCACCGAGGTGTCCTGCGCCGTGGCGCGTGCCGCCATGGAGAGCGGAGTGGCCCGCACACCCATCGAGGACTGGGACGCCTACAAGAAGCACCTGCTGGAGCTGATGGGCTATGAGAGCCAGTTCACCGCGCAACTCTACGAGCTGGCCCGCCAGAATCCGCAGCGCGTGGTCTTTGCCGAAGGCACGCACCCCAAGATGCTGAAAGCCGCCGTCGAGGCGAAAGCCGAAGGCATCTGCCAGCCCATCTTGCTGGGCAACGACGAGCTTATCGCCAAGATGGCCAAGAAGCTCAACCTCAGTCTCGAAGGCATCGAAGTGGTGAACCTGCGCCACCCCGATGAGCAGGAGCGCCGCGAACGCTACGCCCACATCCTCGCCAAGAAGCGCGCCCGCGAAGGTGCCACCTACGAGGAGGCCAATGACAAGATGTTCGAGCGCAACTACTTCGGCATGATGATGGTGGAGACCGGCGAGGCGGACGCTTTCATCACCGGCCTGTACACCAAGTATAGCAACACCATCAAGGTGGCCAAGGAAGTCATCGGCATACAGCCCGGATACAAGACTTTCGCCACCATGCATATCCTCAACTCCAAGAAGGGCATCTTCTTCCTGGCGGACACCCTCATCAACCGCCACCCCGATGCGGAGACGATGATAGACATCGCCAAGCTGACGGAGAAGACCGTCCGTTTCTTCAACCAGACGCCCGTCATCGCCATGCTGAGCTACAGCAACTTCGGCGCGGACACCATCGGAAGCCCCGTCAACGTCCACAAGGCCGTGGAGCACATGCAGGAGCACTATCCCGACCTGGCCATCGACGGAGAGATGCAGGTGAACTTCGCACTGAACCGCGAGCTGCGCGACCAGAAGTACCCCTTCACGCGGCTGCTGGGCAAGGATGTCAACACCCTCATCTTCCCCACGCTCAGCTCCGCCAACGCGGGCTACCAACTGCTGCAAGGCATGCACACGGACGGCGAGCTGATTGGCCCGATACAGATGGGACTGAACAAGCCCATCCACTTCACGGACTTTGAAAGCTCGGTGCGCGACATCGTCAACATCACCGCCGTGGCTGCCATCGATGCCATTGTGGCCAAGAAGCAGGCCGGCCAATGACGCTGTTGCCCGGATACAACAAACGGGGGGGGCGGCGCCTCTCCCGCTCGCAGTGCGTCTGCATCACCCTGCTGTGGGCGTTGCTCTGCTACGTGGTCCTCACTACCGCTCCGCGCATTGACGGCCCTGTCATCCTGATGATAGTGCTCAGCGGCGCGCTGGTGTTCATACCCGTGGTGAAGGCGCTGCGGAGGAACTGACAATTGAAAATTGACAATAACGCGCGAATCCTGATTTATTAGGCGCGGATTTCGCGGATTGCACGGATATTAAAATCCGCGTCCATCCGCGAAATCCGCGCCAATTTTATTCTCAATCGCGTTACAGAAAACATAAGAATCCGCTTCTTTCGTCCAATCCGCGTCTGAAAAGTTAGTTGTGTGATATAAGAGCCTTGTTAAACTCAAAATAGTGCTGGGCAAAATTTAAACAGGCTCTAAATTGTAGCCCGGATGCAGGAAAAACAAGAAAATTGTAGTTTTTCTCCGTATTTTTCTTTATTTTTGTTTGCTGGTTTGAAAAATATGCGTACTTTTGCCGTCGTAATCCATAAAATGATAACAAAACGTATAACTGAAACATAAAACGACTACAAGTATGAATGCAGCTAAAGTATTGGAAGACCTGAAAAGACGGTTCCCCGGCGAACCGGAGTATCACCAGGCAGTAGAAGAGGTGCTCTCCACCATCGAGGAGGAATACAACAAGCACCCCGAATTTGACAAGGTAAACTTGATTGAGCGTCTTTGCATCCCCGACCGCGTGTACCAGTTCCGCGTGACGTGGACAGACGACCAGGGTAACGTCCGCACCAACATGGGCTACCGTGTGCAGCACAACAATGCCATCGGCCCCTACAAAGGCGGCATCCGCTTCCACGCATCGGTCAACCTGGGCATCTTGAAGTTCCTTGCCTTCGAGCAGACCTTCAAGAACTCACTGACCACCCTGCCCATGGGCGGTGGCAAAGGCGGCTCGGACTTCTCGCCCCGCGGCAAGTCGAACGCCGAGGTGATGCGCTTCTGCCAGGCCTTCATGCTGGAGTTGTGGCGCCACATCGGTCCGGACGTGGACGTGCCCGCGGGCGACATCGGCGTAGGAGGCCGTGAGGTGGGCTTCATGTTCGGCATGTACAAAAAGCTGACGCGCGAGTTCAGCGGCGTTCTGACCGGTAAGGGACAGGAGTTCGGCGGCTCCCTCATCCGCCCCGAGGCGACGGGCTACGGCAACGTCTACTTCCTGATGGAGATGCTGAAGACCAAGGGCATGGATCTGAAGGGCAAGACTGTCCTCATCAGCGGCGCGGGCAACGTGGCGCAATACACCGCCGAGAAAGTCCTCCAGCTGGGCGGCAAGGTGCTCACGATGAGCGACTCCGACGGCTACGTCTACGATCCCGACGGCATTGACCGCGAGAAGCTGGACTACATCATGGAGCTGAAAAACCTCTACCGCGGCCGCATCCGCGAGTATGCCGAGCAGTATCCCGGCGTGAAGTACGTCGAGGGCGCACGTCCCTGGGGCGAGAAGGCGGACATCGCCCTGCCCAGCGCGACGCAGAACGAGATTGACGGCGAGGATGCGAAGAAGCTGATAGCCAACGGTGTCATCGCCGTCTCCGAGGGTGCCAACATGCCTTCCACGCCCGAGGCCATCCGTGTCTTCCAGGAGGCGAAGATCCTCTACGCTCCGGGCAAGGCGGCCAACGCAGGCGGCGTGTCCGTCAGCGGCTTGGAAATGACGCAGAACTCCGAACGCCTCTCCTGGAGTGCCGAGGAGGTGGACAACAAGCTTCACTACATCATGGAGAACATCCACGAGAACTGCGTGAAGTATGGCACCGAGCCGGACGGCTACGTCAACTACGTGAAGGGCGCGAACATCGCGGGCTTCATGAAGGTGGCCAAAGCGATGATGGCGCAGGGCATTGTGTGATTGAGCGTCTGTCCGGCTCTGGTGAAGCTGTAGCATGGACATATTATGACGGAAGCGGTTTCCCGGGATTACGGGGCCGCTTCCTTTTTTTGCAGCATTTGTTTGGGGATATTATGCGGTTGGCCCAAAATAAAGGGAAGCCTGAGGGGGAGTAGTGGGAAAAAGAAAACCTCTAAGAGTTTTAATTCTTAGAGGTCTAATCGTAAATTTAAAAGCTAATTCAGCGGAAAGACGGGGATTCGAACCCCGGATACCCTTTTGGGGTATACACGCTTTCCAGGCGTGCCTCTTCAACCACTCGAGCATCTTTCCTTAGGTGGTTTCTCGTTTCCGGCTGCAAAAGTAGTGCTTTTTTTGATACCGGAAAGAAGAGTTGCCTGTTTTTTATCAGCCAAAGCCTCCCCAATTAATATCTTTTAAGGATTTCCGGTGATCGGAGGGAGTTTGGAGAACAGTTTCAAGGCATTGGCCGAGGTGGTTTCCGCCACTTCTTCGGGAGGCAACGCCAGGATTTCGGCCACCTTCAGCAGGGTGTCCCTCACATAGGCACTCTCATTGCGCCGCCCCCGATGGGGAACGGGAGCCAGGTAGGGCGCATCCGTCTCCACCACCAGGCGACTGAGGGGAAGACGGCGCACCACGTCGGGCAGGGTGGACTTCTTGAAGGTCACCACGCCGCCAATGCCCAGCAGGAAGCCGGGGAAGGTGTCGAGAAAGCGGTGTGCCTCCTCCTCCGTGCCCGTGAAGCAATGCAGGATGCCGCGCAAAGGCGTGTCCTTGTAAGGCTCCAGCACCTGGCAGAGAGGCTCGAAGGCCTCCCGGCAATGAATGACCACAGGCAGGCCGAACTCCAAGGCCCAGCGCAACTGGATGTCCAAGGCCCGGCGTTGCCAGGCTTCATAGGTGCGGTCCCAATAAAGGTCCATTCCTATCTCGCCGACAGCCACAAAGGAAGGATTCGTCTCCAGCTGGCGGCGCACGATGTCCAGTTCCGCCTCAAGACGCCCGTCCACGGAGGTGGGGTGAAGGCCCATCATCGGAAAGCAATAGCCGGGATAATCCCCGCACATGCGGAGCAAAGGGGCGATGGTGGTGCTGTCTATGTTGGGCATCAGGAGATGGGTGACTCCCGCCTGGCGGGCACGGGCCACGACCTCGGCACGGTCTTCATCGAACTCCTCGAGAAAGAGGTGCGTGTGCGTGTCTATCAGCCTCATCACACCTCCCTGTGCATCAATTTCTCCATCAGGGCCGTCAGTTCGGCTTTGCGCTGCGCAGACACGGACACGGCTTCCAGCGAGGCACGAGCCTGGTCGGCATAGGTCTCCATCAGGGCCTCGCACCGGGCCTTCACGCCGATTTCGTCATAGAGGGCCGTGACCGCGGATATCTTCTCCTCCGGCGCATGGGTGTCCGCATCCATCCATTTCTCCAAGGCCTGGCGTTGGGCGGGGTCGGCCAGCTCGAAGGCTTTGATGAGCAGGTAGGTCTTCTTGTTGCACAGGATGTCTCCCCCGATATTCTTGCCGAACACCTCGGGGTTGCCATACACGTCCAGCAGGTCGTCCTTCAGCTGGAAAGCCAGGCCCAGGCGAATGCCGAAGTCATAGAGGTGCTGCGCGTCGTCGTCCGAAGCTCCCGCCAGAAGGGCGCCCATCTTCAGGCTGCAGGAGAGGAGGACGGAAGTCTTGAGGCGTATCATCTCGATATATTCGGCTTCGGTCACATCCTTGCGCGTCTCGAAGTCCATGTCCATCTGTTGTCCCTCGCAAATCTCAAGGGCGGTCAGGCTGAAGAGGTCCATCACTTCCTTCAACTTCTCCGCAGGGCATTGGGCCATGAATTGGTAGGCCAGCACCAGCATCGCATCGCCGGAGAGGATGGCTGTGTTTTCATTCCACACCTTGTGCACGGTGGGCTTTCCGCGGCGGCGGTCGGCCTTGTCCATCAGGTCGTCGTGCAGGAGGGTGTAGTTGTGATACACCTCAATGCCCGTGGCTTGGGGAAAGATGCGCTCCACGTCCTCGCGATAAAGGTTGTAGGCCATGAGCATCAGCAGGGGACGTATGCGCTTCCCTCCCAAGGAGAGGACGTAGGCAACAGGGTCGTACAGGCCTTGGGGCTGGCGGGTGAACTGCAACTCCGCGAGATGGCGGTTGATTTTTTCGGTCAGTTCCGTAATGGTAAGCATGATATTCTGGGTTTAAAAGGGTTTGTCATTGGTCATTGTAATCGAAATTCCACAGGCAGGGTGAAGCGGACGCGCACGGGCTTTCCCTTCAGCTTCCCCGGTTTCCACGGGGGCATGGCGGAGAGCACGCGGACGGACTCCCTGTCCAAAGCAGGGTGTACGCCCGTCATCACCTGGACATCGGCGATGCTTCCGTCCGCATTCACGATGAACTGGCAGAGCACGCGCCCTTGTATGCGGTTTCTTTGTGCAAGCATCGGGTAGCGGATGTGCCGGGTCAAGTATCGCATCAGGCCGGGCAATCCTCCGTCGGGAAATTCAGGAAGTTCGTCCACCATCAGGTAAGGCTCATCCTCCGCAGGGCGGGCAGGATGCGGCTCCATGGAGAGGGTTGCCGGGAGGTCGCTGCCGTCCGTGGCTTCCGGCGAAAGAGACGGAGGTGCCTCTTCCTCCAGCAAGGCTTCGTTGTCCACCACGTCCAATTGTTCGGGCGGGGCAGGTGCCTCCACGGGTGCAGGCGGAGGAGGGGGCTCGAAGAGCGTCTCGGACAGAGGGATGTCCAACTCTTCCTCGAACACAAGGTCAGAGAGCACTCCCTCGGCATCGAATTCCTCCACGGGCGTCCTCCACTCCAAGGCGATGAACACGATGGAGAGCGCCACCACATACCCCGTCAGGAGCCATAGGGGGCGTTTTCTCTCCAGGTCCGCCTCGGGCGATTTCTTGACCTCCATGGTTCCTTTATGCGTTCAGGGCCTGCTCGATGTCCGCAATGATGTCCTCGGCATTCTCAATACCCACGGAGAAGCGGATGAGGTCGGGGCGCACGCCTGCCTCGATGAGCTGTTCGTCCGTCAGCTGGCGGTGCGTATGGCTGGCGGGGTGCAGCACGCAGGTGCGGGCATCGGCCACGTGGGTGACGATGGCGACCAGCTTCAGGTGATCCATGAAGCGGATGGCCACTTCGCGTCCGCCTTTCAAGCCGAAGGAGATGACGCCGCACGAGCCGTTGGGCATGTACTTCTGCGCCAGTTCATAATACTTGTTGCCGGGCAGGCCGCAATAGTTCACCCAAGCCACCTTGTCGTTCTTCTGGAGATATTCGGCCACGCGCTGCGCGTTCTTGCAATGCTGGGGCATACGCAGGTGCAGGGTTTCCAAGCCAAGGTTCAGCAGGAAGGCGTTCATGGGCGACTGGATGCTGCCCAGGTCGCGCATCAGCTGGGCGGTGGCCTTGGTGATGTAGGCCATCTTGCCGAAGGCTTTCGTGTAGGTCAGGCCGTGGTAGGACTCGTCGGGCGTGCAGAGGCCGGGGAATTTCTCGGCATGGGCATCCCAGTCGAAGTTGCCGCTGTCCACGATGGCGCCACCCACCGAGGTGGCATGTCCGTCCATGTACTTGGTGGTGGAGTGCACCACGATGTCGGCTCCCCATTCGAAGGGGCGGCAGTTGATGGGCGTGGGGAAGGTGTTGTCCACGATGAGGGGCACCCCGTGCGAGTGGGCAATGCGGGCGAACTTCTCAATGTCCAGCACTTCGAGCGCGGGGTTGGAGATGGTTTCGCCGAACAACGCCTTGGTGTTGGGGCGGAAAGCCTTGGCGATTTCCTCCTCCGAATCATCAGGATTGACGAAAGTCACGTCGATGCCCAGCTTCTTCATCGTCACGTTGAAGAGGTTGAACGTGCCCCCGTAGATGGCCGACGAGCATACGAAGTGGTCGCCCGCCTGGCAGATGTTGAACACGGCGTAGAAGTTGGCGGCCTGTCCGCTGGAGGTGAGCATCGCGCCCACGCCACCTTCCAGGGCGGCTATCTTGGCGGCCACGGCGTCGTTCGTGGGATTCTGGAGGCGGGTGTAGAAGTATCCGCTGTCCTCCAGGTCGAAGAGCCGGGCCATCTGTTCGCTGGTGTCATATTTGAATGTGGTGCTTTGATAGATGGGGAGCACGCGCGGTTCCCCCTTCTTGGGAGACCATCCGGCTTGTACGCACAGGGTCTCCGGCTTGAATTGTTTTGCCATATTTGCTATCGTCTTTTAAGAGTTTCTTATCAATTAACGCTTAACGTGGTGCAAAAATAAGGAAAATACCGTACTTTTGTCCGGCAAAAGCTCTTTTTTAGCAATAATATAGATATGATACGACTCCTTTTCATCCTTTTCCTCCTGGCGATGCCGGGTTTTCTCTCCGCCCAGCAAGCCACCGCCACCCCCCGTCGGGGTGAAGGCATCTCCGCCTTCCTGGAGCGCAACGGACGCCCCGGGCGCGCCTATCGCGAAGAGTTCCTGAAGCTGAACAAGAAACGCCTGAAGGGGAAGAAGGAACTGATGTATGGCGTGAAATACGTTCTTCCGCCTCGGCGAGACAAAGACGAGGCCTCCGCGAAACAAAGGCAAGGGAAAGGCAGAACTTTGCACGAGCCTCTCTTTGGCAAGAAGCTGGACGATGTGAAGGTGACGGGCAACCGCCTGGCAGGCGCGTGCTTCTATGTGGTGAGCGGACACGGAGGCCCCGACCCCGGTGCCATCGGCCGGGTGGGTCGCCACGAACTGCACGAGGACGAGTATGCCTATGACGTTGCCCTGCGCCTGGCCCGCAACCTCATGGCGGAGGGTGCCAAGGTGTACATCATCATCCAGGACAAGAAAGACGGCATCCGCAACGACCGCTACCTGAACAACTCCAAGCGCGAGACGTGCATGGGCGACCCCATCCCCTTGGGACAGGTGGCCCGCCTGAAGCAACGGAGCGACAAGATAAACGCGCTCTATGCCAAGGACCGCAAGAAGTACAAGTATTGCCGCTCCGTCTTCCTTCACGTGGACAGCCGGGGCAAGGGCGACCGGGTGGACGTTTTCTTCTACCACGCCGACGGGAGCAAGCTAGGGCAACGCCTGGCCCGCACCACGCGCAACATTTTCGAGCAGAAATACCACCAGCACCAGCCTGGGCGGGGCTTCGAAAGCTCGGTCAGCGCGCGCAACCTCTATGTGCTGAAGAACACCACTCCCGTGGGCCTCTATGTGGAGTTGGGCAATATCCAAAACACCCTCGACCAGCGCCGCTTCGTCATAGCGGACAACCGCCAGGCATTGGCCAACTGGCTGATGGAGGGGATTGTCAAGGATTACCGCTCCAAATGAAGGATAAAGGAACTGTCATAAAGGATTTTTGGCGTGCGCCTTACCCCTCGCTGGTCAGCCCGTGGAAGGTGGTAGTGGTGCCTGCGCTTATCATCTTCCTGGTGCTCTACCTGTTGCAGCCGTTCGGCATCGCGCGGATAGAAAGCGGGAAGCTGTGGGTCACGCTGGGGGCGGCTTGCATCTCGGCGGGGGTGTCGTCGGTGTTCGTCTGGGTGCTCCCGCGGATGTTCCCCAGGTATTACGAGGAACGGGTGTGGACGTTGGGCAAGGAGGTGTCGGGCACGTTGGCCTTGCTCCTGTGTATCACCGTGTGCGTCTGGCTCTACGTGGCGTGGCTCTGCGGGGTGATGCCGGGCGTGCGTCTTTTCTTCACGGTGCTGCTCTGGGTGCTGATATTGGGGGCTTTCCCCACCGTGCTCTTCGCGATGTGGAACCGCAATATCCGGTTGGCAAGAAACCTGCGTGAGGCCACGGAGCTGAATCTTCGTTTGTCCAAGAAACAGGAAGCGGAGGAAATGCCTTCCGCCACGCTTGTCTTTTCGGGCGGCACGAAAGATACGTTGGTGATGGACGCCCGTTCATTCCTCTATGCCGAGTCCGAGGGCAATTATGTCCGCCTGCATTACCTCTCCCTGAAGGACAACCGCCCTGTCTCCAGGCTCCTGCGTCTCACGATGAAGCAAGCCGAGGCGGCGGTGGCTTCCGCGCCTTTCATCGTCCGTTGTCACCGGGCTTTCCTGGTCAATCTTCATCAGGTCTCGAAGGTGGACGGCAATTCGCAAGGGTATCGCCTCCGGTTGGAAGGGTGCGCGGAGGAGGTGCCGGTGTCGAGGGGGTATGCCAAGGATATAAAGGCAAGATTGCTTCATTAAGCAATCTTGCCATATTTCATCTCGTGGCGCAATAATTCGTAATTATACTTGGCACTTTGATAATACAGGCCCGTTTCCAAGTCTGTGA
>CALNEX010000024.1 GCA_939791845.1 uncultured Mediterranea sp. | reverse complement strand
GCAAAGTTGAACGCCTTGGTGATGATCTCCACGCGCTTGCGGTGCTTGGTGGCCAAATAGTCGTTCAGCAACTCTTGGAAAGCCTGCTGTATCATGACTTCCTCGGCCTGTTCCTTTTCTTTCAGACTTAAATGCTCTTCCATAGTTCTATAGCTTTACTGGTGGGTTCACGCCGCCTTGTCCCATATTTGGCGGAGTGTCCTGCAAAGGTAACATTATTTTTATAAGGAGCAAGCGGTTGGGAGGATTTTATTTCAGCACTTTATTCAAAAAGAAGCGGGTAGCTTCAAACAGCGGAGTTATAGGACAGAAATACCATTCCTTTTCTTTTCCGAGAAAAGCATTCACATGGCGGTGCATACGCATGACATCAGCAAAGAATAAAACAGGGACGCACCCGCAAAGGCACATCCCCGTCATTATTTCCTTAGAAGCGCATCAAGATTTTACAGCCGATGTCTTCCGTCCACAAAAGCACTCTGTTTACTTGCTTCCTACAAATTCAACGTAAACGGTCATTGGCACGCCAAAAACGTTAGCCGCCACTTCTATATCCAAGCCCATATTGGAGCCGTCTGATGCCCCTGTCACGCTAACAGGCATATCGGTACCGATTCCCTCAATAGTAACCGTAGAAGTTCCCTCCATAATAGCATCCCCATCTACAATCTCCACGCTGCAAGGTACAGAAATCGTCACAGGGTCATCCAAAAAGTTAGGAATCGTGAAATTCGACAAAGCTACGGTAACATTAGCATCATCCTGCCGGGTCACTGTCACCGGCACTTCCATACCATCGACAATCGGAGAGCCTGTAGCTGAACCCAAGTAAACATCAATTGAACCCTGATAAGTACCGGCCATCGTAGCCGTGCTCAAGCCCACGGGATCATCATCATCACTACAAGCCGTAAACAGCGTTACCGAGCAAATCAATGCAAACAAATACAACAAATTTTTCTTCATGTCTTTTAGAGATTTTGTTTAGTTAATAATTAGGCCAACGGGCCCTTGATTTTCTTTTTTTCAAATTCGGGTGCAAAGTAACGCTTTTTACGCCAACCAAGCAAGCATTTTTCAAAAAATGGGTTTTTTTTTTTTAAGATTCACCCGCCAGCATGCCTGTCAGCAACGGCAAAAGCATGAACAGAGAGGGAAAGATAAGCCCCTGAATGTATCCGTCTCTTTTTCAAGCCTTAGGCGCAGGCACGCCCAAACACGGGCGCAGGCACGCCCAAGCACGGGCACAGGTACGCCCGGGCACGGGCGGCGGCACCGCGAAACAAAGGCGGCAACTCTACGCGACAAAGGCAGGCTCACCGCAAAACAAAAAGGAAAGAAAACAAGGCGGGAAACGAAAAAAGAGGGAAAATCCGTGCGTTTATTCAAAAGAAATGCTTAACTTTGGTAGAGTTAACGTCGCTTTCGCAGGAAAGAACGCCGCATCAACCTGATTATTAACCTTTAAAGCAACTGAAGTATGTTCAACTCATTTGGAAACATCCTCCGCCTTACCACTTTTGGGGAATCGCACGGCAAGGCCATCGGAGGCGTAATAGACGGATTTCCCTCCGGTGTCACCATCGACATGGATTTTGTGCAAGCCGAACTGAACCGCCGGCGCCCGGGCCAGTCGCGCATCACCACCTCGCGCTCGGAAGACGACAAGGTGGAGTTCCTCTCCGGCATCTTCGAGGGGAAAACGACGGGCAGCCCCATCGGTTTCCTGGTGTGGAACAAGAACCAGCACTCCAGCGACTACAGTGAGATGCAGAGCACTTACCGCCCCTCGCACGCCGACTACACCTACAAGCTGAAGTACGGCATCCGCGACTACCGCGGAGGCGGACGCTCGTCAGCACGCGAGACCATCTCGCGCGTGGTGGGCGGCGCCCTGGCCAAGATTGCCCTGCGCCAGTTGGGCATCGGCATCAAGGCATACACCTCGCAGGTAGGCCCCATCAAGTTGGAGGAAAACTACACGGCCTACGACCTGGACCTCATCGAGAGCAACCCCGTGCGCTGCCCGGACCCAGCGAAGGCCAAGGAAATGGAGGACTATATATATAAGGTGAAAGAAGAGGGCGACACGATAGGCGGCGTGGTGACCTGCGTCATCCAAGGCTGCCCCATCGGCCTGGGCCAACCCGTCTTCGGCAAGCTGCAAGCCGCGCTGGCATCGGGCATGCTGAGCATCAACGCGGCCAAGGCTTTTGAATACGGTGAAGGATTCAAAGGGCTGAAGATGAAAGGTTCGGAGCAAAACGACATCTTCTACAACAACAACGGCCGCGTGGAGACGCGCACCAACCACTCCGGCGGCATACAGGGCGGCATCAGCAACGGCGAGGACATCTACTTCCGCGTGGCCTTCAAACCCGTGGCCACCGTGCTGATGGAGCAGCACACCGTGAACATCGATGGCCTGGACACCACGCTCAAGGCCCGCGGACGACACGACCCGTGCGTCCTGCCCCGTGCCGTGCCCATCGTGGAGGCCATGGCGGCAATGACGATACTGGACTTCTATCTGATTGACCGGATGACGCAATTGTAAACCCAATATATAGGCGCGGATTACACGGATTTCACGGACTAGTGCTTACACATCCAATGAAGAATCTGTGGAATCCGCGTAATCCGCGCCTGATTAAACACCTTCACAAATGTCTATCAAACAATACATTCAAGACAATGAGCCGCGGATGCTGGACGAACTGTTCAGCCTCATCCGCATCCCCAGCATCAGTGCCCAGCCCGAACACAAAGACGACATGCTGGCCTGCGCCCAACGCTGGCGCCAACTCCTGCTGGAAGCGGGAGCGGACGAGGCACACGTGATGCCCTCGGCCGGCAACCCCGTGGTGTTCGCCCAAAAGACCGTTGACCCTCAGGCAAAGACCGTGCTGGTGTACGCCCACTACGACGTGATGCCCGCCGAACCGCTGGAACTCTGGCAGAGCGCTCCTTTTGAACCCGAAGTGCGCGACGGACGTATCTGGGCACGCGGAGCCGATGACGACAAAGGACAGTCTTTCATCCAGGCCAAGGCCTTCGAATACCTGGCGAGGAGCGGGGAACTGAAAGTCAACGTGAAATTCATTTTCGAAGGCGAGGAAGAAATTGGCTCGCCCAGCCTGGAGGCTTTCTGCCGGGAACACAAGGAACTGCTGAAGGCAGACATCATCCTCGTGTCCGACACCAGTATGCTGGGAGCCGACCTGCCCTCGCTGACCACCGGCCTGCGCGGACTGGCCTACTGGGAGATTGAGGTGACCGGCCCCAACCGCGACCTGCATTCCGGACACTTCGGCGGCGCCGTGGCCAACCCCATCAACGTGCTCTGCCAGCTGATTGCCCGACTGACAGACGAGGACGGACGCATCACCGTGCCCGGATTCTATGACGACGTAGAGGAAGTATCGCCAGAGGAACGCGCCATGATAGCCAGCATTCCTTTTGACGAAGAGAAATACAAGCAGGCTATCGGCGTGAAGGCCCTGACCGGCGAGAAGGGATACAGCACCCTGGAGCGCAACAGCTGCCGCCCGTCATTTGACGTATGCGGCATCTGGGGAGGCTATACGGGCGAAGGCGCCAAAACGGTGCTGCCCTCCAAGGCTTATGCCAAGGTGTCCTGCCGGTTGGTGCCGCACCAGGACCATGAGAAGATTTCGCAGATGATGGCCGACTACGTGCAGGCCCTTGCGCCGGACACGGTGCAAGTGAAGGTGACACCCCTGCACGGCGGACAAGGCTACGTCTGCCCCATCTCCCTGCCCGCCTACCGGGCCGCCGAGCAAGGCTTTGAGAAGGCCTTCGGCAAGAAGCCCCTGGCCGTGCGCCGCGGCGGAAGCATCCCCATCATTTCCACCTTCGAGCAGGTGCTGGGCATCAAGACGGTACTGATGGGCTTCGGCCTGGAAAGCAACGCCATCCACTCACCCAACGAGAACATGCCGCTGGACATCCTGCGCAAGGGCATGGAGGCGGTGGTGGAGTTTTACCGGGTCTATCCCACCTTATAATATTCTATTCATCCCTCCCCGAACGGCTTACGGTACGTGCATCCATTCCTCCACTCGGAGCACCCGTAAGCCGTTTTTCCTTTGATGATGGTGCCCTTGCCGCACACGGGACAAGGTTGCCCCACCACGGGATCACCGGCAGGAGCAGCTTTCTTGGGCGCACGCTTGCGAGGTTCTTTCTTCGGTTTGTCTGATTTTTCTTTGGAAGCGGAGGCTTTGGCAGCCTTGGCAGGCGCAGGCGCTTCCACGGTGATGCGGCGGTTGCTGGTGTCTGCCAGGACATTGGCTACAATCTCGCGCACCATCTGCTTCAGTTCTTCCAGGAACTGGGCGGCGTTGTAGGTCCGCTTCTCTATCTCGCGCAATTTCTTTTCCCAGATGCCGGTCAGTTCGGCAGACTTCAGCAGTTCCTCGCGGATGGTCTGAATCAGCTCGACACCCGTAGGGGTGGCTATCAGCGTCTTGCGCTCCTTGCGGATGTAATTGCGCTTGAACAGGGTCTCGATGATTGCCGCCCGGGTGGAAGGACGGCCGATGCCGTTCTCCTTCAAGGCATCGCGCAACTCATCGTTGTCCACCAGCTTGCCCGCCGTCTCCATGGCACGCAGCAGGGTGGCTTCCGTGTAAGGCTTGGGGGGCTGGGTCCACTTCTCCACCAGGTCGGGCACGTGGGGACCACTCTCCCCTTTCACGAAGGCGGGCAATACACGGTCGGCCTCGCCGCCCTCTTTTTCATCCTTGTCCTCTGCTTGGGAAGTCGATGCGGCAGGCGTGGCGAAGATAACGCGCCAACCCGGCTCCAATATCTGGCGCCCCGTGGCCTTGAACTCGATGCCGCCCGTCTCGCCCATCACCGTAGTGGTGGCAAACTTGCAATCCGGATAGAACACCGCGATGAAACGGCGGGCAATCAAGTCGAACACCCGACGCTCCATGTCTGTCAGGTTGACAGGAGCTTGACCGGTAGGGATAATAGCGTGGTGGTCCGTCACTTTGGAGTTGTCGAATACCTTCTTCGACTTGAGCAAAGGCTGGCTTTCCAAAGATGCCGTGAAGGATTCATAGCCGCGCAAGCCCTTCAGAATGCCCGGACACTTGGGATAAATGTCATCGCTCAGGAAAGTAGTGTCCACGCGAGGGTAAGTGGCCACCTTTTTCTCGTAAAGGGACTGGATAAGTTTCAGCGTCTCGTCGGCGGAATAAGAGAACTTCTTGTTGCACTCCACCTGGAGAGATGTCAGGTCGAACAGACGCGGAGGAGCCTCACGGCCTTCCTTGCGCGTCACGGAAGTCACGGTGAAAGGCAGGTCCTTGATGCGGGCCAACAGCTCCTCGCCGCGCGCCCGGTCGGTGATGGGGTCTATGCCCCGGTTTTCTTCCTCCTTCTTGGGCTTCTTGGCCGCCGGATTGTCCTTCTGCTTCTCGGCTTCCAGTATCAGCTCCTCCTCGCTCTTGCGGACAAGGGCCGAGAAAGTGGTGTCGCGATAGAGCGTGTTCAACACCCAGTATTGCTTGGGCACGAAGTGTTGGATTTCCAGTTGGCGGTTGACTATCAGTGCCAAGGTGGGCGTCTGCACCCGCCCGATGGACAACACCTGGCGGTTCTGCCCGTACTTCATCGTATAGAGCCGCGTGGCGTTCATCCCCAGCAGCCAGTCGCCGATGGCCCGGCTCAACCCGGCCTCGTAGAGCGGCTGGAAGTCCACGGCGTCACGCAACTTTGCAAAGCCCTCACGGATGGCCTCCTCCGTCAGCGAGGATATCCACAGACGCTTCACCGGGCAATGCGCGCCCGCCTTCTGCATCACCCACCGCTGGATCAGTTCTCCCTCCTGGCCGGCATCGCCACAGTTGATAATCATGTCCGCGGCCTGCATCAGGCGTTCGATGGTGTGGAACTGCTTCTCATACGTGGGATTGTCTATCAGCTTGATGCCGAAACGCGGGGGAATCATCGGCAGATACTCCAGGCGCCACTGCTTCCAGTCGGGCGTGTACTCGTGCGGTTCCTTCAAGGTACAGAGGTGTCCGAAGGTCCACGTCACCTGATATCCGTTACCCTCGATATATCCGTCTTTCTTCTCCCTCGCCCCCAGCACGTCGGCTATGTCGCGCGCCACGGAGGGTTTCTCGGCAATGCATACTATCATTCTGTCTCGTTTTTGGCGGGGCAAAGGTACGAAAAAGAAAAGGAAAAAGGAAAGGGCTGCAAGAAGTCCGGCACGATTACCGGCCACTCCTTGCAGCCCCTTTGTTCCTTAAGACGCCCTACAGGGACCTTGGTTTACTGAACACGATAGAGCAACCAAGAACCCTGGAAATCCTTGCGGTCGGGATACTTGGCCTTGAAAGCATCGCGGGCCGCAGCTGCGGAAGCACGGTCGGCGTGCGTGCTGACCACCACGCGGTAAGTGGCCGCATCGGCATTGAACACAATGACAGGGGCATAACCTTCGCCTTCCAGGTAAGTCTTCAAGCCTTCGGCGTTTGCCTTGATGCCAAAGCTGCCGCAAACCACGCTGTAGTCCTGCAGGCTGCTTTCATTGCCGGAGACCACCGTCACCTTCTCCTGACGCACATCGGCCTCGTTCACAGCCACAGGAGCGCTCTCCACCACTTTCGTCTCCACAGGCGCCGTCACCACCGGAGTGGTTTCCACGGGAGCCGGTGTCGTGGCCTGTTCGGCCAGTTCCTGCTGTTGTGCCTTCTCATACGCTTTCTTATAAGCGCTCTCGCTGGATTTGCATGAAGAGAATGCCAAAGCCAGGCATACTCCGATTCCTAACAAAACTGTCTGTTTCTTCATTTTACCATCTGATTTTCGTTAATATTCCACCGTAAGAGAAACAGTCTGAGAGGCCGTTTTCCCTTTCAAGGAGCAAAATAATAGAAAATCCGCCACCTATCAAAGAATAATGCCAAAAATTTAATTGAAATGTCCGCAAAGCACCCCTCAAACAGGGCTTGAAAACGAAGATATACTTACTTTGCCCATGCAGTATATCTTCCAAGGCATTTTAATATATATGAAACCACGGATGCAGCATATCTGTCTTTTAAAAGCAGGACAATGACGGAACAGCGGACATTCCTAAAAAACATGCGAACCCGGGAAATCCAGGACTTCCGGAAGCGAACAGGCGAACTTCCCGCAGATTTTTCAGAAAAAAAGGAGCCAAGTGATACAACTTTCAGCAAAAAGCCTTATATTTGTGCAGAACTTTTAAAACTTTGGTATCATGAAAGGATTAAATGTATTAGCAGCTTTCTTGGGCGGCGCCGCAGTAGGTGCAGCCTTGGGTATTTTGTTCGCCCCTGAAAAAGGCGAGGACACGCGCAGCAAAATTGCTGAAGCATTGCGCAAGAGAGGCATCCGCCTGAACCGGAACGAAATGGAAGACTTGGTAGACGAAATCGCTTCCGAAATCAAGGGCGACGCCGAGTAACCTGAAACGGAAAACAGAGCCATCATGTTTGCAAGCGACAAGAGCATCGACAGCCTTCGGCAATTGTTCGTGGAATTCAAGAAATACCTGAACTTGCAGAAGGAATACACCAAGCTGGAAGTCACCGAAAAACTTTCGGTGCTGCTCTCCATGCTCATTGTCATCCTGCTAACTGTCATTTTGGGCATGATGGCCCTGTTCTACCTCTCATTCACGCTGGCCTATCTGCTGGCACCCGCCGTGGGAGGCATCACCGCGAGCTTCAGCCTCATCGCCGCCTTCTACATCGTGTTGGCCATCCTGCTGATGGCTTTCCGCAAACGGCTCGTCATCGACCCGATGGTAAAGTTCATCGCGGGCCTCTTCCTGAAATCCACCGACAAAACCACCCCAGCCCCATGACCCCGCAATCTCCCAAACCCGCCCCCACCCCTTACGTGTCCGCCGTTCCTTCCACCTTGGAAGAATTGGCGCGGCAGAAAGCGGCCGTGCTGCAACAAATCCAGGCACAAAAGAGGATCATGGCACAGATAGGGCAGGAACTTACCGCCCCCTTTGCCCCCGCCGCCCAGAAAGGCAACAGCCTGTTGCGCGCCTTCAACCGGGGAATGGCCGTATTTGACGGTGTCATGCTGGGCATGAAAGTGATGAGGCAATTCAGAAGCCTCTTCGGAAAGAAAAGAAGATACCGTTATTGACAGAATCCGCCGGGCCACAAGCACAAAAAAAAGAGCGGATATGAAATCCGCCCCTTTTCTCTATGATTTATTTCATCCCATCCGGACTTATACGTATGTTTCGAGCAGCTTCACGTGCTGGTCGGGCACGATGGTGACATTCTGCGTGGCGGCAGGCAGCAGCACCGTCTCGCCGGCCTGAAGGGAAATCTCGTTGTTCTCATTGTCGGTCAGGCGGCAAGAGCCTTCCACGCAAATAAAGATAACGAACGAATCCAGTTCGGAATAATCGCAAGTGATTTCCTCCGTCATGTCATACACGGAAGTAGTGAAATACGGACAGGCAACCACCTCCACTGGTTCATTCTGCACATGGTCATACGCCGTACGGAAATCATCCTGCACGTCCGCGAAGTTGATGGCATCCACGGCCTGGGCTGTGTGCAGCTCGCGCGTCTTGCCGTTCTTGTCCTTGCGGTTGTAGTCATAAATGCGGTAGGTAATGTCCGACGTCTGCTGGATTTCTGCCACGAAAGCACCGGCCCCGATGCCGTGGACACGTCCGGCCGGCACATAGAACACATCGCCGGGCTGGATGGCACAATCCTGCAACACTTCGGCAAACGTACCATCGTGCACACGCTCCTTATATTCCTTGGGAGTGATTTCCTGGGAGAAGCCGGAAATCAATTTTGCACCCGGATCGGAGGAAATGACATACCACATTTCATTCTTGCCAAAACTGTTGTGGCGTTTCTTGGCCAAGGCATCGTCCGGATGCACCTGGATGGACAGGTCCAGTTTGGCGTCGATGAACTTGATGAGCAAGGGGAACTTCTCGCCGAAGCGGGCATAGTTGGCTTCGCCCACCAGTTCCTCTTTGTAACGGCGCACCATCTCGGGCAAGGTCATGCCTTTTTCAGGGCCGTTGGCAACAACGGACTCGCTGCCTTCCACAGCCGACACTTCCCAACTCTCGCCCACATTGGACAAGGTTTCATTCAAATGCTTGAACGGAATGATTTTCTCGCCTCCCCAAAGCGTCTGTTTCAGGATAGGCTCAAACTTTAAAGGATACATTTGTCTAAAATAAAATCGTTAATGATGTGGTTAACTCTGATTATGCGGCAAACATACGAAAAAATAAATTCTATATCAAAGAAACGGTGAAAAAATAGTGAATTAAATCCGTCATTTTGCCAAACGCTAAACTTTCCTAAATGACTTGCCACATTTCCTGTCATTTACTTGGGAGAACAAAAGAAAATCCCTTTATTTGCATAAAATTTAATTTTTAACATACCATGATATGACAGTCATCACTGGAAAAGAGAATATGTCAGGTCTGAAAAGAGAAGACTTTCAACAGGTAATCAACGGTCAGAAGACCGACCTGTTCATCTTGCGCAATGCCAAAGGCATGGAAGTCGCAGTCACCAACTATGGTTGTGCCATTCTTTCCATAATGGTACCCGACCGGAATGGCCACTATGCCAACGTCATCCTGGGGCATGACAGCCTGGAGCATGTCATCCACAGCCCGGAACCATTCCTGAGCACCACCATCGGGCGCTATGGCAACCGCATTGCCAAAGGAAGGTTCACCCTTTATGGCGAAGAGCACCAATTGGCCGTCAACAACGGCCCCAACTCGCTACACGGAGGCCCCACGGGATTCCACGCACGCGCCTGGGAGGCCACGCAGCCGTCATCTACTTGCGTCATTTTCCGCTACACTTCCGCCGATGGTGAAGAAGGATTCCCCGGCAACCTGGAGGTGGAGATGACCTACCGGCTGGAAGATGAAATCAACGCCCTTTCCATAGAATATAAGGCGACCACCGACAAGGCGACCATCGTCAACCTGACCAACCACGGTTTCTTCAACCTGGCAGGCATCGGCAACCCCACCCCCAGCGTGATGGACAATGTGGTGACCATCAATGCCGATTTCTATGTCCCCATCGATGATGTATCCATCCCGACAGGCGAAATACTGAAAGTGGAAGGCACCCCGATGGACTTCCGTACCCCGCACACGCTCGGCGAACGGATTGACGAGCCTTTCGAGCAACTGAAAAACGGCAGCGGCTATGACCATTGCTATGTGTTGAACAAGACCGAGCGCGGCGCACTGGACCTTGCCGCCACCTGCGCATGCCCCGCCAGCGGACGCACCATGGAAGTCTTTACCACGGAAAACGGCGTGCAGCTCTATACAGGCAACTGGCTGAACGGATTCACCGGCAGCCACGGGGCCACCTTCCCTGCAAGGAGTGCCGTCTGCTTCGAGGCGCAATGCTTCCCCGACACGCCCAACAAGGCCCACTTCCCGTCGGCCGTCCTGTTGCCCAACGACGAATATCAACAAATCACCATCTATAAATTCGGTATCCTTGGCGATGAATAATTATTAATCCAAAAACATATCTAAAATCATTATGAGTAACCAAACAAAACAGTGGGGTGCCATTATTATGATGATCGCCCTGTTCGCCATGATTGCCTTTGTAACCAACTTGTGTTCGCCGATGGCAATCATAGTAAAGAACCAATTCGGCGCATCCAATGTGCTGGCACAAATCGGCAACTACGGCAACTTCATCGCCTATTTGGTCATGGGTATCCCATCGGGCATGCTGATCAAGAAATACGGCTACAAGAAGACGGCCCTGCTGGCTCTGATTGTGGGCATCGTGGGTGTCATCACCCAATGGATGAGCGGCTGGGACAGCATCCAGAGCTTCGGTGTTTACCTGGTAGGCGCCTTCATCTCCGGCTTCTGCATGTGTATGCTGAACACGGTGGTCAACCCGATGCTGAACCTGCTGGGCGGCGGCGGCAACAAGGGTAACCAGCTTATCCAAATCGGCGGTGTGTTCAACTCGGCAGCCGCTGTGGCCGTTTACATCATCATGGGTGCCTTGATTGGCGATGCCGCCAAGGCCAAGATTTCCGATGCCACTCCTGCCCTGTTCATCGCGTTGGGCGTCTTCGTGCTGGCATTCGTGGTATTGCTCTTCACCAAGGTTCAGGAACCCCAGCAGCATGTGGAGCAGAAGAAGGAGAAAGACAAATACAGCGCCTTCTCGTTCCGCCACTTCAGACTCGGCATCCTGGGCATCTTCCTGTATATGGGCATTGAGGTAGGCGTGCCGACTTACATTCTCCAGTACCTGTCCTCTTCACCCGATGCCGCCACTCCCGGTCTGGGCATGGATGCCGGCATTGTGGGACTGATTGTGGCCGTTTATTGGCTGATGATGCTGGTGGGACGTTTCATCGGCAGCGCCATCGGCAGCAAGGTTTCCAGCCGTGCCATGATTACGGCAGCCTCCACGCTCAGCCTCGTGCTGGTATTGTTCGGCATGTTCGCCCCGGTTGACATCAAGGTCAACGTGCCGGGCATCGACTGGGCCAATGTGAGTGTGATTTGGGCGGAAATTCCCGTGGGCATCTTTGCCTTCATCCTGGTAGGTCTCTGCACCTCTGTGATGTGGGGCGGCATCTTCAACATGGCCACTGAAGGCCTTGGCAAATACACGGCCATCGCTTCGGGCGCTTTCATGACAATGGTGTTCGGTTGCGCCGTGCTGGTTGCCATCCAGGCTTTCGTTGCCGATGCCACAGGCTCCTTCCTCACCAGCTACGTCGTGGTATTGTTCTGCGCCGCCTACCTGCTGTACTATGCACTGATTGGCAGCAAGAACGTCAACAAGGACATTCCGGTGGATTAAGACTACAACCTATTATTATTCATTAAATACATAAACAGTATGGATATAGAACATGTAAGAAGTCGTTTCATCAAACACTTTGACGGAACTACAGGAGCCATATATGCGGCTCCGGGACGCATCAACCTCATCGGTGAACATACGGATTATAACGGTGGTTTTGTATTTCCCGGCGCTGTCGACAAAGGCATGATTGCCGAAATCAAGCCGAACGGAACAGACATCGTGAAGGCATACTCCATCGACCTGAAAGATTATGTGGAGTTCGGCCTGAACGAAGAAGACGCCCCGCGCGCCAGCTGGGCCCGCTACATCTTCGGCGTATGCCGCGAGATGATCAAGCGCGGTGTAGAGGTGAAGGGCTTCAACACGGCCTTTGCAGGCGATGTGCCCCTGGGTGCCGGCATGTCCTCGTCGGCTGCCTTGGAGAGCGTCTATGCCTACGCACTGAATGACCTGTTCGGCGACAACAAGATAGACAAGTTCGAACTGGCCAAAGTGGGCCAAGCCACCGAGCACAACTATTGCGGCGTCAACTGCGGCATCATGGACCAGTTTGCCTCCGTATTCGGCAAGAAGGACCACCTCATCCGCCTGGACTGCCGCTCGCTGGAGTATCAGTACTACCATTTCGAGCCGAAGGGCTACCGCCTGGTATTGGTAGACTCCGTGGTGAAGCATGAATTGGCCTCCTCGGCCTACAACAAGCGCCGCCAGAGCTGCGAGAACGTGGTTGCCGCCATCCAGAAGAAGCACGAGAACGTGGAATTCCTGCGCGACTGCACCATGGAAATGCTGCAAGAGGTGAAGGCCGAAGTCAGCGAAGAAGACTACAAGCGCGCCGAATATGTGATTGAAGAAATCCAACGCGTGCTGGATGTCTGCGCTGCCTTGGAAAAGGACGACTACGAGACAGTAGGCCAAAAGATGTACGAAACCCACTACGGCATGAGCAAGCTGTACGAGGTGAGCTGCGAAGAGCTGGACTTCCTGAACGACCTGGCTTTCGACTGCGGCGTCACGGGTTCGCGCGTCATGGGCGGCGGCTTCGGCGGATGCACCATCAACCTGGTGAAGGAAGAACTGTACAGCACCTTCATTGAAAAAGCCAAGGAGGAATTCAAGAAGAAGTTCAACAGAAGCCCGAAGATCTACGACGTGGTCATCAGCGACGGCGCCCGCAGATTGGAATAAGTTGATCTCTCGCTATTTTTCAGACGCGGATTGCGCGGATTCAACGGTTTCTTTTCATCAAATGGACCGTGACAACCGCGAAATCCGCGTCTTTTTTTGTCTCTTCACACGCTCCGACCAAAGAAAAGATGCCTTTTGTGGAAGATTATTGGGCATAAACGCCTATCTTTGCAGCAAATAATGCCCGTAAGAGCCAATTTAAAGAACCAAATATTCATCAACTTTTACAGATATGAATGACAGCAAACTTATGAACCTCGCAGCAGACAACATCCGCATCCTGTCTGTCGCAATGGTTGAAAAAGCCAAATCCGGCCACCCGGGCGGTGCTATGGGCGGTGCCGACTTCATCAACGTGCTTTTCTCTGAATTCCTGGTGTACGACCCCGAGAACCCCACCTGGGAAGGCCGTGACCGCTTCTTCCTCGACCCGGGGCATATGTCGCCGATGCTTTATGCCACGTTGGCACTGGCCGGCAAGTTCACGCTGGACGAGTTGAAGCAATTCCGCCAATGGGGCAGCCCAACGCCCGGACACCCTGAACTGGACGTCATGCATGGCATCGAGAACACTTCCGGTCCGCTGGGACAGGGACACACCTTTGCCGTGGGAGCCGCCATTGCCGCCAAATTCCTGAAAGCACGCTTCCCCGAAGTGATGCCGCAGACCATCTACGCCTTCATCTCCGATGGAGGCATCCAGGAGGAAATCTCCCAAGGCGCCGGTCGCATTGCCGGCACGCTGGGCCTGGACAACCTCATCATGTTCTACGACGCCAACGACATACAGCTCTCCACCGAAACCAAGGAAGTGACCACCGAGGACACTGCCAAGAAATACGAAGCCTGGGGCTGGAAAACCATCACCATCGATGGCAATGACCCGGACGCCATCCGCAACGCCCTGACCGAGGCCAAGGCCGAAACGGAACGCCCCACCCTCATCATCGGACACACCGTCATGGGCAAAGGTGCCCGCCGCGCCGATGGCACCAGCTACGAGGCTTGCTGCGCCACGCACGGTGCCCCACTGGGTGGAGATGCCTACATCAACACCGTCAAGAACCTGGGCGGTGACCCGGAAAATCCGTTCGTCATCCGTCCCGAAGTGGCCGAACTCTATGCCAAGCGTGCCGCCGAACTGAAAGAAATCGTGGCCAAGCACTATGCCGTCAAGGCCGAATGGGCCAAGGCCAACCCCGAAAAGGCTGCCAAATTGGAGCAGTTCTTCTCCGGCAAGGTTCCGCCCATAGACTGGAACAGCATCCAGCAAAAGCCCGATGGCCCCACCCGCAACGGCTCGGCCACCGTGCTGGGCCTGTTGGCCACCCAAGTAGAAAACATGATTGTGGCCGATGCCGACCTCTCCAATTCGGACAAGACGGACGGCTTCCTGAAGAAGACCCACGCCTTCACCAAAGGCGATTTCAGCGGTGCTTTCCTCCAAGTCGGCGTGGCCGAGCTGACCATGGCCTGCTGCTGCATCGGCATGGCCCTGCACGGCGGCGTCATCCCCGCCTGTGGCACGTTCTTCGTATTCTCGGACTATATGAAGCCCGCCATCCGCATGGCAGCCCTGATGGAATTGCCCGTCAAGTTCATCTGGTCGCACGATGCCTTCCGGGTGGGTGAGGACGGCCCCACGCACCAACCCGTGGAACAGGAAGCCCAAATCCGCTTGATGGAGAAAGTGCAGAACCACAAGGGACACAACTCCATGCTGGTGCTCCGTCCTGCCGATGTGGAAGAAGCCACCGTGGCCTGGCAGCTGGCCATGGAGAACACCACGACCCCCACGGGTCTCATCTTCTCCCGCCAGAATGTCAACAACCTGCCGGCCGGAACAGACTATGCCCAAGCTGCCAAGGGTGCCTACATCGTGGCCGACTCGGACGAGAACCCGGACATCATCCTGCTGGCCTCCGGTTCGGAAGTGTCCACATTGGTGGCCGGTGCTGAATTGCTGCGCAAGGACGGCGTACGGGTACGCATCGTCTCCGTGCCCTCCGAAGGACTGTTCCGCAACCAGACGCCCGAATACCAAGAGAGCATCCTGCCCCACGGCACCAAGATATTCGGCCTGACCGCCGGACTGCCCGTCACCCTGGAGGGACTGGTAGGCGCCAACGGCAAGATCTGGGGACTCCCCTACTTCGGCTACTCCGCCCCCTACAAAGTGCTGGACGAGAAACTGGGCTTCACGGCAGAGAATGTCTACAACCAAGTGAAAGCCATGCTCTAAACAATAACAAAGCGCGCAGAGGACACCAAGACCGCCCTCTGCGCGCTGTCATTATTCCCTATCATACATCATGCAAGAAACAATGAAACCCATCGGACTTTGCTCCGACCACGCCGGATTCCCGCTGAAACAACATGTCAAACAATGGCTTGAAGCCAAAGGATGGCCCTACAAGGACTTCGGCACCTACAGCGAAGAGAGCTGTGACTATCCCGACTACGCCCACCCGATGGCCGAAGCCGTCGAATCCGGCGAATGCTATCCCGGCATTGCCATCTGCGGCAGCGGACAAGGCATCAGCATGACCCTGAACAAGCACCAGGGCGTGCGTTGCGCCCTCTGCTGGCAACCCGAACTGGCCGCCCTCTCCCGCCAGCACAACGATGCCAACGTGTTGGCCATGCCCGGACGTTTCATCAGCAACGAGCAGGCGGACGCCATCATGGAAGCCTTCTTCACGGCCCAATTTGAAGGAGGACGCCACCAGCGGCGGGTAGAGAAAATCCCCGTGAAGAAATAATCCCCATGCAGGACTACATCTTCCACAACGACCGGCTGCTGCTGCTAAAGGACGGGGACGGGAAATACCACGTCCCCTACGACAGCGAACTGCCCGACACGCTGCCCGGCCAGAGGCCTTCGCACCAAGTACTGCTGCCCAACGGTTCCACCATCCGGACCTCCGACATCGACCACGAGATAGCGGAGGATGACACCCGGCTGATGGTGGGATTGCGTGCTTCGTTCGACTACCTGCCCCTCAATGAATACAAGGCAGCGGGCAAGGCTTTCCAAATCCTCTGGTGGGACCGCCACAGCCGCTTTTGTCCCGTCTGCGGCACACCCACGGAACAGAAGGCCCCCATCATGAAGAAGTGCCCCGCGTGCGGCTACGAAATCTATCCCCCCATCTCCACCGCCATCATCGTCCTCATCCGCCGCGGCGAGGACGAGGTGTTGCTGGTGCATGCCCGCAACTTCCGCGGCACGTTCTACGGCTTGGTGGCCGGCTTCCTCGAACCGGGTGAAACCCTGGAACAATGCGTGGAGCGCGAGGTGCGCGAGGAGACCGGCCTCCGCGTCCGCAACATCACCTACTTCGACAGCCAGCCCTGGCCCTATCCCAGCGGCCTGATGGTGGGCTTCATGGCCGACTATGCCGGAGGCACCATCAAGCTGCAGGACGAGGAGCTGAGTGCCGGTGCCTTCTACCACCGCGACCACCTGCCCGAACTGCCGCAGAAGCTCAGCATCGCCCGAAGGCTCATCGACCACTGGCTGGGCGAACGGACGTGATCACTCCCTATTCACCTTATACACTACATCGTCCCATATCCGCCAATACAGCGTGCAGCACCCAATCCGGTTCGCATCAGGAGACGCGGCACGCCGCATCTCTACAGCAGCAGATACCCACGGGCCGTACACAAGACATGCCAAACCCGCGTAGAGACGCGGCACGCCGCGTCTCCCAGTACAACACCCCATGTCTGCCTATACACCACCACGCAGCATCTATTTGGAGTAAATATTTATTCCTCTACACCTGCATATTCCGTTAACTTTTGCAAGCCTTTTATGCCACCTTTTCCCCGCCTTTCCCGAAAGAGACCAAAAAGAGAGGAAAAAGAGACCAAAAAGAGAGGAGAAACGAAGGAATGGCAAAGAAGAAATGGATAATGGTTTATAATTTTTACACATAATAATTTTACACATTTGGATAACACACAATTACAAAATATCACAATCAAATAATCTTGTCAACATTTAACCAATATAAAAGAGATTTCTTCCCAAATTGGCCAATTTATTATGTTAATTTAAGCCATCTGATTCAGATTTGATTGTAAAATAAATAGAATCACGCAAGAGGAAGATTGGTTCTGCCCGAAGGGGGTGCTGAAAATGTCGGAAAAATCCCATTTATTCCAATCTGTAGAGACGCGGCGTGCCGCGTCTCCCTGCATGTTGCGCCGTATCCCCCAATATACCGCCCTGTATCCTTTCATTCGTCTTGTCGGCCTCCTGTCCCCGTGCATGGCGTTCGTACCAGGAGACGCGGCACGCCGCGTCTCTACAACAGGCCTGTTCCCAATTCTTTTATGACACCTTATTATATAATGGTTTCCTTTTGTAGAGACGCGGCGTGCCGCGTCTCCCTGCATGTTTCGCCGTACCCCCCAATATACCGCCCTGCATCCTTTCATCTTTCCTGTCGGCCTTTTGCCTCTATACATGCAGTTCGTATCAGGAGACGCGGCACGCCGCGTCTCTACAGCAGTGAAATGGGGGTGAAAAGAAAGGAATTTTAAAGAAAAATGCGCAGTGTGTCCAAAGTGGATACATAAGAAATATCTTAGTTTAACTTATATCACTTATATTTGCCCAAAAATATGAAAAAAGTGAGAGAGGAACCACTAAGGAGAGAGTGACGAATCCTCATTTATTCATCTAAATGTTTAATTACTAATATTAATTTTTTAGAGGTATGAAGAAGAAATTAATGATGGTTGCAGTGCTCTTGGGCGCGTTGTCCCTGGGGGCTTGCGTGGACGACAACGAATCCGCATCGGTTACCGACCTGCGCGGAGCTAAGGCGGAACAGTTACGGGCTTTGGCTGCTTATCAAAATGCACAAGCTGAAGCAGAAGCTCTCATTGCTGCTGCAGAAGCCCAATTGAGGCAGGCACAGGCTGCATTGGAACAAGCCAAGGCTTCGCGGATTGAGGAACAAATCCGCCAGGCACAAGAGGAATTCAACTACCAAATTGCCGCCCTGCAGGCCATGTGGGAGGCAAAGGTGGCTTATTGGAATTCCATGAAGGCACAGTATGAAAACAATCTGTGGGCTAATGAGAATACTGCCATACAGACTGCATACAACCGTTACAGCGGTGCCTTGAATAAAGTTTATGCCCTGAATGAATCTATCTTGAAGGAGCAGATTGAAAAGGCAAAACTGCAAGCCGACCAAATCACGGCCACGGAAGCTGTGAACCAAGCCGTTGCCGAGTGGAACAGAGACCTAGCTGACGAAAAACGTAAACTTGCCAAGCTGCAGTCCATCCAGGAAGCTACTCCTAGCATGGATGAATATCTTGCAATGATGGATGACTTGGAAGCGCAAGCATATGACATTGCTAACAACAAGGCAAATACCGCCAAAGCAACGGAGAACACCAAAAAGAAGGAGTTCGTAGAAGCCTACGACGATTTGAAAAAGGGGACTTCCTTTGCTTTCGTATTGGCGGCTATGGAGTTGGACGATATTCAAAGCAACACCATGTTTAATGGCCTCTCCCTTACTGGGTTTGTGACGAACGAAGATGTTGAACTTGCCGAAGATGCAAGGGATGCTTATGAACTGAAATGGGGAAATGTTTGTGAGGTAGCAACAATAGGTAGTAAAACCTACAGCTTTACTTTCAATAACGAATATGCCGTTGTTCCCACCACGGTTGAATTGGCTACGCTCGAGATGGACAATGCATTTGCCGATGCTTTGGAAACGGCTGCCGACAACATTGAGTTGATAAAGGGCGAACTGCTTGACGTGGAAGACATGACTTCTGAGCCTGCTTATACGGCGAATATTGGAAACAAGGCTTATGAAACTGTCAATGGCGTTAAAAACTATGCAGCATATTATGAAGCCAAAATCGCAGAAGCAGACAAGGAAATCGAAAGATTGGAAAAGGTCATAGACGGCCAAGAAGCCTTGGGTGATGATGCAAAAGATCAAACTTTGATTGATCAGTCCAAGGAAGCAATCGAGGACCAAGAAGTTTTGAAAGCAGGTGGCAAATTAAGCGATGGCAGCACGATTTCTGAAGATGAAAGCTATGAAGGCAAACTCGCCCAAGTTAAGTCATTGGAGATTAAAGCCAAGGCTAATTTAAATACATTCACTGCAAAGCAGACTGAGATTACCGAACTCCAGAAGGAATACACGGCTGCTTTGGCTGAATTCAACAAAGCCGAAAACCAAAAGAAATATACGGATGCCATCGCAGCACTGGAAACTCCTGCCAAGGAATACGTAGAGGCTCAGGATGCAGCTGAAGAGTTTGATGTTCAGTTGGCTGACCTCGGATTTAAGTACGAAGAAAACACGACTACTCAAAAGTGGGAAGTTACCGAAACGGGTGAAGGTTCTTATGGAGACATCAAGGATATTGTGAATGGCGTAGCCAACGTGCAGGAAAAGCTTGACGATTGCTCAGCAACCATCAAGGAATTGGAAGCTCTGATTGAAGCTTACACTGCTACAGGCATTGAATTCGTGCAGTCTACTAGTCGTGTATGTTACACCGATCCTATTACAAATCAACGGCTATATATCGAAGTTGTCTCTTACAATGTAAACACCGAGGCTACTGAAAATGGCGTTAGCATAGACAGTGCTTTGGCTCTGATAGACATGAAGATTGCTCAAATTACCGAACAGTTGAACATCCAGCAAGCTTTGGCCGAGCAATACAAGGAACACTTGAACACGTTGCTGGGCATGAGCGAGGGTGAGACTCCCGAAACTCCTGACACTCCCGCTGAGGACGAGACTCCCGCTGAAGAGCAACCCGCTGCATAAGAATTATTAACGGCTAAAACAGAGTAAAATGAGAATACGAAAACTTTTACTGTATGCCGTTATGCCCATG